>JBBRFQ010000186.1:0-7233 GCA_038224035.1 Gemmatimonadales bacterium
CACGAGAGGCGCCGGCAGCGCGAGATGCACCACGGTGCTATCGGGCGCCAGCGGATACGTGACCACAAGTGCTTGCCCGTTGACCGACGGCACACGCGTAAACCGTTCATACGCGTAGTCGGGATCGTTCAGCGCCTGAAAACGCGTGCGTCCTTCGCGTTCGTCCGTGGCGCTCCAGCGTGAACCCGGTCGGAATGCGTTCAGGTGCTGATGCAACCACAGCTCACGCAGCGAATTCGGACTGTTGTTGGTGTAACGCAGCGTGCCCTGCGCTGAGACGACGCCGCGTGCGTCGTCAAGCGTTGCGATGATGGTGTAGTCGGCGCGCTGCTGCCAGTATCCCGCGGTGTCGCTGCTGGGCGGCGTTGTGGCCGGAGTGACCGGTATGCGCGGCGCATCCGGCCCCTGGTTGGGCAACACCGACAACGGGCGTGACGCAGCGGACGGTGCGGTTGTAACCGGAGGCGAGCACGCGGCCGCCGCGAGCAGGCACAGGGCGCCCGTGCGTATCGCGGCACGGCGTATCGCGCCAAGGCGTATCGCGCCAAGGCGTATCGCGGCACGACGGATCGCGTGACTTCGCATGGCACTACGGCTCATCGCGGCCGCGCTCGACGAACGGAGCGACACGAGGCGAGTGTTGGAAGGAGTCATACGTCAAAGATGACGGGCGCCGCCGCTCTTCGCGACTGCGCCCGTCTCACGCCGGACAACTCAGCGACAACTAGCGGCCGCCGAGCCCTGCCATACGGCGGCGCATGATCTGCAGTCGACGACGTACCGAGCCGTCCATCACCGTGTCGCCAACGCGCACTACTACACCGCCCATCACGGCCGGATCGATGAGCACGTGGGGCACTACCGATTTGCCAAGCACCGCGGATAAACGCGCTGCGATATCCGTGGCGTCGTTCGCACCGGGCTCACGCGCGAATGTGAGGCGCGCATGCACACGATTGGCCGACTCGTCAAGCAGGGTATCGTATTCGTCGGCGATCGTGGGCAACAACATGAGCCGACGATTGCGCGCGACCGCCTGCAACCAGCGCAACATCACATGCGGCACGCGGTCGCTGAGCGCCTTCTCGAGCACGCCCATCTTGGCAATCGCCGAAATGCGGGGCGACTCCAGAAAACGGCGCAGTGTCATATCTGATTCAATCGCACCCGCGATTTGCCGCAGCAATCCACCCCAGCCGTCGGTGTCATCCGCCTTGCGGGCGAGCGACAACAGCGCGTCGGCGTAATTGCGACCGGCGGTGGAGCCTCGCACGCTCATGCGCCGCGTCCCTTGGGCGCTTCGAGTGAGGCCAGGAACTGGTCGACAATACGACGGTTGCCGGCGGTGTCGAGATTCTGCTCGATGACCTTGCCCGCGCCGGCAATGGCGAGATCAACCGCCTCGCGGCGCAGATCGGCAATGGCCTTGGCTGTTTCGCCTTCGATATCGCGACGCGCCTGCTCCATCATTTCGCCTTGCTGCTTGCGCGTTTCGTCGAGCATGTCGGCGCGCATCTTTTCGGCGACCGCGCGACCGCTGGCGATGATCTGCTGCGCCTCGCCACGACCCGCATCGAGCTGCGCCTTCTGCTCGGCGAGCAACGCCGAGGCCGCGTCACGATCGCGCTTCGCACCATCGATGGCTTCGGAGAGCGCACGCTCGCGTGCTTCGACCGCAGCAAACAGCGGCTTGAAGGCGAACTTCTTGAGCACGTACATGAGGCCGATGAATACAACGAGCGTCCACACCATCAGGCCGGCGTTCGGCTCCAGCAGGTTCACCGGTCCACCCTCCCCTTCCGGCGCGGCCAACGCGACGGCGGTGGGAATGAAGGACGCCACTGCCAGTACAGCCGTCATACGGGCGGCAACCGCAGTGCGCGACAAATCGAGACGCATGTATCTGTTCCGTGAGTTCAGGAGAAAGAGCGCGGTGCGGGAGCGCGGTTGCGCCCCCGGCACCTGATCACGTCAGAGCGTGATCTTGCCCTGGAGCTGGAAGCCGATCACGACGCCGAACAGCGCGGCGCCTTCGATGAGGGCGGCGAGAATGAGCGCCGCCGTCTGGATGCGACCGGCCGCTTCCGGCTGACGCGCCATGCCTTCCACCGCTGAGCCACCGATGCGGCCGATGCCCAGGCCAGCACCGATCACGGCGCCGCCGGCGGCGATGCCGGCACCAATTGCCATCAGCCCTTCCTGGCCGGTCGCCGTGGCTCCCTGCAGCAGTCCGAGTACTTCAATCATGATAAACTCTCGAAGAAAACGTTATGGGGTGCGTGCTCCACATGTTTTGCAACACGGTGTTCACGGGTGAGCCGGAGCTCTGTGAACGTTCCCCGATCGCTCGATCGGGTACGGTAACGCAGAAGCGGGGAGCGCCGATTCCGCGGAACTGCGCCTGTGACGATTAGTGATGCGACTCGCGAATCTGCCCGATGAACACGCTGGCCAGCAGCGTGAAAATGAACGCCTGCAAAAACGCCACGAACAGTTCAAGCACCGAGATCGCCAGCGCCATCAGGAGCGGCACCGGCGTGAGGAACCAGTTCTGAAAGGAGAACACGAGGCCGATCAGCGCGAGCAGTACGATGTGTCCGGCCGTCATGTTGGCGAACAAACGAATGGCGAGCGCAAACGGCTTGGTGAGCTTGCCGAGCATTTCGACGGGGCTCATGATCAGGAACATGAGCGGGCGCATTACGACCGGCAGATCATTGTTCCAGTAAAACAGGGTGCTCAGATAGCCCGCGCCTTGCGCGCGCACACCGGCCACTTCCACCATGATAAACGTGATGATGGCGAGCGTTGCCGTGACTGAGATGTTGCCTGTGGCGGTGGCGCCAAACGGAATCATCCCGAGCAGATTCATGAACAGGATGAAGAAGAACAGCGTGAGCGTAAACGGCACATATTTCTCGCCGTGGTGGCCCACATTGGGCAGCACGACTTCGTTCCGCAGATAGAGCGCCATCGCTTCAATCGCCCCGCCGAATCCCTTGCTGCGTCCTTCAGTGGCGTGATCGCGCTTGCTCGCATTCGCGGCGATGATGAGCACAAGGCACAGCAGCGTGGCCGCCACGAGCATCATCACCACATGCTTTGTGGGCGAGAAGTCGAAGGTGAGCGGGCCGATGTGCACCGGTGCCCACTTGGGCAGCTCGACATACGTATGGAAGGGTGCCTTCCAGTACGGCAGCTCGAGATACGACGCGTCGGTGATGTGCGGCGTGATGAAGTCAACCGGACCGGCCGACGAGTGTTCACCGGCGGCCTGTTCGGCGGCGGGGGCGGTAGCAGTAGGCTCCTGCGCGGAAAGACTCAGCGGCGAGAGGAGCAGCAATGCACTAAGAAGGCGACGAAGCATCCCGGACATCGGGGTCAGATGTTCAAGAACAAAGGCTCGACCACAGTCGAGACGAAGAAAAACGCCACCAAAGAAATCAGGGCAGGTGTGGCGGACAAATCCAGCGCCGGCACGAGCAGCAACGCCCACAAGGCCACCACAGCAAACCGCACCAACACACCCAATCCCCACGCCGCAATCACCTGCTCGCGCCCTGCCAGGCGCACGATGGCGAACGTGAGCAGCTGCACGCCCAGTGCGACCAGACCGGCCGCTATCACCGCCGACAGATCACCGGGCGCACGGAACAACCACGCCAGTACACACCCGACAACTACCAGCACGACGACCTGTGCGGCAGCAAACAGCACCACCGCACGCACCAGTCCTGACCTTACCTGCACCGTGTCACTCACTGCTCGCCTCCACTCGGCGTATCGGGCGGACGGTGCGAGCGCTGCGGCGCTGTCAGACGGCGATAACTCAAATAGAATGTGCCACCTGCCCCGCCGAGCACGCCAAGCAACAAGAACCATGGCGCAGATTCGAACTTCCGGTCGACCCATTGACCGGCATACCCGAACAGGACGAGGGCCACCGCGAACTGCACGCCGAGCCCTGCCAGCGACCACGGGCTGATCTCCGAGTCGGACTTTGGAGGAGCAGATCGCTGCTTGTCAGGCATCAGACTCGGGAAACTAGGGGCTTGTGAAATTTTTCGCAAGCAAACCCGAGCACCCCCGAACAAACGCCGTCAAGACTCGTGCCTATTGTGGGAAGTTGGCCCCAGTGCAATACTTAGCTCGCAATTGTTGCCTTGACACATCAGCCAGCCGTTGATAATGTGGCATCGTTGCGAAATGTGATGGTAGATCGTCCAAGTCATTGAAGGAGCGAGTAGTTCGCTCCGATCGTCTCAGCCCCGTCCCCGATGTTCGCGCGCCTGACCGTTCCGTTGCTGGCCACCGCCGTGCTCGTCTTCGCTTGCGGTCCCCGCAGCCAGACGAGCTTGGTTGCTGCGCGTCCGGCCGCTGCCGCTGACACCACCGTAACCGCTGCTGTTCGTGTCGAAGCCGCGCCCGGTGCCCGATCGGTGAAGTTCGCGCTCAGTGTGACAAATCGCACGAGCAAACGCGTCGAGGTAAATTTTCCGTCCGGACAGACGCACGACTTCGTGGTGCTTGATGCCACGGGTCGCGAAGTGTGGCGCTGGAGTGATGGACGCATGTTCACGCAGCTCATGCAGAACCGGTTGCTCGAAGCTCGTGACATCGTCACGTACGACGAACGCTGGCCGGCCCCACCAAGCGCGGGTTCGTACACACTCGTGGCGGTGTTGCACAGTGATACGCATCCGGTTGAAAAACGCGTGAACTTCAACATTCAGTAGAACGCTCGATCAGTCCCGATCTCGTCCCGCGTTGCGCAGACACCGACCCGCTCTCAGGCGGGTCGTTGCGTTTCATGGCGCCAACGTACAACGCGCACGTAGTTTCATGCGTTCTGCTTCGAGTTGTACACACGCGCCACTTCCCTCCGCACTCGTCCCGCCCTCACCGGCCGTTTATGTCCAACACGAGCTCTCCCGCGTCCACTGCTGCACCAGACGATATCGCGCTGCTCGCGCGTCTGGCCGAAGCGCGTCAACAACTGCGTGCACAAATCGCGCGACGCATTGTGGGGCAGTCGCAGATCGTCGACGATCTTGTGACCGCCTTGTTGTCCGGTGGTCACGCCGTGCTGGTGGGTGTACCGGGCCTCGCAAAAACGTTGCTCGTGCAAACGGTCTCGCAAGCCCTCGCACTTTCGTTTTCGCGCGTGCAGTTCACGCCCGATCTCATGCCGAGTGACATCACCGGCACGGAGTTGATGGAAGAGGAAGCGGGCACCGGCCGGCGCGCGTTTCGTTTTGTGAAGGGTCCGATATTCGCGCAGGTGGTATTGGCCGACGAAATCAATCGCGCGCCGCCCAAGACGCAGGCGGCGCTGTTGCAGGCCATGCAGGAACGCACGGTCACGGTAGCGGGACAAACGTACACGTTGCCGGCGCCGTTTTTTGTGTTGGCCACGCAGAACCCGATTGAACAGGAAGGCACGTATCCGCTGCCGGAAGCGCAGCTGGACCGCTTCATGTTTGAACTGCGACTTGGCTATCCGTCGCGCGAAGAAGAGGAGCAGATCGTGCACGCGACCACGGGCGACAAAGCGCCGGAGATTACGCCGGTGCTGGGTGCGGAAGAATTGTTGTCGCTGCAGCGACTTGTGCGCCGGTTACCGGCGCCGCCGAGTGTGGTGCAGTACGCGGTGCAGGTCGCGCGCAGTACGCGTCCGGACGATCCGATGGCGGGGCCCGGCGTGAAGAAGTACGTGAGTTGGGGCGCGGGTCCGCGTGCGTCGCAGTATCTGGTGCTGGGTGCGAAAGCACGGGCAGCGATGGACGGGCGAGCGGCGCCGGATTTTGAGGATGTGAGGGCGGTGGCGCCGGCGGTGCTGAGGCACCGGTTGGTGCTCAACTTCCAGGCGGAGGCGGACAACGCCTCGTTTGCGGACATTGTGAAGTTGCCGGACGTCGTTCGATAGGCGAGGACCATGGCTCGTGACGCTCCGATGGCGTCACGCTGGGAACGGCGTCTGGGGATCGCGTTGCGGGCTGCGGCAGACTATCGTCACGTCGAGATGACGGCCCCGTGACGGTCGCGCCGAGATTGGGCGGTAGATCATCAACGCCCTCCAGGAGCCCCGATGTCCGTCACCGCTGCCATACCCTCACCGGACGACCAGACCGGACCAATGCCCGGGAGTAGTTCCTCCGCGCCCGAGCCGATCCCCGTCCCGGCACTGGAGCGCGGTCAGATCCTGTTCCGGACGCTGGGAACGGCGGAGATTCACATCGGCGGCGGCGGCGTGATCAGTCCCGGCTCGGAGCGAATGTTCTCGCTGCTATGTGTGTGTGCGATGACGCCGGACCAGGCGGTCGCGCGGGCACAACTGCTCGAGCTCGTGTGGCCCGAGCTTGATGGTCCGTCGGGTCGTCATTCGTTGCGTCAGCACTTGTACCGCCTTCGGCAGCTTGGCATTGATATCGACGGGACGCGCGCGGCCATTCGTCTGGCTCGCGCCGCGCTGGTGCCTTGCTTTTCACTCGAGCGAACGGCGGCATTGTTCGACCGCGACGTGCTGCGCGGTCACGAGCCGTTTGGCCATTTGTTTGCGGGCTGGCTTCCGAGCCAGTCCAGTATGCGGCGATGGGTGGAGCGTCAGCGCGAGCAGTACCACGCCGACGTGCGTCGCATCCTGGTCCCGGAGCTGCGCCGGTTGCGCGACCGCGGCGACTGGGAGGAGTGCGAGCGCTGGGCGCGCACCGTGCTGGAGTTCGACCCATTCAACGAAGACGCGACCGTGATCGTGGCCGAGGCCGTCGCGATGCTCGGCAGTCGCATCGACGCGTCGTCGCTGCTTGACGAGTATGTGCGGGAGACGGGCGCGAAGGGAACGGATCTGGGTCGCCGCGTGGAGCGCACGCAGCAGCGTATTCAGCGCGCGTCGCGCGTGTTGCACGGTGAGTCGGCGGTGCCAACGCTCATCGGACGCGATCGCGAGCTGGCAACGCTGGACACGCTCACGCTCGCAGCGATGCGCGGCGAGAGCCAGGTGGTGCAACTGATTGGTCCGGCGGGAATCGGCAAGACGGAGCTCGGGTACGAGGCCACTCGACGGGCTGTGATTCTTGGCTTCGCGCGCTGCATCGTGCGTGTGTCGCGTCCGGTGGGTCAGGTGATACACGGCACGCTGTCGCGCCTGACGCGCGACCTCATCAGCCTGCCGGGGTCGTTGGGGTGCAAGCCGGAGAATCTGAGACTGCTGCGGCAGTTTGCGGGGTTGGAGGT
>JBBRFQ010000187.1:0-7180 GCA_038224035.1 Gemmatimonadales bacterium
GCTCCGCCGATGAAACGCGCCCTCGCAAGCGTCCTCGTGCTGCTGCTCATCGCCGCAGCCTATCTGCTGCTGTGGCCCGTGCCGGCGGAGCCCGTCGCGTGGCGCGCGCCCACCTCGCCGGGTTACGAGGGTGTGCACACCGTGAACCAGCACCTCGCGTCGCTCGAGCACCTCCCGCTCGGTGACAACGTCGGGCCTGAGCACGTCGTGGTGCGCGTGGAGGACGGCCAGCCGTGGGTGTGGGCGGCCGTCTCGTCTCTGGATCACACGAGTGGTCGCATCATTCGGATGCACCCGGACGGCAGCGCGCGCGAGACTATCTTCGAGTCAAGCGGTCGGCCACTCGGTTTTGACTTCGACAGCGCAGGTCGGCTCGTCGTCGCTGATCCACTGTATGGCGCACACGGAGGACTGCTCCGCGTGAGCGGACGCGGTGTCAACGCGACCGTCGAGGTGCTGGTCGATGCGATCAACGGCGAACCGCTGCGCTACGTGGATGCCGTGATTGTGGCCACCAACGGACGCATCTACTTCAGCGACGCGTCGGCCCGCTTTGGCCCGAAAGCGTTCGAGGGCACGTTCAACGCCAGCGTGCTCGATATCCTCGAGCATCGTAACACCGGCCGAGTGCTGGAGTTCGATCCGGCCACGCGACGCACGCGCGTGATCATGCACGGCCTGAGCTTCGCCAACGGCGTCGCCCTCTCGGCCGACGAACAGTTTCTGTTCGTTGCGGAAACGGGTGAGTATCGCATCTGGAAGATTGCCGTCACGGCCAACGATGTGACGGCGTACGAGGCGCTCGCGACGAGCCGCGAGGACGCCCGAGTGCTGCTCGACAATCTGCCGGGTTACCCCGACAACCTCATGCGCGGCGCTGATGGTCGCATCTGGTGTGGCTTCACCAAACCGCGCGCGCCCTTTGCCGACCGAACGGCGTCGATGCCGTGGCTCCGCGCGCTGGCCCTCCGACTGCCTCGTGCGATGTGGCCGGTGCCGCCGGCGTACGGGCACGTCTTCGCGTTCGACGAAAGCGGTTGGGTGGTCGCGGATTTGCAGGATCCCACTGGCGCCTATCCGGAGACGACGGCCGTGACGGAATACGAGGGTCGGCTCTATATACAAAGCTTGCACGCCTCTTCGCTCGGCGTGCTTGATCGCCGAGTGGCAGGATTTTGATGGTACGCGATGCAGGGAGACCGCGCGCCATGCTGATCATCGTCCATGTCCCGGATCCGTGCGCTCGGCTTGGCCGTCGTTCTTTCCGGAGTCTCGACCGCAGTGACGCCACATGCGTCTCACGCACAGGGAGCCCATGGGCGGAGCCGCGAAGGATCAGGTCATGGGCGGTTCGAGTGGGTGTCTCGAGGACACGAATCGCGCGCATGGTGCGTGACAAGCTCGCGGCCGCGAAGGCATGACCGAACCCGCTCGAGGCGGCCCTAGAGGACCGTCGGCCAACCTCGCATTGCCTCGTCCACCACGCTGAGCAGCGCCTCGCGATCGGCGCCCGCCTTCGCCTGCACGCTGAGTCCCGCCATCACCGTATTAAAGTAGGCGGCGAGCGCCGCCGGGTCCGCGCTCGCGCTCAGCTGCCCGTCCCGCTGAGCTCGGGCGAGTCGTGATTCAATCACCGTCGCCGCGGCACGCATCGAGCCGCACAACGCATTCCGCACGGCCTCCGGCACCGCGGCCGAGTCGCTGGTTGTCGTGCCGGTGACCACCAGACACCCTGACGGGTGCGAACGATCGGTATAGGTAGCAACCGTCGTGCGCATGAACTGGCGCATTGCTTCCCGTCCGTCCGGCTCCGCTTCGAGTCGTGCCACCCGATCGGCAATGTGCGCATCGGCGTATCGCTTGAGCGCCGCCAGGTACAGCGCCTCCTTGTTGCCATACGCCGCGTACAGGCTGGGTTTACTGACGCCCGCCGCCTCCGCGAGCTCCTGGACTGACGCGCCCTCAAAGCCGTCGCGCCAAAACACGGGCAAGACCCGGTCCAGCGCGATCTCCGCGTCGAACTCCCTCGGCCGCCCACGAACCATTGCTTACTCCTGAGATAAGTTCTTGCGTTTTCTGTACCGATCGGTAATATACATACCAATCAGTACAATATGCGTGGCTTGGCCCTTTGAGGCACCTCCGCGCCACTTGGTCCCACGTATTTCAGGAGAACCGCATGCTGTTCGAACCCTACGACCTTCGTGGTCTTTCGTTGCAGAACCGTCTTGTGATGGCACCCATGACCCGCAATCGCGCCACAGCCGATCATGTCCCCACTGCGCTCATGGTGGACTACTACGCCGCCCGCGCCGATATCGGCCTGATCATCACCGAAGGTACTTCTCCGGCGCCCGATGGGCTTGGATACGCGCGCATTCCCGGACTCTTCAACGCCGAGCACGTGGCGGCCTGGAAGTCGGTCACGGACGCGGTGCACGACAAAGGCGGGCGCATTTTCGTCCAGCTCATGCACACCGGACGCGCGTCCGCGTCCGCGAATCTGCCCGCCGGCGCACAAACCGTGGGCCCGATGGCTGAAGCCATGCCCGACAGCATCTTTACGGACACTGCCGGCATGCAAGCGGCCGATGTGCCGCACGCGCTGACGGAATCGGAGATCGCTGAGGTCGTTGCGCAGTATGTCGCGAGCGCCAAGCTCGCCATCGTGGCGGGCTTCGACGGCGTGGAGTTGCACGGCGCCAACGGCTATCTGATCGAACAGTTTCTGAACGCCAATGTGAATCGACGCACGGACGGCTACGGCGGGAGCGCCGCTGCCCGCAACCGCTTTGCGATCGACATCGCCACGGCCACCGTGGCCGCGATCGGCGCCGAACGCACGGGCATGCGCTTGTCGCCGTACGGCGCGTTCAATCACACGGGCGCATTTGACGGGATCGAAGCGCAGTATCTCGAGCTCGCGCGCGCACTCAAGTCACTCGACATCGCGTACCTGCATCTCGTGAATCACGCGTCGATGGGCGCGCCCGAAGTGCCGGGCACATTCGTGGCCACGCTGCGAGCGACGTTCGGCGGTGTGTTCATCGCGAGCGGCGGGCTCAATCGCGAACGGGCGGAGGCATTACTCGCGAACGGTGCGGCCGATCTGGTAGCCTTCGGCCGACCGGCGTTGGCGAATCCCGACTTCGTCTCACGTCTGGAAAGCAACGCTGAGCTGAACGCGCCGGACTTCGCCACGTTTTATACGCCGGGCGAGAAGGGCTACTCGGATTATCCCGTGTTGACCACGGCGTGATCGTAAGCACGGTGAGTGGTCCACAGGGACCACTCGCCGTGGTTCAATCCACGAACTCGCGAGCAATCACTGAGAAGTCCGCCGCGCCATAACCGTCGGCAATCACGTCATCCATACGCGCCGCCAAAGACGGCAGCACGGCCAGCGGCCGATTGCCCGCGGTCTCAAGCATCAGGCGCACATCTTTGCGCGCCATTGTCAGCTCAAAGCTGGCGGCGAAGTCACCCTGCGCCATCTTGCTGCCGCGGCCGGCCACGATCGAACCCGCGCTGAACATGCTCAGCAGCTCGATCGCGTCGGTGGGGGCGATTTCAGATCCCTGCGCAATCGCAAAGACGTCGGAGATGAGCGCGCCCATCCCGATGATGTAGCAGTTGCCGATGAGCTTGTAGGCCGCCGCCAGATCGGCGCGCTCGCCGAAGTAGCGCACGTGCTGCGCCATGCGTTCGAGTGCCGGTCGCACTTCGTCGAAGATCGACTGCGGGCCAGCCGCGAGAATTGTGCCTTGCGCTTTGCGGGCGGCGGCCGGACCGATAAAAACCGGACAGTGCAGATACCTGACACCATCGGCCGCCAGTTCGGCGCAGCGAATCGCCGTGAGTTCGGGCTGCGTGGTGGTATGATCGACAATGATCGCGTCCGGCCGCAGGCCGGGCCGCAGCTGCGCAATCACATCCTCCACTACGGCGTCGTCCCTGAGCACCAGATGGACGCGCGCTGCATCGCGCACCGCATCGGCCGGCGTTGCTGCGATCCGCACGCCCAGCGGCGCGAGGGCCTGCGCTTTCTCAGCGGTGCGATTCCATACGGTGATCTGTTCGCCGCGCGAGGCCGCCGCTTCCACGAATGCGCTGCCGAGCAGCCCGGTGCCGAGAAATGCGATAGAAGTCATGCGCGAAGTATAGACACCGCCGCAGGCCGACAGGCCTCACCGGCCGAACGGCCCCATGGAATTGTGATATTCGTCCCCAAGTACTCGACAGCGGTTCGTATGAGCGGTAGCCTGACCGTTATGCCCTCATGGCGCCTGGTGCTCAGAGGTCTCAAGTACGTACTGGTCGGCGCACTCATCGGTGCGGTGATCGGCTTTCTTGCATTCCTGCCCGGATCCATCCCCACCGTCGAGGCCGGGCATCCCACGCGCATGCCCTGGTCCATCGCCATGGGTGTCGCCTTCTGGTGCGCGCGCATGGGCGGGCTCGTCGGCTTGTTGAGCTTCTTTCTGTATCGCACGCTCACCGGCGAAGTGTCCGATCCGCGAAACGTGTGAGCGCGACGGGCACCACGAAAGCTACGCCATCAACTCAGTACCCCGTCGAGCACGTTGCGTACGCTCTTGGCCAGCGCCGACACAGAAAACGGCTTCGCCAGGAAATCGACCCCGGGTTTGAGTACGCCGTGGTGCACACTCACATTCGCCGTGTAGCCGGAGACGAACAGGACGCGGAGCGTGGGTCGCATGGCGACGGCGTGTTCGGCGAGTTGTTTGCCGTTCATCTCCGGCATGATCACATCGGTCAGCAACAAGTGCACGGGTTCGGCGGCCTCGCGGAGCCACTGCAGGGCCTCAGCGCCGCTCGAGAAATCCGTCACATGATATCCGAGACGTCTGAGCAGTCGCACGGCCAGCGTGCGTACTCTGGGGTCGTCTTCCACGAGCAGGATGTTCTCCGTGCCTCGTGGAGGGGCGTCGGCGACCGGCTCCGTAACAGAAGAGCGCGCTTCACGGACGGCCGGCAAATAAATCTTGAAACTCGTGCCGAGTCCCGGTTCCGAATACACGTCCACCCGGCCGCCGTTTTGCATGACCGCGCCATGAATCATCGCGAGTCCCAGCCCCGTACCACGCCCCACTTCCTTGGTGGTGAAGAACGGCTCGAACGCGTGTTCGCGCGTTTCCGCGCTCATGCCCAGGCCCGTATCCGAGACGGCGAGCAGCACATAGTCACCAACGCTGCTGTCCGGGTGCGTAGCGGCGTACGCGTCGTCGATCGTGACGTTGCTGGTTTGGACCGTGAGCTGTCCGCCTTCAGGCATCGCATCCCGTGCATTCGCCGCCAGATTCACGAGAATCTGCTCGGCTTGTCCCGGATCGAAGCGCACCTGCGCGAGCGCTTCATCAGTGGCGATTTGCAGTGTGATGTCTTCGCCCAGAATGCGCTGCAACATGCCGTGCACGCGCCGCACCACATCGTTGAGGTTCAGCGCCACCGGTGAGATAATCTGTTTGCGGGAGTACGCGAGCAACTGCTGCGTGAGTGCCGCGGCAGAATCGGCCGCGTGATCGATCTCCAGCAGATCCTGTCGCACCGCGCTATCCGGCTTGAGCGAGGAGATCGACAGCTCGAGATACCCCTTCATCACCGTCAGCAGGTTGTTGAAGTCATGCGCGATGCCACCAGCGAGCCGACCGACCGATTCCATCTTTTGTGCCTGCAGCAGCTGTGATTGCAGCCGCTTCTCCTCGGTGACGTCGGCAAACGATGCGAGCATACCAGCGGGAGCGCCTGCGGAGTCCCGGAATAAACTCGCGTTCACGCGCATTTCACGTCGCGCGCCGTCCCGATGGGTGGCCGTCATTTCCCCTGACCAGGCGCCTTCCGATTGCAGCGCCGATACCACGAGCGAGAGCTCCTCGCGGGAATGCCAAAAAGCAAGCACTTCGCGACCGAGCACTTCCGAACTGTCCCGATACCCCCACATCTCAAGAATCGCACGGTTGACATATGTCAGCCGGCCGGTGAGATCGGCCATCGCCACGCCATTGAGCGACGATTCAATCGCCGATTCCAGCTTCGTCAACGCGTCAAGCTCTTGCTTGCGCTTCGAAATGTCGCTGACGCTGCCTCGTACGAGGAGCCGTCCGTGATAGGGCAGCGCGACCAGGCGTATCTCACACTGTACCTCGCGCCCGGACGAGTGGAGAAGCATCCATTCGAATACCGGAGTCTCGCCGCGCATTGCGCGCGTGACCTGCGCAAATCCAGCCTCCATCGAGGGCCGCCCGTCGGCTTGCATCGGGGGTGAGATCTCGGCGATGCCGCGCAGCAGCATTTCGGCCCGACTCCAACCGTACAACACTTCGGCGTTCCGGTTCGCGTCGAGAAAACGATTGGTCTCCGGGTCGTACACGATAATCGCTTCCGGCGCGTGCTCCACCTGAATGCGAAAGCGCTCTTCGCTCTCACGGAGCGCTTCGCGCGCCAGCTGCTGCGCGGTACTGTCGGTGATGTAGCCATGCCAGAGCGTACTGCCATCGTCGAGCCGCTCCGGCCGGGCCTGTCCGGTGAGCCATCGCAGGCCGCGCTGTGGAAGAATCACGCGATAGTCGCACTGCCACGTTTCCAGTGTGCGCGCCGACTCTGCAATGGATGCCTCAACGCGCGCCAGATCGTCCGGGTGCAGACGTGAGAACGCGACGCCGGCGTCGTCCCGCACCACTTCGGGCGTCACTTCATAAATCTCGGCGATGGCCTCGCTCGCGAAGGGAAATCGCGACCGTCCATCCGGATACATCTGAAACTGATACAGCACACCCGGCACCTGATGCCCGAGGTTGCGAAGCAGTAACGCGGCCTCCCGCGCAGCGCGCTCGGCCTCCACACGCAGCGTGATATCTGCCACCGTGGCGACGAACAGATCCACGTCGCCATTCGCGGCCCGAATCGCCTTCACGTCGATGGTGGCGTGTATTACCCGGCCGTCACCGCGGATGAACCGCTTGTCCATCTTGTAGCCGTCACGCTCGCCGCTCATCACACGCTCAAACTCCGCGACATCCGACGCCAGATCGTCAGGGTGCGTGAGTTCTTCCCACGTCTTCTGCACGAGCTCCTCGCGCGGATAGCCAAGGATGTCGCAGAGTGACTGGTTCACCTGGACCCAGCGCCTGGACGCGGGCGACGTGACCGCCATCCCGAT
>JBBRFQ010000188.1:0-7126 GCA_038224035.1 Gemmatimonadales bacterium
TCCGCGGATACCGTGATTCCACAACTCCGGCACAAACTCGGACGCATCAATCGGACGCGAGTGAAGCAGGCGATTGCGACAATCCGAGTCGGTCGCCACCGGGAACGCGTAGCCGGCGGGGTCCGTGAGCGTGACGTTGGCGTGCTTCTGCACACACAAATCTCGGCAGGTAGTGGTCTCACGATCAAAGGCCGCCGAGAGCACGCAGTGTTCGATCGTCATGCCCTCCGGGCGTCCCCACACGAACACATCGAAGCCCTGCCCTGCCCACGGCGCGACCAGAGCGCCGATTTCGTCGGTGGTGAGTTCAACGCTCGGGGACAGACGCTTTGCACCGAGCGCGAAATGAATGTCGGCGGTGTGCGGGTTGAACACGTTCAGCGCGTAGTCGCCGACAACATCGCGTCCAGCCGCTGACAGCTCGGCGAGCAGTCCCAGATGCCCGGTGAGCACCGGGGTGCCCAACTCGAGCCATTTCGTGAGTCGCTTGCGATCGTCAGGGCGTACGATGGTGGGCGTACGCAACCGCAGCGTGATGCCCCGCGCCTGTAGTTCCTCGTGCAGCGCGCGAACACGTGTGACTGGCGGCGTCGGATGCCGAAGAAACAGATCAACCACCACTTCCGTTGCGCCGGCGTCTGCGGCCGCGCGTGCGTCGTCGAGCGTGAAGACCGAGGCGACCAGTCGGAACGCTTCGCCGCTTGGCGGAAAATCTACCGGCGTGAGATCGCTGATCGACGCGTGCAAGCGCTCATCACGTTCGGCCGACTGTGACGACTGATCCCATTCCCGCTGCTCCACCAACTGTGCGACCGCATCCTGCCGCAGGCGATTGAGCGCGCTTACCGGCAGGAAGCAGCCCTCCGCGAGTCCGTCAATATTGACGGCACCCAGCACATACGTGGTTTCGCCAAGTCGACCAAGCTGTTCGCGGAGCTGCGCGAGATCGAGCGAACGTTTGCTGGCCACCGCGAGTGGCACCTCGCTGCGCACCGTGACCGTCTGCGTACCGTCGGTGACGACCAGCTTGAGCGGTCCGCCCGATTGTCCGAACGCCCGCATGTCGAGGCGCACAAGTCCCGTGCGGTCGGGCACGGCGACATCCTCGAACGTCGCGCGTGCATCGGATAACAGCGTGGCGTCACTCGTGCGAACCACCCGCCAACCGGCGTCAACCCGCACGCGCGCCGTAAATGCCTGCCGGTGCATCCCGTGACGCACGTACAGCGTTCGCACATGGCTGACGGTGCAACCGATGTTCGCGGACGCGCCATCGATCGGTGCCTCAAATCCGAGGCCGTCGCCGTCGGCGATCGGAGAACGCACATCCACGGTGACGTCGAAACCGTCGCGCGAGACCACAACACCGAGCGTGACACCACGATTGTCCGGCTGCGTGCGCGTGATGTAGTCGCGCCCCGCACGCCCGCCGTACATGCCGCCGGTATTGCCGCGCGAGAAAATCTGCACCAACGGCTCTACTTCGTCCGGAGGCGGAGGCGAAAACTCACCGTCGCGCAGCCGATCGAGCCACGTGCGGTAGCTGCGCGTTACCGTGGCGACATACTCGGGCTTCTTCTTTCGTCCTTCAACCTTGAGACACCCAACGCCGGCTTCCGCAATACTCTGCAAATGATCGTGCGCGGCCAGATCCTTCGCCGAAATGAGATAGCCACGATCGAGCTCGGTGCCGGTCGCCGTATCCGTCAACACGTAATCCTTTCGACAGGACTGCGCGCACGAGCCACGATTGGCGGATCGGTCGGAGATCATCCCCGACATGAAACACTGACCGGAGTACGCAATGCACAGCGCGCCGTGTACAAATGTTTCGAGCCCGATTTCCGGCACAGCAGCGTGAATCGCCCGGATGTCGGCGAGCGTGTTCTCTCGCGCGAGCACGATGCGCTCCACGCCGAGGTCATGCATCACACGCGCCGCTGCCGGATCGTGCACCGTCATCTGCGTGGAGCCGTGCACCTCCAGCGACGGATACGCCCGACGTATGAGACGCACCGCGCCGAGGTCCTGCACGATGGCCGCGTCGATACCAGCGTCCACACACTCGCCGAGATAACGAAGTGCGTCGTGCAACTCGTGTGTTTTGAGCAGCACATTGAACGTGAGGTACACACGGGTGCCCCGTTGATGCGCGATGGCACAAGCCTTGGCCAACTCTTCGATGCTGAGCTGCGCGCCATCGTCGCGCGCGTTGAAGCGCGACGCGCCAAGGTAGACGGCATCAGCGCCGTTGGCGACGGCAGCGCGGACGGCGTCCAGTGAGCCGGCGGGCGAGAGCAACTCAGGAATACGAGGCATTCTCGAAAGTTAACCGGATTTGTCCGCGTCCGAGCCCGGAACGCGTGGCAGCGGCGGCGAGCTTACTGTGGCGAGGACGCAGCGATGGCCCGGTCAGCCAACGCATGTGCGATCGCCGCGAGGCTCCGCCCGATGGCTCGGCCATCACTCGTGTTCGCCTGCACCACGACGGCAATGCGCGAGTCGGCGTAGTAGCGCATCTCGGTGAGGTATCCCGGGAAGAAGCCGCTGTGCCCATACGTAACGCCCCGCGGAGAGTCGCGGACGATGACACCGAGTCCGTATCGCGCGCCGCTCCCCAGCCCGCGGGCGGGCACGCCGTCGAGGGCCTCCGGCAGCACCGCGGCGGAGAAGGCGCGCCCTTGATACCATGCTTGCGCCCAGCGCGCGAGGTCTTCCGGCGTACTCGCGTAGCCGCCGCCGGCCCACTCGAATTTCGGGTTCACGCGCAGCGACCCGTTCACCAGCAGCGGCCCCGAGAGTCCAAGCGGGTCGGGCGAGCCGCCATAGCCGTTCGCCAGGCGGTCGATCCGCGGACTCACCGAGGGCGTCGTGCCGCGCAATCGCAGCGGTGCGATGAAGCGGGTCAGGATCGCGTTGTAGGCCGAACCGCCGATGATCCGTTCGAGAATCAGCGCGAGGACGAGATAGTTCGTGTCGGAGTACTCCCAGCTTGTGCCCGCCCGGAAGGGCGCGCTGTCTCCGAGCACATAGGCCAACTGTTCAGACACCTTCCAGTCGCGCAGCGGATCAGCCGCCAGATCACGGGTGAACTCCGGTTGGAACTCGTAGCGCACGAGACCACTCGTGTGATTCATGAGTTGTCGTACCGTGATGTCTCGTCCGTTCGGCAGCGTTGCGAACCACGGTTCCGGGCGGAGCCACCGCGAGATCGGCGCGTCAAGCTCCAGTCGATTGCGGGCGACGAGATCAAGCGCCAGTGCGGCGAAGAATGTTTTCCCGACGCTTCCGGCAAGCATGCGATGTGCCGGCGTGAGTGGTATCGCGCCCACGGAGTCCGCGAGCCCGCTCGTCACGGTGATGACGCGCCCATCCGCCAACGCAACCGCGGCAGACAAACCGGGTGCGCGTCCCAGCGCACGCATCGAGTCCAGCATGTGTTGGAGCGAGTCGCGCAGGGCAACAGCGCGGGTGAGATCCATCGCTGGGTTGCAGCGTGCGCGCGCGAAGCGATAGTCGATGGCTCGTATACTGTCGCCGATCCCACGCCAGACGCGCGCGTGTAGCGAATCAGTGCCCAGGCGACGATACAGAATGTGCTGCGGGAAGTCGTGCGCCGGGTCGGCGAAATACGCGGAATCCGCGCTCACCGCGAGGAGCGGGAAGGCATGTCGCGACTGTCCGTTTGGCGACGCGACATATTCCGGTGTGTCGCCAGTCGAAGCAATTCGCAGAAATTCCCACGCCGTGAGCGTGTCGCCGCGAAAGGAAGCGGCGCCTCCATCGAGACCCATGGGCGTCACCCGCCAGGATTCGTGCATCGAGGCGGCTGCTGTACCTCGCTGCCAACACCCCTGCATCCACTCCGGCGTCTGCGCCGAAACGGACGCGCTTGTAGCCGCGACCAGCGCGGCGGTCATCAACGTTCGACTCATCATGCAATGAACCCGAGCAGACAAGAAGAGGAAGCCGGGGGACGCGGAGCGCGACCGTGATGAATCATACGCCCGACCGTCGCCGCTCGCATACCTGACAGCGGTCTCGTGAGCCCGTACGTTACCAAGTATCCACGTGGCCGCGATCCCCGCCCGCCGCCACTTCGGGCCTCCCTCACCTCCGGCTCGCTCCATGAAACGACTGCTGCTGCTCTGCACCCTCATCGCCGGCACGGCGCAGGCGCAGGACGCTGCCACGCTCGCTCGCATTCGCGATGAAGGAATGAATCGGTCCAGAGCGATCGAGTACTTCGATCATCTCACCAACGTCATCGGGCCACGCCTGACCGGCACACCAGCCTACAAACAATCGGCCGACTGGTCAGCGGCCAGGCTACGGGAGTTCGGCCTGGCCAATGTACGGCTGGAGTCGTTTCCTTTTGGACGCGGCTGGACACTTGAGCAGCAGACGGTAGAGCTGGTCGCACCGCGCTACATGCCGCTGATCGCGTACGCCGAAGCGTGGACGCCCTCGACCAGCGGAGAGATCGTGGGTCGTCCAGTGTACATCGGGGATCTGGCAAACGCCGATTCGGTGCGAGCGCACGCGGCCGAGCTTCGAGGGGCGATCGTGTTGGCCACCAAGCCCCAGGAGTTCTTCATCACCAAGGACCGCCTGCAGCCTACCGATCACAACGAACCCGTGCCCATCGGTGCGCCGCGTCCGAATAACGCGACGGGTCCGCTGGCACGCAACGCACTGCAGACGGTGCTCAAGAGCGCTGGCGCAGCGGCTGTGTTGCGGCCGACAGAAGGCAATGAGGGCACACTCTTCGTGTTGGGAAGCCGTACCGGTTCCGCCGAGAACTCAGTGCCTTCTCTGATCGTGTCGTCGGAGCAGTACAACATGCTCGTTCGCGCGATCCGTGCCGGCGCAGCGCTGAAGGTACGGGTGAATGTACAGACCCGGTATCACACGGCCGATACGAACAGCTACAATGTGATCGCCGAAATTCCGGGTACCGATCCGATCGTCGGTGACGAAGTGGTGCTGCTCGGTGCGCACCTTGATTCGTGGCACTCCGCAACCGGCGCCACGGACAATGCGGACGCGGTGGCCGAGTTGATCGAGGCGATGCGGATTCTCAAGGCAACCGGTGTGCGACCGCGACGCACGATTCGCGCAGCCCTCTGGGGCGGTGAAGAACAGGGCCTGCTCGGCTCGCGCGCGTACGCGCAGCGCTACTACGCCGGCGACGCCAACGCACCGGCGCGCGAGAAGTTTTCCGTGTATTTCAACAACGATCCCGGCACCGGTCCGATTTACGGTTGGTACAGCGAAGGCAACGGGCCAGCGAAGCAGCTGTTCGATCAGTGGCTGGCACCGTTCAAGGACATCGGCGCCCGCCGCAATGTGATCGAAAAGATCGGCAACACCGATCATCTCGCCTTTACCGCGCTCGGATTGCCAGCGTTCAACACCGTGCAGGACTACAGTGAGTACGACACGCGCGCGCATCACACCAATATGGACTTCTACGAGCGCGTGGATGTCAACGCGCTAAAACAGGCCGCGGTGGTGTTGGCGTCGTTCGCGTATCAGGCGGCGATGCGTGAGGGGAGCTTCCCCAGGCCGCCTGCCACGCCGTAGTCCACCTGTAAGGCCACCGATGCTCGCCTTGTCATCCGTCACTCTTCCCTTCTCGCCATGAATAGCCGTCGCGATTTCCTCACGCAACTCGGGCTGGTTGGCGGCGCTGCTGTCGTCGGTCTCGGCGCGACATCCTCAGCCGCTGCGGCGCGTGAGCCGTTGTCCCGCGGCATACTGCGGCCACCAGTCACGTCCGCTCCCCGTCGCATCAAACTCCTGATTCTCGGTGGTACCGGCTTCATCGGTCCACATCAGGTGCGATATGCCATGGAGCGTGGGCACGAGGTCACGATCTTCAACCGGGGTCGATCGGCGCCCGGCGTGTTCCCCGGCGTGGAAGAGCTCACAGGTGATCGCGCCACCGGGGATCTCGCGTCGCTGCGCGGCCGACGATGGGATGCGGTGATTGACAACTCCGCATCGCGCGCCGACGCACCGATGTGGGTGAAGGACTCGGCCGCGCTGCTCAAGGATGCGGCGGATCAGTATCTGTTCATCTCTACCCGCTCAGTGTTTTCGGATCTCAGCAAAGTCCCGGGCACCGTCGATGCGCCGCTGTTGACCAAAGCCACCACGCCGAACTGGCGAGAGGGCCAGCCGTTTCCGTATGGTCTGGCCAAGGCGCTCGCGGAGGCCGAAGTACGGGCGGCGTTTGGTGCTCGCACCACGATCGTTCGCCCCGGCCTGATCGTCGGTCCAGGCGACGATACCGATCGCTTCACCTACTGGCCGGTACGTATCGAGCGCGGCGGCGAGATTCTCGCGCCAGGCGACGGCAACGTGGATCGCGTCCAGGTCATTGACGTGCGCGACTTGTGCGAATGGGCGGTGCGGCTGTGCGAGGCGCGCACGTACGGCACGTTCATGGCGGTGGGTCCACAGAACGGGCGTTCGATGGCCGAGTTGCTGTATGGCATCGCCGCTGTGACGACGGCGCCGCTTACCTGGACGTGGGTGCCGCTCGAGTTTCTCGCGCAGTACCGCGTTCGACCGTACGCCGAGATGCCGGTGTGGCGACCGCCTACGCCCGGCTTCGAAGGCTTCGCGCGATTCGATTTGAGCCGCGAAGTCGCGGCGGGACTCACTTTCCGCTCACTTGCCGATACCACCGCCGCCACGTTGGCGTTTCATCATGCGCGTGACCCGGAGCGTCAGGCCACGCTCAAGGCCGGCGCGACGCCAGCGAAGGAGGCGGAAGTGCTGAAGGCCTGGCGCGAACGGAAAGGCCCGTGAACTGAGCAGCACACGCTCCACGTTGTGTCCCCGAGCACCTGTTGATCGTCCGTCACGCTGAGAGGCCGTCCCGTTTCGGTGGCGGAACTGTGTGATGACGACAGTGGACAGGAGCTGCCCGTGAAGCACAGTCAGCGAGCGAGACTTACCGGAATCATTGCCGTCACGGCTCTTTTGCTGCCGTCGTCGCAATCCTTGTCGCTTCGTGCGCAGAGCACGGGCCGCACATCGCTCGAATCAGCGCGTGCACTGGCCGTAGCCGGGCGCACCGATGATGCGCTCGCCATCTACGACGCGATGCTTTCGA
>JBBRFQ010000189.1:0-6986 GCA_038224035.1 Gemmatimonadales bacterium
ACGGTGAGGCGCATGCCACGATTGCCCTGCTGATGTACATCATAGAAGACCTGCGGAAACCAGCGGCGATACAGATAGTCGGTGACCAGTCGCGTTTCAGCTTGCGTGACCATGAACCAGTCGCGGTTGTTGTCGTGCCCGGTGTATACCTGATAGAGCCACGGGAGCGGTCCACCTTCAAACGGAGTACCGACACCTTCACGGTACCAGTCGGTGATCATCTGCTGGCCGTCGGGATTCATCGACGGCACGAGCAGCACGACCACATGCTCGAGCTGACGCTGCAGCGTGTCCACCGTGACCAGTCGGTAGGCGAGCTCCATGGCCATCTGCGACGCGCCGATCTCGTTGGAATGGAGGTTGCACGAGATGAACAGCACCACGGGCTGCGAGGCGAGCAGACGCGCTTCATCGGCGCTGCTCAGGCCGCGCGGGTCGGCGAGCCGGGCCTGCGCAGCGCGGATTTCATCGAGTCGCGCGATGTTGCGCGGCGACGAAATCGCGGCCACCACGAACGGTTTGCCGAGCGTGGTCTGGCCGAGTGTATCGAGTTTGACCCGGCCGGGCGCGGCGGTCGCGAGCGCGGAGAAGTAGCGTGTGATCTGCGGCCAGTCCGCGAGCACGCGGTCGGCGCCCACCTCCAAACCCGTCTGTGCGCTCGGTGTTGGCACACCGGCAACCGGTCGAATGCGCTGGGCCTGCAGCGCCGAAGGGAGCGTCAGGAAACACAATGCCGCGGCGGCGCTTCGCGCGAGGTCGCGTCTGGCGATCACGCCCGGCACCACTCCGCGCCTGGCGCTCATACCCCGCGCGCTCACGTGAGCAACCCCGCCTTGCGTCCCGCCACCTTGAACGCCGCCACCACCTGCTCCAGATCGTCGCGCGTGTGATCCGCACTTACCTGACAGCGCACGCGTGCTTCACCCTTGGGCACCACCGGGAATCCGAAACCAGTGACAAACACCCCCTGCTCGAGCAGCAACTCGCTCATCTGAATAGCCAGTGCCGTTTGGCCGACAATGATGGGTACGATCGGTGTTTCACCGTCCATCGGCGCGAACCCGGCTTCACGAATCGCCCCCCGAAACCAGTTGGCGTTTTCGCGCAACTGGGTCACACGCTGCGGTTCGGCGCGCAGCACACGCACCGCCGCGAGCGACGACGCGGCGACCGTGGGCGGCAACGCGTTCGAGAAGAGCTGCGGACGCGAGCGTTGCGTGAGCAGGTCAACTACCGATTCTGCGGCGGCCACAAATCCGCCGGCTGCGCCGCCGAGCGCCTTGCCGAGCGTGGAAGTGATCACGTCCACTTCACCCACGACGCCGAAGTGTTCGGCGGTACCACGACCGGTCGCGCCGAGCACGCCGGTGGCATGTGAGTCATCCATGATCACGATCGCGTCGTACTGGCGGGCCAGCTCCAGAATGTCGGGCAGTTTTGCGATGCTGCCTTCCATGGAGAACACGCCGTCGGTCCAGATGAAGCGGCGACGCGCGTCGCGCGAGCCTTCGAGCTTGGCGCGCAGGTCGTCCATGTCGCTGTGCTTGTAGACGGCACTGCGGCACTTGGTGATCGACTTGGCGAGGCGTACCGAGTCGATGATGGACGCATGGTTGAGTTCGTCGGAGATCACCATGTCGTCGGGCCCCGCGTGCGTGGGCGTGAACGCTTCGTTGGCGTTCCACGCCGACACGTACGAGAGTGAAGCCGGTGTGCCGGCCAGTTCGGCCAGTTCGGCCTCGAGCTCGCGGTGCAGCGCAAAGGTGCCGCAAATGAAGCGCACGCTGGCGGTACCGGCGCCGTATCGGTGCAGCGCATCAACGCCCGCCTGAACGACGGTGGAATGATTGGCGAGGCCGAGGTAGTTGTTGGAGGAGAGCACGATCACCTCGCCGCGCCCTTCCATTTGCACGCGCGCGCCCTGCGGCGATTCAAGGTAGTTCAGGCGTTTGTAGACGCGGTCGGCTTTGAGCTGGGCGATCTCGGCGTCACTGTCGGCGATGAAACGGGCGTTGAGCATGTTGCGTCGGGCGGGAGATGAAAAAAGCGGCGACCGGCAATCCGATCCAGACACGGACTTACGCGATCTCAAAAATCACCTTGCCGGCTTCGCCGGACTTGATGAGATGCATGGCTTCGTCTACCGCCTCGAGCGGCAGGCGATGCGTGATCACCGGTGTGGGATCGAAGGTGCCGGCGCGCAGGAACCGTGTCATCTGGTGCCATGTGTCGTACATGCGTCGCCCCACCACGCCGTAGATCGTGAGCCCCTTGAAGATAATCTCGGTGGCGAAGTCGATCTCGATGGCGCGGTTGGGAATGCCGAGCATGTTGACGCGTCCGGCGGGCCGGGCGAGCGCGAAGGCCTGATGCACCGCGCTCGGTACGCCCGACATTTCGAGCACCACGTCGGCACCGTGTCCATCGGTGGCGGCGTACACGAGCGCGGCCGCTTGGTCGGGATGCACGGCGTCATGTGCACCCATCGTGCGCGCCAGTTCGAGGCGGCGCGGGTTCACGTCGGTGGCAATAATGCGCGCCGCACCGGCGGCGCGGCAGATGCCGACCGCGAACGCACCGATCGGTCCGCAGCCGGTGATGAGTACCACGGCGCCCGGAATGTCGGCGGTCAGGGCGGTGTGGAACGCGTTGCCCATCGGGTCGTGAATACCTCCCAGGTCGTAGCTGATGGCGTCATCGAGGTGCCACACGTTGGTGGCGGGCATCGCGATGTACTCGGCGAAACAGCCATCGCGATCGACGCCGATGATCCGGGTGGACGGATCGACGTGCGCGTTTCCGGTGCGCGAGAAGATGGAGCGTTCATCGACGATGTGTCCCTCCGCAGTCACACGATCACCGACGGCGACGGATTCCACGAGCTGGCCGACTTCCACAACGTCGCCGGCGAATTCGTGTCCCACGACGAACGGGGGGCGACACCGTCCCTGCGCCCAGGCGTCCCATTCGTAGATGTGCACGTCAGTGCCACAGACGCCGGCGCGTCGGACTTTGATCAGAACTTCATCGTCGCGGATGCGCGGCTCCGGCACTTCGGTGAGTACGAGACCGGGCGCAGCGGACGGCTTGACGAGTGCTTTCACGATGGCGATGCGAAGGGGAGCGGGAGTGTCGCGGCGGCGCGTGGTGCGCGCCGTGCAGGTCAAAGCTCGCACGGCGTCAGGGTGGTTGGAAGGGTTCGTGCGATGCATCGCCGTGCGCCGCGGTGCAGTGCGCGGCGCGCGCGGACGAACATTTCCGTTGCATGCGGCGTACTATTTCGCGCGCGTTCTTTATACGCACTATTGCGCGGTTGAAATGTCCACACGTATATTCGCGTCAGTTCAACAACTTACGCGCGCTGTCCACATTGGCGGCCGCGATCACTGAACCCCGGAACTGCGTGGCGATTAACCGACGCGAGTTTCTTCAAGGTACGAGCGCTGCAGCCGCAGCGTTTGGACTGACCGCCGGCGCTCCGTCGCTGCTGTCAGCCGCAGGCTTCGCACCGCATCACGTTGCACATCCGGGAACGCCGGGCGACGCCGTGAGCCGCGACCTCGCCTTACTCGCGCTCGACGCCGCAACGTCCGCCGGTGCGTCCTACGCCGACGCCCGCATCAGCCGGAACAACGTGCGCAATGTCAGCACCCGCGAGCAGCGCGTGCTCGGGCTGGTGGACAACGAAACGTTCGGCATCGGGGTGCGCGTGCTCGTGGGTGGCGCGTGGGGATTCGCCGCCACGCACGATCTCACGCGCGACGAAGTGATCCGCGTCGCCCGGCAGGCCGTGGCGCAGGCGCAGGCCAATCGATCGGCGCAGCGTCGTCCGGTCACGCTCGCGCCGGTCACACCCACACCCGAGGGCACGTGGCGTTCGCCGGCGCGCATCGATCCGTTCGATATTGCGATCGAAGAGCAGGTCGGATTGCTGCTGCAGGCCAACGAAGCCGCGCTCAAGGTGCTCAAGCCCGGCGGTCGCGGGATGGGCTTCGTGAACTCGTCCATGTTCTTCCTGCGCGAGGAAAAAACGCTCGCCACCACCGACGGCACGTTCGTGGTGCAGACGATTTTCCGCGCGCAGCCGAGCATGACGTGTCAGGCGGTGAACGTGTCGGCCGGCGATTTTCAGTCGCGGCAGAGCACGGACATCCAGCCCATGGGTCGCGGCTACGAGCATGTGCTTGACGCGAACCTGGTCGTGAACGCGGAGCGGTGGGCCACGGAAGCCACGGAAAAGTTGGGCGCCAAGTCGGTGGACGTGGGGCGCTACGATCTGGTGCTGCACCCCACGCATTTGTGGCTCACGATTCACGAGTCCATCGCGCACCCCACCGAACTCGATCGTGCGCTCGGCTTCGAAGCCAACTACGCCGGCACCAGTTTTGTGGCGCCGCCTGACCGTGTGCTCGGCTCGCTCAAGTTCGGACCTGAGTTCATGAACGTGCAGGCCGACCGGTCGCAGGATGGATCGTTGGCCGCAGTGGGTTGGGACGACGAAGGGGTGAAGCCCGACGAGTATCTCATCGTCAAGAACGGCATCATGAACGACTACCAGACCACGCGTGAACAGGCGCCGTATCTGGAGTCGTGGTATCGCTCGCAGGGTCGCGAGGCGCGTTCGCACGGCAACTCGTACGCGCAGAGCTGGGCCGACGTGCAGTTCCAGCGCATGCCCAATGTGTCGCTGCTGCCGGGCGAACGCGATCTGGTGTGGGACGATCTCATCGCCGCTACCGATCGTGGCATCGCCATCGTCGGCGACGGTTCGTTCTCCATCGACCAGCAGCGCTACAACGCGCAGTTCGGTGGCCAGCTGTTCTATGAGATCCGCGGCGGCAAGATCGTGGGTATGCTCAAGGACGTCGCGTATCAAATGCGTACGCCGGAGTTCTGGGGTGGCATGGATATGCTCGGCGGCAAGCGTAGCTACGAACTTGGTGGTGCGTTCGGTGACGGCAAAGGTCAGCCCGCGCAGTCCAACGCCGTGAGCCATGGATGTCCGCCCACGCGCCACAAAGCCGTGAACGTGATCAACACGGGACGCCAGTCGTGAGCGGGCCGCGCTCGTTGTACTCGGCGGCGATGGCGCCGCATCTGTCGCGGGAACGGGCCCAGGCGCTCACCACGCGCGTGCTCGGCTTCTCCACGGCCGACGAGATGCGCGTGAGCGTCGACTCCGGTGCGTCGGCCAACACACGCTTTGCCGTGAACCAGGTCTCCACGGCCGGCGACAATACCAACGTGTCGATTACCGTGCGCGCTGTGTTCGGCAAAAAAGCCGGTAGTGCAACCACGAATCGCCTCGACGACGAGTCGCTGCGCGCGGTGGTGAAGCGCGCCGAGTCGCTGGCGCGCCTCGCGCCCGAAGATCCGGAAATGCTTCCTGAGCTCGGGCCGCAAACGTATCTGAGCGGCCGTGGGTATTCGCAGCGCACCGCGGATCTCGATCCGGCCGGACGCGCACGCGCAGTGCAGGCGATTACCGATCCGGCCGCGGCGGCGGGGTTGATTGCCACCGGTTATATGGAAGCGAACACCGGATCGCAGGCTGTGGCCACGTCGCGTGGCTTGTTCGCGTGGAGCGAGCAGACATCATCAGCGCTGACGACTACCGTGCGCACGCCCGATGGTACGGGATCGGGTTGGGCCGGGGCGACGCATCACGACTGGTCACGCATCAACGCCGCCGAACTTGGCGCGCGGGCGATTGAGAAAGCGCGACGCTCGGCCAATCCGGTAGCTGTTGAACCGGGTCGCTACACGGTTGTGCTTGAGCCGACGGCTGTGGGGAATCTGGTGCAGCTCATTGCCGGCGCGGCGCAGGCGCGTGCGGCCGACGAAGGACGTTCGTTTTTTTCCAGACCGGGTGGTGGAACGAAGATCGGACTCAAGGTGGTGGATGAGCGCGTCACGCTGCTCTCGGACCCGATGGATCCCGAAGCCTACGGCAGCACATTCGGCGGCGATGGTTTGCCAACGAGCAAGATGACGTGGATCGAAAACGGCGTGGTGAAGAATCTCGCGTACGATCGGTTCTGGGCGCAGAAGCAAGGCGTGCAGGCATCGGCGTTTTCAGGTTCGCTGCGCATGAATGGTGGCACCACGAGTGTGGAGGAGATGATCGCGTCGACTGAGCGCGGACTCCTGATCACCCGCCTGTGGTATATCCGTCCGGTAGACCCGCGCACGATTCTGTACACGGGGCTCACGCGCGACGGCACGTTCCTGATCGAAAACGGCAAAGTGACGCGTGCAGTGAAGAATCTTCGCTGGAACGAGTCGCCGATTTTTATGCTCAACAACGTTGAAGCGATGGGTGTACCGGTGCGTGTGAGCGCCAGTGAAAGCGGCGGGCCAGGTCAGGCTGTCGTCGTCCCACCACTCAAAGTTCGCGATTTCACCTTTACCAGTCTTAGCGACGCGGTTTAAAAACGTGACGTCGTGCGTGTTGACGACGTCCATCCGACAACCGTTCGCCTTGCTGTGCGTGCAAGTCGTTTACGATGCGCATGCTCAGCGTATCACCACCGGGAGTTCGCTCCGCATTACGGACGGTGATACGTCGCTCGAGTCTCCACCGGGGGAGACTGGGCACACCACCCTCCTCGTGAGGAGTATTTCAGATGTCACCAGCCAAGAAGGGCGCGCGCAAGAAGACGGCCAAGAAGGCCACGCGCAAGACCGCAAAGAAGGCCACTCGCAAGACCGCGAAGAAGGCCACGCGCAAGACTGCGAAGAAGGCCACGCGTAAGACCGCGAAGAAGGCCACTCGCAAGACGGCGAAGAAGGCTACTCGCAAGACCGCGAAGAAGGCCACTCGCAAGACGGCGAAGAAGGCCGCCAAGAAGACCGCCAAGAAGGCCACTCGCAAGACGGCCAAGAAGGGCGCGAAGAAGACTGCCAAGAAGGCCACTCGCAAGACGGCCAAGAAGGCGGCAAAGAAGACCACCCGCCGGAAGACCACGCGGAAGCGCGCGGCGGCT
>JBBRFQ010000190.1:0-6964 GCA_038224035.1 Gemmatimonadales bacterium
GCACATTCGTCAGCTACGATGAACGTCTTCGTGACGCCGCGTCGCGTGAAGGGTTCGACACGTACTGACGGCGGTGCGCGATCGCCGCGCCGCGGGTCCTTGCCGACTGCGCAGTGCCTGCAAACCCCGCAAACCCTGCAAGCAAACCCAGCGAACCATGGCGCCTGAACTCGCTTGGTAAGAAGTTGGTCGCATGTCAGCGCCATTTGAAATCAGCCGCTTCACCACCGCCCTCGCCGATCGCTACCGCCTTGGCGCGGAGCTCGGCGCCGGCGGCATGGCCACTGTCTACCGCGCCCACGACCTGCGCCACACGCGAGAGGTGGCGCTCAAGGTGCTGCGCTCCGACCTCGGCGACGCGCTGGGACGCGACCGCTTCCTGCGCGAGATCCGCCTCGCCGCCTCCCTCACGCATCCGCACATCCTGCCGCTGTACGACTCAGGCGATGACAACGGGACGCTCTGGTTCACCATGCCGCTGATGACCGGCGAGACGTTGCGTGATCGTCTGGCGAAGCCGGAGCGACTGTCCATTGATGACGTCGTGCGCCTCACGGGCGAAGTGGCCGACGCGCTCGACTACGCACACCGGCACGACGTGGTGCACCGCGACATCAAGCCGGAAAACATCCTGTTGCATGAAGGGCATGCGGTGGTGGCCGATTTCGGCATTGGCAAAGCACTCGTCGCGGCAACGGAGCAGCAGGCGATGCACACACAGGTGGGCGTGACCGTGGGCACGCCGGCCTACATGAGTCCCGAGCAGGCCGCCGGTGAAGCCGTCGACGGGCGCAGCGACTTGTTCGCGCTGGGTTGCGTGATCTTCGAGATGCTGACCGGCGACGTAGCGTTCAGCGGCCCCACCGTGCAGGCCACCATCGCGCGACGCTTCGTCCACACGCCGCCGCCGATGGCCGTGCTCCGCCCCGATGTGCCAGCCGCCCTCGCGCAGCTCGTCGATCGTCTGCTGATCAAGGCCGCCGAGGAACGCGTGGCGAGCGGCGCGCAGGTGGTACGGACGCTGCGCACGCCGATTGCGGTTGCCGTGGCGCCGTCGCCCGTCGCGCCGTCGACCGTAGCGCCCCCGGCGCACACGGAACGCTCCGTGGTGGTCCTCCCATTCGTGAACGTCAGTCCCGACGCCGACACGGAGTACTTCAGCGACGGACTCACCGACGAGCTCATCACCGACCTGTCGCGCGTGAAGGCACTGCGCGTCATTTCGCGCACCACCGCGATGCAGCAGAAGGGCAGCACCCAATCGCTGCGAACAATCGGTGACGCACTTGGCGTGCGCTGGGCGCTCACCGGCAGCGTACGCCGCGCGGGGAATGCGCTACGCATCTCAGCGCAGCTGGTCGACGTACGGAGCGACGAGCCTCGCTGGGCCGAGAAATACAATGGCACGCTCGACGATGTGTTCGATGTGCAGGAGCGTGTGTCGCGTGCGATCGTAAACGCGCTCGACGTGGCGCTCTCGCCGCAGGAGAGTGCGCAGCTGGCGGCGCGGCCGCTGCAGGACGTGCGTGCCTTCGAGCTGTACCTCAAGGCGCGCGAAGCACTCGCGGGGTACGACGTCGCGCGCGCCGCGCCGCTGATCGCTCGCGCCATCGAGATCGCGGGCCGCGTGCCGGTGCTGCGGGCGCTCGAGGCACTCAGCGGCATCATGCAACTGCGCACGGGTGCGTCGCGTGAGCCGGCGTTGCTTGCATCCATCGAATCCGAAGCTCGCGCGCTCATCGCCGAGGTGCCCGAGCTCGCGCTTGGGTACGCGCTGCTCGGTTACCTCGCATACGAGACGGGTGATGTGATCACGGCGGTGCAATCGCTGCGGCGGGCGTTGGCGCTCGATCCGGCCGACGGCGACATCCGGTTCTTCCTCGGGATTGCCCTGCATGCCGCGGGACAGGTGGATTCGCGCTATAGCCTGGAGTGGATTGCGCTCGATCCGCTGTCACCGCTCGCCAACATTCTGGTGGGCGCGAACAGCTGGTTCACCGGGCGCTTCACCGAGGGGTTGCCGGCGATCGAGGAGGCGGTGCGTCTCGCGCCGGCGGGGCTCATCTTTCATTGGGGGCTCGGCTGCACGTATGCGTTGGTTGGCCGGTTCGATGATGCGGCCCGCCAGGCCGCGTGGTTGCAGGAGAACGCCGCGATGTTGCCGTATACCGCGCAATTGCGCGGCCTGCTGGCGGCCGTAGCCGGTCGGAGCGAGGAGGCCATCGAGATTCTCGCCGGTGTCGATGAGGCATCGCTCGACGGACACCACACCTTTCACCTCGCCGAGTCGTATGTGATGGCCGGCGCGCACGACCAAGGCATCACGCTACTTGATCGCGCCGTCACGATGGGGTTCTATCCGGCCGACTATTTCGAGCGGCTGTGCCCGTTTTTCGAGCCGGTGCGCGGCCGCGAGGATTTCGCGCGCGTGGTAGCGCGAGCGAAGGTACGTGAGGCGGAGTTCGCGACGGCGATAGCGCGAGACACGCGGTCATGACCGACCGTCGCGTTGAGCCAATGAGCGACAGCCACTCCCGTCTCACCACCGCCCTCGCCGACCGCTATCGTGTCACGCGTGAACTCGGTTCCGGCGGCATGGCCACGGTGTTGCTCGCGCATGATCTCAAGCACGAACGCGATGTCGCCATCAAGGTGCTGCATCCCGACTTGGGCGCGGCGCTCGGCGGCGAACGGTTCCTCACCGAGATCCGCACGACGGCGCGGTTGCAGCATCCGCACATCCTGCCGCTGCTCGACAGCGGTGAGGCCGACGGCCTGCTGTACTACGTAATGCCGCTCGTGACGGGCGAAACGTTGCGCGCGCGGTTGGAGCGCGAACGCCAGTTGCCCATCGCCGACGCCGTGCGCATCGCGCGCGAAGTGGCGAGCGCGCTCGACTACGCGCATCGGCAGAACGTGATTCACCGCGACATCAAGCCTGAGAACATCCTGCTGCATGACGGCAGCGCTATAGTCGCCGATTTCGGCATCGCATTGGCCGTGCAAAGCGCGGGCGGCCAGCGCATGACGCAGACGGGCCTGAGCCTCGGCACGCCGCAGTACATGAGTCCCGAGCAGGCCATGGGGGAACGCACCATCGATGCACGCAGTGATGTGTACGCGCTGGGTGCGGTGCTGTACGAAATGCTCACCGGCGACGCCCCCTTCACCGGCAGTTCCGTACAGGTGATCGTCGCGAAGGTGCTCAACAGCGAGCCCGAACGGCTCACGATGTTGCGCAAGACCATCTCACCGCACATCGAGCAGGCCGTGCTCACCGCCTTGGCCAAGCTGCCGGCCGATCGGTTTGCCAGCGCCGCCGAGTTTGCCACGGCGCTCTCGACGAACAGCGGCGCCACCTACGCCGCCTCGAGCGCGATGGCGCCGCGTGAGTACGCGCCATCGCGGCGCGCGCACCGCATCACCGTCGCGGCGCTCGTCATGACGACCGTCGTGTCGTCCGGCGTCGCGCTCTGGGGATGGCGCAAACCCGCGCCGCCACCGGTCGTGTCGCGCGATCGCATCGAGCTCAGCGACAGTATCGCAACCACCGAAAGTGGCACGATCGGGCGAACCATCAACATTGCGCCCGATGGCTCGGCGATCGTGTTCGCGCACGGGACGGGCGACGCAGCGCAGCTCTACCTCAAGCGTCGCGATGAGGTCAGCGCCACGCCGATTCCGGGCACCGGCGGGCAACCCACCGCGCCCACCTTCTCGCCGGACGGACAGTGGCTGGCCTTCGTCGGCGGCCGGGACGGGAAGTTGTTCAAGGTCCCGCGCACCGGCGGGTCGGCGACAGCGCTGGCTGACTCCGCCAGAGCGAGCAACACCAGCGTGGCATGGCTGGACAACGGGACCGTGCTGTACATCCATCGAGACAACGGACTCCGCGCCGTGTCGCAGGACGGCGGTCCCTCGCGGACCATTCTCGCGGCGGATACCGCCGGTCGCCTCGTGCGCAACGTGTCGGCGCTCCCGGGCGGAACCTCGGCCCTGTTCATGTTGTGCGAAGCGGGCTGTAACGGCTCGGCGTTGCTCGCGGTGGATCTTCGCACGCGCACGACCACGCGGCTGGCCGAAGACGCGCTGGACGCGTGGTGGCTGCCCGGTGGTGCGGTGGCCTATGCCGGACGAGACGGACAGGTGTATGCCGCCCCCTTTGATGTCAAAGCATTGGCCTTTACACGGGCGCCGGTGGCGGTGCTATCGGGCGTGCGGGGCACGGCTTACAACGCCGACATGGTGGTATCGGCGTCGGGGATCGCGCTGTATGTACCGGGCAACGGCATGCGCTCGGCGTCGAGCACTGCGACGCCGGTGTGGGTCAGTCGATCCGGCACGGTCACGGCCATCGACACCAGCTGGCGCGTGGGCACCACGTTTGAGAATGGCCGCACTCTGGCGCTGTCACCTGACGGGAAACAGCTGGCGCTCATGGTGCTTCGTGGCGCTAACGTCGCGTCGGATATTTGGATCAAGCAACTGCATCGAGCGCCGTTCACGTACACCAGGCTCACCTTCGATGATGGCAAAAACTCCAACCCGGTGTGGTCGCCCGATGGCCGTTCGGTACTGTTCGCGAGCGGCACCAACGTGCGGCCAGGCTTCGTGTTTCGCCAACGGTCAGATGGCACGGGTGCGGTTGACACCGTGCTGCGAATCGCGCGCGTAGTCATCGAGGTGGTGCCCACCCCCGATAGCACGCGCTTCCTGCTCCGCTTGGGCGCGCCTGGATCGAGGGACATCGTGCAAGGGCAGCGCGGCCGCGGCACGGCGACGCCGCTCCTGGCGTCCCCAACCTTTCATGAAATCTCACCGGCCTTGTCGCCGGACGGGAAATGGCTCGCGTACGCATCCAAAGAATCCGGGCGCAACGAGGTGTACGTTCGTCCCTACCCCGACGTGAACAGTGGGCGGTGGCAGGTGTCGCAAGCGGGCGGACTGCAACCGTTGTGGGCGCGCAATGGACGCGAGCTGTTCTACGAGAACGGCGCCAAGATGCTCATCAGCGCGGCGGTGCTGCCCGGCGCGACGTTCACGCTCGGGGCACAGGTGCCGTTGTTCAGCACCAGCGGCTTTGCGTCGACTGGCATCTCCCTCTTCTACGACGTCTCGCCCGATGGGCAGCGATTCCTGTTCTTGCGTGAGCCGACGATGCCGACGACGTGGCTTTCGACGGAGCTGGTGCAGATCACGAACTGGGGGGCCGAGGTGCAGGCGAAGCTCGCGGGGAAGACACCGTGAGCGGACGGGCACCGCGCATGGTCGACGGAGATCGCCGTGTGGTCGTCGCCCGACCATCTTTCCCGTCATGACGAATACGATGGACCGCCTCGCGACCGCCCTCGCCGACCGCTATACGATGCAGCGCGAGCTCGGCGCCGGCGGCATGGCCACCGTGTACCTCGCGCACGACCTCAAGCACGACCGCGATGTCGCCATCAAGGTGCTGCACCCCGATCTCGGCGCCGCGCTCGGTGGTGAACGGTTCCTGAGCGAGATCCGCACCACGGCACGATTGCAGCATCCGCACATTCTCCCACTGCTCGACAGCGGCGAGGCCGACGGCCTGCTGTACTACGTGATGCCGCTGGTGACCGGCGAAACGTTGCGCGCGCGACTCGAGCGCGAACGCCAACTGCCCATCGCCGACGCCGTGCGCATTGCGCGGGAAGTGGCGAGTGCACTCGACTACGCGCACCGGCAGAATGTGATCCACCGCGACATCAAGCCGGAGAACATTCTCCTGCACGATGGCCAGGCGTTCGTGGCCGATTTCGGTATCGCGCTCGCGGTACAAAGCGCGGGTGGCCAGCGTATGACGCAAACGGGCCTCAGCCTCGGCACGCCGCAGTACATGAGTCCCGAGCAGGCGATGGGGGAACGCACCATCGATGCACGCAGTGATGTGTACGCGCTGGGTGCGGTGCTGTACGAAATGCTGGCGGGTGATGCACCGTTTACCGGTGGTAGTGTGCAGGCCATCGTCGCGAAGGTGTTGACTGAGCGGCCCACCGCGCTGCACACGTTGCGCGATACCGTGCCTGAACACATTGAGCAGGCGGTGTTCATGGCACTCGCGAAGCTGCCCGCCGATCGCTTCGCCAGTGCGGCGGAGTTCTCCAGCGCGCTGGGCGCGTCAGCGACAGTCAACACCGCGTCGGGTGCGCGCCGGGCCGCTGCGCCATCGCGTAGCGCGCATGTGCTGCGGGTGGTGCCATGGGCGGTGGCGGCTGGTCTCGCGGCGCTTCTCGTGTGGCAACAGCGCACGCCATCGACTTCGAGCGCCACCAGTCGCCAGCAGGTGACGCTCTGGAAGTACCCCGTCGCCTCCCCCCTCGACGCGGGCGCCACGCGCCTCGGCAGCCAGGCGGCGATTGCGCCCGATGGCTCGGCGGTGGTCTATACCGACTCGACAGCGAGCGGTCGGATGCTCATGCGCAAGGCGCGCGACGCCGCCGAGGCCGTACCGATCCCGGGGACCGAGCAGGGACTGTCGCCCTCGTACTCACCCGACGGCACATGGATTTCGTTCACGACACTGAGCGGGGAGCTGCGAAAGGTCCCCGCGTCCGGTGGCGGTGGTGCCGTCACTTTGGTGGAATCCAAAGCCGCTACCGCGTTCGGCTCAAACGTGTGGTTGACCGACGAGAGCCTCGCGTATTCGAGCGGAACGGGCATCCAGCGCGTGACGGCCGATGGCAAGCCGCTCCCGGCACTGAACGTGTCGGGCGCGGGCGTAGGCCTACAGAACGACGTCCTCGCCATGAGCGCGCTGCCCGAGGCGCTGGGGGTACTGTTCACTGTCTGCCCCAGCTCCTGCAGTGTGGGCTCCTCCGTGTGGGTGTACGATGCAGCGGCCGACAGTGCCCGCCTGCTGGTGCCGCAGGCGATGGGCGCGTGGTACTCCGCCACCGGACACCTCCTGTACACGAGCCGGGAGAGCGGCCTCTATGCGATG
>JBBRFQ010000191.1:0-6901 GCA_038224035.1 Gemmatimonadales bacterium
GTCTCCTGACTCGTGGATCAATGTCGCAGTCCGCCTTCCCGGTGTTCAGCCCACCAGTGGCACACACTGACTGACGACTCTCCACTCACAGTTGCGGGGGCAGTTCCGATTCTCCACGCACGACGTGGCGCGAGGCACGCAGATTCGGATTCCCTCTTAGCACGCGGTGCGTTGCCGCACGTTGTGACCGTTGAACACCCGCAGTATCCGTCTGCGCAGGGAAACTGTCAATCCCGAATTCATCGCGACAGCGACGCGCCAACGTGCTTACTTCACCGAAAACACAAAGTCGCCTTTGATCACGTGTCCATCTTTCGCCATCGTGCGCCATGATACCGTGTACACTCCCGCCGCGAGTGGCGTGTCGATCGCTGCAACGACGGCACCGTCGACAGCGTTGACCAGCGCCTTCGTGGCGATTTCCTTCTTCGCCGCATCGGCAATCGTGATCTTCGTGACCGGCAACTCCACCGCCTGCGAGAACCACAAACTCATCGCCTTCGGTGACGCGGTGAGCACCGAATCCGCTTTGGGATCTGACTTGTCGAGCTTGAGGTGCATGGGCAGCAGGATGGCCGCAGCGAGCAAGGGCCAAAAACGCTGAGTGTTTCGAATCATCGCGTACCTCGGGGTAGTGTGATGCCATGGGCGGCGCGGGCAGCCGGCCAGTAATGGGCGAAAGGTATACCTGTAAAGAAACGTGAAGTTGCTGACACTGCGCAAGAACGCGACCCAGATCGGATCTGAGGGTGGCGAACCTGCCGAGAGCGCGGCCCGGAGAAACGGATCCAGGGCCGATGGACCGTGTATACATAGGAGCTCAGATCCCGCCAGACGCAGTACCTGCGCGGTGCTGAGTCACCTCCATCGGCGACGACGAGCCGAAACGCGTTGCGGTTCCTCCCTCCTCTATACCGAGAGTCTGCCATGTTCGTTCGACTCGTCTCGCGCACCACATTGGCCTTCGGCCTGGTCGCACTGCTCGCCGCCTGCGGAGGCGATAAGCCGGCCGATACCAGCGCCGATGCGGTCCCCACCGACGCTCCGCTCAACGCGGAGCCCGCACCCACCACGGTGGCGGTCAATGCCAACGGCGAAGCGATCTACGCCGCCAACTGCGTGGCCTGCCATCAGCCCAATGGTCAGGGTATGCCGGGCGCGTTCCCGCCGCTCGCCGGCTCCGAGTGGGTTACCGGCGCGGTGGATCGTCCGATCGCCATTGTGCTTCATGGCTTGCAGGGTCCGATCACCGTGGCCGGCAATGAATACAATGGCGTCATGATGGCCGGGGGGACGAGTGGCGCCATGGACGACCAACAGATTTCCGACGTGCTGAGCTACGTTCGGTCGAGCTGGGGCAACTCGGCGTCCGCGGTAACGGCGGCCGATGTCGCTCGCGTTCGGGCCGCGTACGCCAGCCGCACCACCTCCTGGACGGCGACGGAGCTGCAGGCACTTCCCTGATACGGTGCGTGTGCTTGACGGCCTGAACCCGCTCCCCAGCGAGCTCAGGTCCTGAAGCCGCTCACCAGCGACCGTAGTCGCACGCTCGCCGTCTGGAGCATCTCGGCCGTTGCCGAGACCTCTTCGGCCGACGCACTCGTCTCTTCGGTGCTCGCGGCCACTTCCTGCGCCGCGGCGGCGTGCCCCTCGGACGTATCGCGAGCGCTCGTGAGCGAATGCTGCACTGCGCCGAGTGACGCGCGATTGGCCGTGACCGCCGACACGACGCGACTCGTGGACGTTTCCACGCGCTCCACCACATGCTCAATCCGTGACAGCGCCAGCGACACATCAGACGCCACGCCACCCACGTCGCGCATGCGTGTGGCACCCGCTTCCACCGACTGCGACGCACTCGCCAAGCGCGCCCGGATGCGCTTCACATTCTCCGTCACTTCACTCGCCGCGTTGGCGCTCTGCTCGGCGAGCGTGCGCACTTCCTGCGCGACAACCGCAAATCCGCGGCCGGCGCTGCCGGCACGCGCCGCTTCAATGGCCGCATTCAGCGCGAGCAGGTTTGTCTGCGTGGCGATCTCCGAGATCACGCTCACAAAGTCGTCCACCACCCCCGTAGCATCACGCAGTCCGGTCATTTCCTGCTGCGACTCCAGCACCGTTTGACGCGCGGCGGCGAGCACGTCGAGCGCCTTCTGCACCTGTTCGCGCGTGGCGTTGGCTGTGGCGCGAATATCGTGTCCCGCCGAGCCGGTGTCTTCGGCCGCTTCGCCGATGGACGCACCCGCCTCCGCCAGCAGACGCACCGCGTCGCTGGCGGCGTTGAGCGCATCCAGCTGGATGGCGGCGCCGTGCGAGATGTCCATGACGGCCGTCGTGACATGCTGCGAGGAGGCGGCCGCGGCCGATGCGGACGCCGTCAGCTCGCTGGCGGCCAGGGTTACCTGATCGGCTTCCGTTTTCACTTCCATGAGCAGCGTGCGCAACCGTTCGCGTGCCTGTGACATCGCGCCGAGCAGATCGGCGTATTCCGCCGCGATCTCTGACCGATCAAGTGCTACGTCGGGCACGCGCAAATCACCCACGCCGATCGCACCCATCTCGGCCTGCAACGCGCTGAGTGGCTGTGACACCGCACGCGATGTGGTAAGGCCAAAAAATGCGGCGACGGCAAACGCGAGCACAATCACCAGTCCGAGCGAGAGCTCACTCTGCCGCTGCGTGACTTCCATATCGGCCACGGCGAGCGCCGTGCCCGTCCGGACCGCGTCCCTGAGTTCGCGCAGCTGCTCTTCGATGCGTTCGATATCCTGTGACGTTTCGTCGAGCACCAACGCGGCCTCGTTGCTGCGTCCGAGCACCTGCAGCGCCTGTGTGGTGGCAATGCGCACTTCCAGCGAGGCTTGGAGCTGGGCGACCTTCTCGAGCACCATGCGCTCACGATCGCCCAGCACGGTGTCGCCGCTGGCCGCTCGCAGCAGGCGGTCGGCTTCGGCGGCGAGGGTGCGATAGCGCTCGCCTTCCTCGGGCGTGCGCACCTGCAGATAGCGTAGTCCACCCACCACTTCGCGCAGAATTCCGGTAATCACCCGCTCCGCGAGCTCTGTTTTCGACGAGAGTTCGGAGACCGTGCGTTCGGATTTCACGTTAGTACGCTGCAGTCCGAACCAGCCGAGCACACCGGCCACGAGCAGCAGTCCGATGGAGGCGCCAAAGCCCGCGAGCAGCCGGGCGCGGATGGTGCTGAGCCGCAAGTTGAAGAGGCGGGCCATCGGTCAACGTCCCACGGTGGAAACGACCACGCTGCGCCCGATCACATCATGCGACTTGGCGTCAAAGGCGATCCGGCCCGCGACGCCTTCGATGTCGAGCTTGGCGAGGGCATCTCTGACACCCGTGCGCGTGCGCGGTTTGGCGGCCCGGACGGCGGCACCGATGGCCATGGCGGCGTCGTAGGAGAGCGCCCCGAACATGTCGGGTGGCTGGCGAAAGGCGCTTTGCCAAGCCTGCAGGAACCGTCTGGCCTCAACGCTGGTGGCCCGGTCGGCGCGGAAGAAGGTTACATAGCGGGCGCCGGTGAACTCGGCCTGCTGCGCGATCGCTTCGGTACCATCGCCCCCGATAAACTGCGCGCGCGCACCGGACGCCTTCAGGGCGCGCAAGAAGAGGGCGGCGTCGCCCGCGTCGCCGGGGAATAGCACCACGTCGGGGTCGCGACCGGCAACATGAGTGGCGTAGAGCCCCCAGTCAGTTTGACCGGTCAGGTACGGGTCTCGAATAGTGAGCCGCCCACCGAGTTGCTGGTAGGTATCGGCGAAGGCGGTGGTCCAGTCGCGGCCATACGAGTCGTTTCGATAGATCACGGCAGCCGATCGAAAGCCCAGCGAGTCATAAGCGAACCGCGCGACATCCCGGGCGCCGGCCTCATCACTGGGCGCCACCCGGAAAAACCAGTCGCTGATGCCGGAGAGGGCGGGGCTGGAGGCGGTCGGGGAGATGACCGTGACGGCATTTCGCCCGCCGTCGCTCAGTGCGGAGTATACGGGAATGGCGAGCTGGGTATTCCCGCTCTCCGGGTGCCCGACGACCGCCACCACGCTCGGATCGGCTCGGTGGGCGGCCGCAACGGCCACCGCGCTCGAGGCGGAATCGTCCGGCAGCGCGATCCGGAATCGAATGCCGGGCGCACTGTTGAGCTGGGAAACGGCGAGCTCGACTCCGCGCACGACGTTTTCATAGCCTGGCCGGCCGGGAAGCGCACCCACGCCGATGGCGACGCTGTCGTCAAACGCGGACGTGTTGGAGCACGCCGCGAGCGTGAGCAGCAGCGCGGCAGCAGACCAGTGTGGCGACGGTGGCGTACGATGCATGAGCGACTCGCGAGCGAAACGCACCGCAACGGCAATTCGGAACACTCAGTCCGAACGCGAGCGGCGCAGGAAGTGCTGAAACTCTACGGAGAACGACGATCCTTCGGCGCCGAGGCAAACTTCACGTTGACTTGCTTGCCTTGCGCTGAAACCGCGGTTTAGCTTCGACTGACTGACATTGAATCTTCATCGACGTCTTTGACTCACTTACTCTCGGAACTGGCATGGCTTGGTTGTTCCGTCAGCGCCGGTGGAACACCGTCGCACTCACCGTTGCACTGGCTCTCGCGGCCGGTGCTTGCAGCACCGAATACCCCAACTCCACGTTCAACCACACCACCGACTTCAACACAGCGATTGATGGCCTGTGGGACAAGTTGTTGTTCTGGGGCACGCTGGTGTTCATCGGGGTTGAAGCGGGGCTCATTTATGTCATCGTGAAGTTCCGTCGCCGTCCCAATGGCGCGGATCCCAAGCCGGTGCACGGCAACACGGTGCTCGAAATTCTCTGGACGGCGATTCCAGCCGTCATCCTGATCTTCATCGCGATTCCCAACGTGCGCACCATCTTCGCCACGCAAGCGAAGGCGGCACCGGATGCGCTGCAAATCGAAGTCATCGGGCATCAGTGGTGGTGGGAGTTCCGCTATCCCGAGTACGGCATGTCCACGGCGAACGAGATTTATCTGCCGAAGGGTCGTACGGTGAACTTCGCACTTACCACCATCGACGTCTTGCATTCGTTCTGGATTCCGCAACTCGGTGGCAAGCGCGATCTGATCACGAACCGCACGAACTATCTGTGGTTCACGCCGAACGCCGACCTTGAGACGCTCGCGCTCAACGGATTCTGCGCGGAGTACTGCGGTTCGTCGCACGCGAATATGAAGTTCCGCGTGTACACGGTGGAGCCCGAGCAGTTTGAAAGTTGGGCGCAGCATCAGGCGCGTCCGGCGGTGTTCCCGGTACCCGCGGCGGATCCCGCCGCGTTGCTCGCGCCAGGCGGCGCGAGCGTGGTGGCGATGCAGGAATCCGGCGCGCCGCAGGACTCGGCGGCGGCGCCGATGTCCGTCGTGTCCGCACCGGATACCCCGGGATATCACTTCCCGCGCGAACAATTGCCGGCGTACGTGATCCCCACGACTCGTCTGCCGAAAGACCTGGCGTTCGAGGAATCGTTGCTGGCGGCCGGTGACGCGGAGCGCGGCCGCGAGTTGTATTCGCGCAGCAGCTGCATCGGCTGTCACGCGGTGAAGGGCAACCCGATGTCGATGGGCGTGCTCGGTCCGAATCTCACGCACGTCGCCACACGCCATACCATTGCCTCGGGCCTGTATTCGAACGACGCGAAGCACCTGGCGCTGTGGATCAAGAACGCGACCAAGATGAAGCCGGGCAGCCTGATGCCGGCGATCGGCATCGGCGAGCGTGATCAGGTGCTCAAGACAGATGTGACGGCCGCCCGTGGCGGTTTGACCGATCCTCAGATCGCCGACATCGTGGCGTATCTGCAGGCGCTCAAGTAATCCCCTCAGACACCCAACGCGATGGCCACCATCGTCGCCGCCCCGCCGTACACGCAGGCCGCTGCCGAGTCCTCAAATACCGGACTGTGGAGCTGGCTCACTACGGTCGACCATAAGCGCATCGGGGCGCTCTACCTTGTTACGTCGCTGATCTTTTTCGTGATCGGCGGACTCGAAGCATTCCTGATCCGTGCACAGCTCGCCGTGCCGAACGGACAAGTGCTCTCCGCTGACATGTACAATCAGCTGTTCACGATGCACGGCACCACGATGGTGTTCCTCGCCATCATGCCGCTGTCCGCTGCGTTCTTCAACTTTCTCATTCCGCTGCAGATCGGCGCGCGTGACGTGGCGTTTCCGCGACTGAACGCGTTCAGTTACTGGATCTATCTGCTCGGCGGCATCTTCATCACGGTGCCGATCTTTTTCTCCGTGGCACCGGACGGTGGCTGGTTCGGCTACGCACCGCTGAGCACCAAGCAGTTCTCGCCCCAGATCAACATGGATTTCTGGGTGCTCGGCCTGCAGATCCTCGGCATCTCGTCACTGGCGGCCGCATTCAACTTCATCACCACGATCATCAACATGCGCGCGCCGGGAATGCACCTGATGCGCATGCCGATCTTCACGTGGATGTCGTTCGTCGTGCAGTTTCTGGTGGCGCTGGCGTTTCCGGTGATCACCGTTGCCCTGGTGTTCCTGCAGTTCGATCGATTCTTCGGGACCACGTTTTACGCGATCGGCGCCGGTGCGGATCCGCTGCTGTGGCAGCACCTGTTCTGGGTGTTCGGTCACCCCGAAGTGTACATCCTGATTTTGCCCGCCTTCGGCCTCGTGTCCGAAGTGCTGCCCACGTTTTCGCGCAAGCCGCTGTTTGGCTATCCCGTGATGGTGTACTCGGGCATCCTCATCGGCTTCCTCGGCTTCGGCGTGTGGGCCCACCACATGTTCTCGGTGGGCATGGGTCCGATCGCCGACGCGGTGTTCTCGCTCACCACGATGCTCATCGCGATCCCCACGGGCGTGAAGATCTTCAACTGGATGGCC
>JBBRFQ010000192.1:0-6888 GCA_038224035.1 Gemmatimonadales bacterium
GCTGAGGCCTGGAGCACATACATGTATCCCACCACGACCGAAGCGCCACTGCGCGCCCGAGAAGCGCCCAATCAAAGCACGCAGCTCGCGCAGCAGGACGCGATGCTCACGCCGCGATTCTACACGACCGACTTTGAGAAGGTCAATGCCCTCAAGGTGACGCCGGAGAATCGCCCGATGTGGGACGCGATCCTGAAAGAATTCCGTGACGATCCCAACCGGAATCACTTCAAACGAAACGCCGATTTCGACGCGGACTTCAGTGTGATGGATCCCGTGCTGCGTGAGCAGTTCATGGATTTTCTGGTGAGTTCGGTGACGGCCGAGTTCTCGGGGTGCATTCTGTACGCGGAAATCAAGAAGCGCGTGAAGAATCCGGATGTGCGCGAGTTGTTCGGGTTCATGAGCCGCGATGAAGGGCGCCACGCCGGCTTCATCAATCATACGCTGAACGATTTCAACGTCGCCGTCGACCTGTCCTTCCTGACCAAGGCCAAGAAGTACACGTTTTTTCAGCCCAAGTTCATCTACTACGCCACCTACCTGTCGGAGAAGATCGGGTACGCGCGCTACATCCGCATTTTCCGAAACTTCGAGCAGAAGCCGGACAAGCGCTTCCATCCGATTTTCAAGTGGTTTGAGAACTGGTGTCTTGATGAGTTCCGCCACGGCGAAGCGTTCGCCGTGCTGATGCGCTCCAACCCCGAGTTGCTCGAGGGGCGGAACAAGTTGTGGATCCGGTTCTTCCTGCTCGCCGTGTTCTGCACGATGTACGTGCGTGATCACGCGCGTCGCCCGTTCTTCGAGGCCATGGGGATCGATCCCGACGTGTTCGACAAGGAAGTCATCACGCTCACGAATCTCATCAGCCGGCAAACGTTTCCAGAGACGATTGATACGGACAACCCGAAGTTCTGGGCCCTGCTCGAAGAGATGTGGCGGAACACCGATCAAATGAACCGCATCGAAAAAGCGGGTGGCGTGCTGGCGACAGCGCGTATTGCGGCGCTTAAGGCGGCGAACGGTGTGGTGTTTCTGCGTTTGTTCGCGCTCACGCCGCACCGGCAGGCCTTGCCGGCTGATGTGCGCGTGCAACCGGTGTGGTAGGCGAGCGTATGGCTGAAGGCTCGAGCTCGTTGTCCGTTCGGACGTGGCGACGGTTGGGGACGAAGTGGCTTCCGTTTGCCGATGTGGCAAACGAGGAGCTGCCGTTCTCGCGGTTGCTTCGTCTCTCGCTGTTCCAGTTATCGGTGGGCTTGGTGCAGACGTTGTTTGCCGGCACCCTCAATCGCGTGATGATCGTGGAGTTGGCGGTGCCGGCCTCGGTGGTGGCGATCATGCTGGCCATTCCGTTGCTGGTCGCGCCGTTGCGCGCCTTGGTTGGGTTCAAGTCCGACACGCATCGCAGCGTGCTCGGGCTCAAGCGCGTGCCGTATTTGTGGTTGGGCTCGTGGCTGCAGTTCAGCGGACTGGCGATCATGCCGTTCGCGTTGCTGGTGTTGTCGGAGGCGGGTACACGAACACCCGTGTGGCTGGCTTGGGGCGGTACCGGGCTGGCGTTCCTGCTCGCCGGTGCCGGCGCGCATACCACGCAGACGGCCGGACTGGCCCTGGCCACCGACGTGGTACGTGAGGACAAGCGGCCGCGCGTGATCGCCATGATGTACCTGATGATGCTGCTGGGTACGCTGATTGCCGCGCTGTTGCTGGGAACACTGTTGCGCGACTTCAATGAACTGAAGCTCATTCAAGTCATTCAGGGCACCGCGGTGTTCACGGTGGTATGCAATCTTGTCTCGCTCTGGAAACAGGAAGCGCGCGTCCGCGGCGTGGTGCCGTATGCGAAGGGAGAACGACGACCCATGTTTGGCGAAGCGTGGAAGACGTTCGCGGCGGGGGGCAGCGCTGTCCGGTTGCTGGTCGCGTCAGGGCTCGGGTTTTTTGCGTTCAACTTGCAGGACGTGTTGCTGGAACCCTATGGCGGCGAGATTCTCGGGTTGTCGGTGGCGGCTACCACCGGCCTCACGGCGATCATGGCGGTTGGGGCGGTGTTCGCGTTCGGCCTGGCCGCCTGGGCGCTGAAGCGGTCGGCCGATCCGATCCGACTGGCTGCGCTCGGTGCCCTCGTTGGTGTGGCCGGATTTGCGGGGATCATCTTCGCCAGCCCGCTGGAGTCCGGAGCGATGTTCCGGCTCGGCACGATGGCGATCGGTTTCGGCGAGGGGCTGTTTGGTGTGGGCACGCTGTCAACCGCCATGACGCTGCGCGATCCTTCGCAACACGGGATTGCACTTGGTGCGTGGGGTGCCGTCTTCGCCACCGCTGAAGGATCGTCCTTCGCGATCAGCGGCATCATGAAGGATTGGTTGTCGCACCTCGTGGACTCCGGTTCGCTTGGTGCGGGCATGAGTCTGCCGTCAGTTCCGTATTCGGTTGTGTATCATCTGGAAATTTTTGTTCTCTTCGCCACACTCGTGGCTCTCGGTCCGCTCGTGCGGCGGCGAGAAATGCAAGTGCGCGAGGAGCTGATCGCCCGGCCTTTCGGCCTCGCCGACATCCCCGCGTGACGAACGCGGCTTCACCACTCTCCTTCCGGAGCTGACCATGTATATCGATGGTGCCTCGATCGCGCTCTACGCGTTCTGGATTTTTTTCGCCGGGTTGGTCATCTACCTGCGTCGCGAAGACAAGCGCGAAGGGTATCCGCTCGACTCACCGCAGGGCCCGCGTGAAGGCTGGCCGCCGGTGCCGAGCAAGAAAGAGTTTGTGCACGCCCCCCATCACTCCGAGGAGACGAACTGATGGCTGAGTATGAGCTCAAGGCGGTGCCGGCGGACCGCTACAACGGGTCCCCGATCATCCCGACCGGCAATCCGATGATTGACGGTATTGGTCCCGCTGCGTGGGCGCAGCGATCTGACACGCCGGACATGACGGTGCACGGGCAGCCCAAGATCGTGCCGATACGTACCGCGCCCGGCTATACGATTGCCAGCAATGATCCCGATCCACGCGGCCTGCCGGTGATCGCGGCCGACAAGCAGACGGCGGGTGTTGTGGTAGACGTGTGGGTGGATCGCTCGGAGCCGCAGGTTCGCTACTACGAAGTGCAGTTGGCCGGTTCGGAGGAGCGTCGCCTGCTGCCGGCTGGCTATGTGCAGTGGCCAAACTTCGGGCTGTGGGGCAATGATCGTCTGCTGGTGAAGACGATCACCGCCGCGCAATTCCGCGACGTGCCGGCGACGCGCAGCGATGTGTTGATCACGCTGCTCGAAGAGGACCGCATCATGGCGTACTACGCCGGCGGACAACTCTACGCGATGGACGGTCGCGCGGAGCCGTTGCTCTGATGGCCCAGTCGTTACCGTCGGACACACCGGGGCGCGCCGACGCCGGCGTCCCGGTGTTTATTCGCGGGATCGCGCACCCATTGCCGCCCGACGAGCATCTCCTCTGGGAGGGCGCGCCGAGCCCGGGGTTGGTCGCGCGACATGTCTTTCATCGCTGGCTGGTGATCGGTTATTTCGCGATCGTTACCGGTTGGTGGTTTGTGCAAACGATCGGTACGGTGGAGACCGATGCGTTCCTGCCCATGCTGGGCATGCGGCTGATTCTCGCGGCCATCGTGATCGGCACCGTTGAGTTTCTGGCACGCACCGTGGCGGCGACCACCGTGTACGCGATCACGAGCAAGCGTTTGGTGCTCAAGATCGGGATGGTGCTTCCGATGTCGATCAACCTGCCGTTTCGTGTTGTTCAGGATGCGGGCGTCGGTCGGTTTCGCGACGGTTCCGGACAGATTTCGCTTTCCCTTGTATCCGGTCATCGCCTGGCGTATATCGCGCTCTGGCCGCACTGCCGGGTGTTCTCGATCAACAAGCCCCAGCCGATGTTGCGCGGGCTGAGTGAGCCGGACAAGGTCGCGGCGATTCTGCGCGACGCGATTGTCGCGGATACCGAGCGCAGTGCCGTTGTCGAATCGGCGACGTCTGCGCGCCCGATTGCCTCCTCCGCACTGCAGCCTACGTGAAATTCTCTACGGAATACCTATGAGCGCCAACATACATTTTGAGCCGGAACCAGGGAGTCGTGATGCGATGCCCGGCATCGGCGTCCCCAAAGGCGCGCTGTACATGGCGCTTGCGCTGGTGGTGCTGGTGTTCGCGCTGGCAATCTCCGCTCGGGTGTTTGGTTTTGGCGCCTTCTCCGAACCCACGGGCACACCGCTGCTTTCGCGTGCGCTCACGTTCACCGATGCGGCGGACGGCGGCATTCTCGTGCACGACGCCGACACGCGCACGCTCGCGACGACATTAGAGCCTGGTACGGGTGGCTTTGTACGAGGTGCGCTCCGTGCGCTGACACGCAAGCGGAGGCTGGCGAAGATCGGGGCCGCGGTACCGTTCCAGCTCACGCGCTATGACGACGGGCGGCTCGTCCTCGCGGATCCGGAAACGAATGCGAGCGTCACGATTTCAAGTTTTGGCCCAACGCAGATCGCGGCGTTTGACACGCTGCTCGTTGTTGGGCGAGGACGCGGCCCGGCAGCGGCCGCTGCGGTGACGCCAACACCCGCGCCGATCAACTGAACAGCGGCTGACGCGACGTCGCTTCGACCGCGGCGTGGGCGCAGCGCAGACACTACCTCAGGTTGGCGGCACGCGTCCCCGTGGCGTCCACAATGATATGGCACGCGACACCGGTGGTGCCTTGTACCCGCCGGTATCCGATGACGTTTACCTGCAGCGCCAGTTTCCCGTCGGCAAAACGTCCGCTGAGTCGTGTGGTGAGCGCAGTAGCCAGCTCGGCCTGGCCGGGCATCACCCGAAACGTGCTCGAGAAGAATCCATCCGCGTCGAGCACGGACGCAAACACATCACCGCCCGCGAAAGCGATCGACAGCGTGTCATCGCCTGCACGGTGACGGACGATCGCGGCATCGGTGCCCGACGGGCCACGCCACAGATCGCGACAACTCGCCGAGCCGTTCACCTGCGCGGCGTCGTACTTGACGTCATAGCGACCAGCCACGCTCGTCGTGCGTCGATCGCTGGTCGAACCGACGGCGCCACCACCGCGCTGTTTGAATCGCACCGGATTGCCGAACTCGGTGATGATCTCGTCGATTTCGTCTTTCGCGAATTCGTAGCGCAGTCCGGATTCCGCGTCGCGAAACACCACCGAGGACGTGCGAATCACCTCGACGCGGCCTTGCAGCCGTCGGCCGCTCGAGAGGCGCACTTGATCAAGGCCCGGCAGCGCGGCGCGCGGCACGGTGGCTGGCGTATTGCGACCCGGCGCCGGTGCGGTTGTCGGCGCCTGCACAAGACGCGGCGCCGGACGCGTGGCTGGTGCGACGCGACGCACTCGATCAATGTCGGCATCACGCAGCGGCATGGCGTTGCGCGTAATGCCGGGTACGCCGGGCGAGTTCGGTGTCGCCGTGGGCGCGGGTGCGTCCGGCGCGCCATCGCTGAGCCCCCGCGCGTTGGATCGCGCCGCGAGTTCGAGATACGCACTGCCCGTGGCGCCTTCAGCAGGCAGACGCGTCATCGCCATTGACGGCGCATTGCCCGACCCCGGAGCAAGCGGCACGCGCGTGGCCTCGCCGCCGACGCCGATGCCCGTGGTGGCGGTGTTGAAACGGGGCGTCACCACCGGCTGCCCTCGCTCGACGACGGTATACGCCGTCGGGATCTCCGCGGTCGATTGGCGCGGCGGATCCTGGGCCGGGTCGCCCGGTTCGGACAACTCGCCGTCCGCCGAGACGATGACGGCGTTGCGTCCGAGGCCCGCCACACGCGCATCCTGCGATACACCATTCGTCGCCGGCGCGCGATTGGCAACGTCCACGAAAATGTAGATATAGGCGGCGAGCCCAATCGCTCCGCTAAGCAGAGCGAATCGGTTCGCATTCTTGATGACCCAGTTGCCGCTGGCACTGCGGTACCCAGAGGGAGGGCTATAGGCGCCCGCTTGAGGACGTCGGTGCACCGGCCTATGGGTAGCGGTTGGTAGCGCACCCGATCGCGCGCCGCCGCGCCATGCACCGCCCGTTGACGGCGGCAGTGCGCCGCTCCGCGACACGGCGCGCGCCGGGGTCAGCGGCGGAAGCGCGTACGCGCCGCCGTTCGACGAGCCGTGGCCGGAACGAGGGGCGGTCTCATCGTGCGACGATCGACCGATGTCGGGGCGATCGACGAACGCCGTCAGCTGTGACGCGTCAATGCATCCGAACGCGAAGCCCCACGCTTCGATGGCCCAGCGCGCGACCTCCGGCTGCAGAAACCGGTCGGCCACCCACTGGTTGACGAGGGGCGCACTCTTCGCACTCCACACCCTGGCGTCGAGTGGCGCACGCGGCAGAGCGTAGAGCACGCCGCGCTCGATGGCCTCGAGCAGAATGTTGGCGAGCGGCCGCGCGTCGCTGCCGACTTCGTCGAGGAGCCGGTTGCGAAAGACCGACAGTGACGGCTGCGCCCAATCGTCTGCACCATGCACAAGGCGGTGCAGCGCGTCGCGCATGGCGCGGCGGGCGTCAGTGAGTGTGGAAGTCATGGCGTCGGGTATCCCCTTGTGTAACGCCACCGCCCGTGCCTGAGGTCCATGTGCCGGCGCCCCGCAGCATCAGGGTTCGCCGACGGGCGCGACGCGCGATCCGATCAGATCGGCAATCACAACACAGCGCTGCTGCCGGCGATATCTGATCACGGCATCGGTTTGGGTGAGCGTGCGTGCGATAAAACCCGTGCCGGTAAAGCGACCGCTCATCTGAAAGGCAAACCGCACGCCGTCCTGCGTGGCGCGATAGGGTACGGTGATGAACACACCGTCCGGCTCAATGACGCCGTGAACGCCCGGACGCGACGTGAGTGCGAACTGCGCGCT
>JBBRFQ010000193.1:0-6838 GCA_038224035.1 Gemmatimonadales bacterium
CGACGGAGACAATCGTGTCTCGGTGACGCACGTCGACAACCTGGTGCACGCCGTCGGGCGGGCACTCACCAACAGGCACGTGACCGGCGTCTTCGATATCGCTGACGGTGTGGTGCCGACGATGCGTGAGCTGCTCGAGACAATGTTCGCGCGACGCGGCGAAGCGGTACGCATCCAGACTGTTAACCGTTCGGTCGCGTGGGCCGCCGCCGCCGCGTTCGAGGCATGCTGGACCGTGCTGGGCCGCACCAGTGACCCGCCGCTCACCCGCTATCTCGTGCAAAGTCTCGTCGATCCATTCCTGCTCGACATCGAGCCCGCGCGTCGTCAGCTAGGGTACGCGCCGACGCACACATTTCGCGATGGACCGCTGTAGCGCCGACGCACACGTTACGCGACGGACCGCTGGAGGGCCGACGCTCACGTGACGCGACGGACCGCTGTAGCGCCGACGTTGCGCGCGGTGTGCACTTATGGCGACGTGATCGAGGAGGTAACCAAAAGGGCAATCGGTCGCCGCCTAGCACTGGCACCCCGCACAAAACACCGTGTTCCGCCCATCGATCGCGTGTGTGCCGATCAATCGTCGGCCGCAGCGAACGCACGGCTGTCCCTCTCGGCCATACGCCCGGAGCTGGCCTACATACGCGCCTCGCCCGCCACTCGCGTCGCGGTAGTCACGAAAACTGGTGCCGCGCGCTTCGATACTGGCGGCGAGAATACGTTGCAGCGCCTCGTGCAACGCATGCCATTCGACGGTCGAGAGCGAACGCGTTGCACGCGACGGATCAATCCCGGCATCCCACAGCGCTTCGGTCGCATAGATGTTCCCCACACCGGCGAGCTTGGTCTGGTCCATGAGCGCCGCCTTCACCACACGCGTGGAATCACCGAGACTCTCGCGAAGCGTGGCCGAGGAAAAGCCGTCGCCGAGTGGCTCGGGACCCAGAGCGCCCGCATACGCATCGAACTGCCCGGGCAACATCCACGCGAGCGTCCCAAGGCGACGGACATCGCGGTAGTGCAACTGACGTCGGTCCTCCAGCATGAAGCTCACCGTCAGGTACTCGCGAAGCTCGGCCGGCAACGTACCGTCATCCACCAGCACACCACCGGTGAATCGCGGCTGCACCACGATGTGGCCGGCGAGCTTGTTCGCACGACCGAGATCGAGCACAATCAACTTTGCGCGTCGCCACACCCGCCAGATGCATTGGCCGCTCACCCGTGACGCTAGATCTGCGGCGCTCACCCCGCGCAACACATCCTCGCGCCATACCTGCACACCCACAATGCGCGCCCCCGGCACACGCGCATTCAGATCCCGGGCAATCGTCTCCGTTTCAGGTAACTCTGGCATCTACGCCAGCCGCTCGTGCTCCCGCCAACCGATGTCGGTGCGGAACTGCCGTCCCTCTAACTCAACCAGCTCGGCACCATCCAGACTGATGCGACGTGCGTCATCAAATGTGTCGCCGATACCGGTAACCGCTACCACACGTCCGCCGCTCGTGACCAGCTCACCGTGCGCGCCGCGTTTCGTGCCGGCGTGATAGACACGTCGCGTGGCGTCGTCGTCAGGCAACCGGATCACATCACCGGCGCGCGGTGTGTCGGGATATCCTGCCGCGGCCACCACCGTGGTCACCGACGCACCCGCGCGCCACGTCAGCGGTGTCATGTTGCCGATGCGGGCGCCGCGCGCGATCGCCAACATGGGGTCGAGCAGGCTGCTCGTGAGCATTGGCAGAATCGCTTGCGTTTCCGGATCACCGAACCGGCAGTTGAACTCCACGACCTGCGGTCCTTCTTCCGTTAGCATCAGTCCTGCGTACAAAAGTCCTGTGAACGGCGTGCCACGCTTGCGCAGCGCATGCAACGTGGGCAACAGAATGCGCTCGGTGACGTCTTCGAGGAGTGCCGGTGTGCCGAGCGACACGGGTGTGTAGGCGCCCATACCTCCGGTGTTCGGACCGTCGTCGCCGTTGAGCAGCCGCTTGTGATCCTGCGCCGGAATCATCGTGAGCACGTTGATGCCATCGGTGAGCGCAAACAGCGAGAGTTCTTCGCCCTGCATGAACGCCTCAACGAGACACTCGTCGCCAGCCGTGCCGAAGGCCTTGTCTCCCATGATCCGGTCGATCGCGGCGTGCGCCTCGGCATCTGTCTGACACACAATCACGCCCTTGCCCGCGGCCAGCCCTGACGCCTTGATCACCACGGGCGCATTAAATCGTTCGTTGACAGCGTCGTGTGCGCCGGCCGCAGTGCGATGCGTCTCCGAACGCGCCGTGGGCACATTCGCGCGCGCCATGAGCGACTTCGCGACATGCTTCGACGTCTCGATTTCTGCGGCTTCGTACGTTGGTCCGAACGCGGAAATGTTGCGCAGGCGCAGGCGATCAACCAAGCCGTCGGCCAACGGCGCTTCCGGCCCGACCACTACAAGATCAACCTGTTCGTCCACGGCGAACGAGACGATCTCATCGCTGGCTGACAGCGAGAGCGGCACCAGTCGCGCAAGTGCCGCGATCCCCGGATTGCCAGGCGCCGCAATCAGATCGATCGTCGTGTTTTCGCGCAGCAGCGCGTCAGCGAGCGCGTGTTCGCGTCCACCGTTTCCAATGAGAAGGATCTTCATGCCGGGCGAGCTACCGAATCAGGGGGAGCGTGCCCGTCACGGTCGACGGGCACGCGAAAGCTAATCCCGATGCGGTGCACTCGCGGCGACTTGCGTCAGCTCGCCGGCGGGGTGCTTGGTGTGCCGTTCGGGCGATCTTCTCCCGTCGTACCGTCGCCCGGCTGCGGCTCATCCGCCGTGGCCGTCGCCGCGCCACCGGTTGCGGCGCGAAACGCCTCGGCGAACGCGTCGGCCGCCCGCGTGATCACATCGCTCACGCGGTCGGCGGCAGCACGCGCCTCCTTGGCGTAATAGTCTGTGGCCTCACGGACATCGTCGCCAAGCGGACGCGCGCCTTCCTCGCCACGGCGCACGTACGCGCCGCCGATCACTCGGCTGTACTCACCGGACTCCACCCAGCGATCGAGTTCACCAACGCGCACCGTGTGGAACGGATGCACGCGCAGCGCTGTATTGAGCGCCTTGAGCACCGCGTCCCACGACGTGCCACCGACTTCGTACTCGCGCGCCTGGGCGAGGTACGCGTCCAGGTCATGTGTATCGTCGACAAGTCGCCCGCCCGCGAGCGCGAGAAACGCGCCCATCGACGCGCGCACGTTCTGCGAGCCCAGCAAGCCGGCGCGATCAGCCGAGAGCTCGGACTTGCGATACCACTCGAGCAACGCGAGCTGGAACGGCAGCAGCGCGACGGTGGCCACAAGCGGCAGCACCTGCAAGCCGAACGTCATCACGATCAACGCAATCGTGCGATAGGTCGTGTGGCCACTCATGATGTGACCCAACTCGTGCGCGAGAATGAAGCGCTGTTCCTCACGCGACAGCAACTCGAGCGCACCGGAGTTGATCACGATGAACGGCTTGTCGAAGCCCACGGCGCCCGCGTTGGCGATCGGTGTCTGTGCCACATACAGCTGTGGCGGCGGTTCGCCGGCAGGTGGCCAGTCGAGCGTCTGCAGCACTTCCTGGTATAGTGCGTAGAGGTTGGGCCTCTGTGTGGGGCCAACCAGCACGGCGTCGCCCAGGAAAAGGTTGCGAATGCCGCGTTCGCCGAAGTATCCGGCGATTTTGCGCACGGCCAGGTCGAAGCCGGGCAGGGCGCGCAGTGAGTTGAGGGCGGCGCGGTCGGCCGGGTGCTCCCAGCTGACGGACGCGATCTGGGTAAGCGGGACTTGGGTCATGGCGGCTTGGGCTTGGGGGTTTACAAACCGTACGCCGAAGACCGGGCGGAAGTTGCGCCAGCGCGCGTACTCGCTGGCGCACAACCCACAGAACCGCTCAGGCCAGTGCCTGCTCCAAATCCGCGATCAGGTCTTCGACGTCCTCAACGCCGCATGACAGGCGGATCATGCCGTCCGTGAGGCCCATCTCGGCTTTCACATCGGCCGGAACCGAACCGTGCGTCATGCTCGCCGGGTGACTGATCAGGCTCTCGACCCCACCCAGCGATTCCGCCAACGCGAACACCTTGACCGCCTCCAGCACCTTCTTCGCGCGCTCCACCGAACCAAGCTCAAGTGTAATCATGCCGCCGAACCCGCTCATCTGTGTCCTGGCCAGTTCGTACTGCGGGAACGACGGAAGCCCGGGGTAAATCACCGACTCATGCCCTAGCTTCTCGGCGAGCCAAGTCGCGATCTGGCGGCCGTTTGCGTCGTGCTGCTTCATGCGAAGCGGGAGTGTCTTGGTACCACGCAACGCCAGCCAGCAATCAAACGGGCCCGGCACGGCACCTGCGGCGTTTTGAATGAATTGCAGGCGAGTTGCCAGATCATCCTCAAGAACGACGGCAACGCCGCCGATCATATCAGAGTGACCATTCAAGTACTTCGTTGTCGAATGCCACACGATGTGCGCACCGACTTCGAGGGGGCGCTGAAAGACCGGCGTGGCAAAGGTGTTGTCGACCACGAGCAGCGCGTCGTGCTTCCGGGCGATCTGCGCCATCTCCGCGAGATCCGCTAAACGCATCAATGGGTTCGTGGGAGTTTCGATCAGCAGGGCGCGGGTTGTTGCCGTCATCGCGTCCGCCACCCGCTGAGGATCGCGGGTGTCCACATAGGTGAAGGACAATCCGAAATGCCGCAGGATTTTGTCGAACAAGCGAAACGTGCCGCCGTAGACATTCTCGCCAACGACGATATGGTCGCCGGCGCGGAAGAGCTTCATGATCGAGTCGAGACAGCCCATTCCACTGGCGAACGCGAAACCATGCTGACCGCTCTCGAGCGTCGCGACGTTTCGCTCAAGAGCCTCGCGAGTCGGGTTCTTGCCTCGCGCGTACTCATAGCCCTTATTCCGACCGAACCCCTCTTGTACGTAAGTGGAGGTCAGGTACAGCGGCGTCATGATCGCGCCGGCTTGCGGTTCCGGTCGCTGGCCCGCATGAATGGCCCGCGTCGAGAGACCGCCGTCGAGATCGTCGGAGAAAATGCGCGTCATGGGAAGCTTGGGGTAGTTCGGGGTGGGAAAAGGGGATCAACTGAAACTAGCCGCCGTTCAAGCTGGTCGCACACTGCACCGTTGTTCGATCCGCCGCCTGCGGCGTGATCGGTCAGCTCGCTCCTCACGACTGTCTGTCATCGATGTCGATCTCGCACGACGATCCACGCCCCCGCTGCCTCATCGTTGACGATGAGGCGCCGCTGCGCGCCGTGTTGCGCCGGATTCTCGAGCAGCAGGGGTTCCATTGCCGTGATGCCGCCTCCGGCGTCGAGGCCGTCGCCGCGCTCGAGATGGAGCCCGCGTCGCTGGTTCTCTCCGACTACCACATGCCGCAGATGGACGGGGTGGAGCTGCTGCGCACCATTCACGAGCGCTGGCCGGACACGGCCGTCGTCATGGTAACGGCGGTCTCCGATGTCGAACTCGCCGTACAATGTCTGGCGAACGGGGCGATGGATTATGTGACCAAGCCATTCCGCGTGGAAGAAATTCGCGGTCGTGTTGGTCAGGCGCTGGAAAAGCGTACGTTGCTGCTCGAGAATCGAACGTACCGCGAGAATCTTGAAGCGCGGGTGAAGGCGCAGGCGCGCGCGTACGAAGAGCTCTTCCTCGCCTCGCTGCAGTCACTCGCCGACGCACTGGAAGTAAAGGACCCGTACACGTGGGGACACTCCGTGCGCGTGGGTCGCTACGCCATGGCGACTGCCATTGAGCTCGGCCTTGACGAACAGCTGCTCGTGCAGCTCGAACTTGGCAGCCGCCTGCACGATATCGGCAAAATCGGCGTGCGCGAAACGGTGCTCAACAAGGACGGACCGCTCACGGACGAAGAGTACGGCCACGTGATGGAGCATCCCGTGATTGGCTGGCGCATTCTGTCTCCGTTGCTTCGCGATGCCCCTCACGCGCTCGCCGTCGTGCGCTCGCATCACGAGCGCTACGACGGTCGCGGTGCGCCCGACCGCCTCATCGGTGACGACATCCCCATCGAAGCGCGCGTCGCTGCCGTGGCCGACTCCTTTGATGCCATGACCAGCGGACGTCCGTATCGCGCCGGCATGGCGGTCGATGCAGCGATGGCCGAGTTGGAGCGATGCGCGGGAACGCAGTTCGATCCGATGTGCGTCGCGGCCTTCAAGCGCGCGCTGAGCGCTCGTGCCTTTCCGCTCCCCGACTCGTTTGTGCGACGCCCGACCGGACGCGCGGTAATGGCCGCGTGACCGCACCCTCGGCGTTGACGCGCCGAGATGAGATGCGCTGAGGCTCAGCAGCTTTCGCCGCGCAGCAGCGGGCGCAACAAGTCATCCACCACGGCCGGCAGGCGTTCACCGATCGTGTCGGACGACATCACGTGGCGATGGCTCAGTCGGCGCAACATCGTACCGTCCACCCACATCAGCACCGAGGCCTCGCTCCCGTCGGCGTCGCGTTCGCCCTCGACCGCGAGTCCCACGTGTGATCCGAGATCAACGCGTCTCGGCAGCGCTCCGGGCAATCGCACCTGCGCCTCGCGAGGGACGTGGTCGAGCAGCACGATCAGCCGGTCAGACGGAATGCGATGAGCGAACTCGGTTTGGGTGAACACTACGCTCGCGCTCGCCAAGTCGAGCTGTGACCGGATCGTTGGCGCGTCATGAGCCGGATCGAGCACCAGCGCCGCATGCCCATCGCACGCTCCGAACGCCGAGACGAACGCCGAGCCGTGGGGTAACAGGATCGCGGGCGAGCCGCTCGCCAGTGATCGAACCAGTGAAG
>JBBRFQ010000194.1:0-6770 GCA_038224035.1 Gemmatimonadales bacterium
GCGCACCGGCCACGCCTGCGGCAAACGCGTTCGTCTGCCCCACGAGGAATGCCGTCTGGTAGCCGCCCCACGAATGGCCATGCAGTCCCACCTTGGCCGAGTCCACAATACCTGTGGCGATGGCCGCCTTGATGCCCGGCAGCACCGACCACACCGATGACATTCCCGGATCGTTGATCGTGTAGCGAATGTCCGGCATGAACACCGCGTAGCCGCGACTGGTGTAGATGCTCGGCGTGTACGAACTGCTGAATCCCGGACTGTAGAACGTGTGCAGGTTGTCCGACATCTTTTCGTAGATGTACGTGACGGTGGGATACTTCTTTCCGGGTTCGTAACCCGCGGGCAGGAAGAGCGCGCCCTGCAATGTGTCTCCCTTGTCGCTCACGTACGTGACGAGGCGCGAGCCCGGGCTCCACGCCACGCCGTTCATGTTCGGCGCGCCGTCGGTCAGGCGAATGGAGTCACCACGCCAGGCGATCTTCCAGTAGTCGGGGAAGCGTGCGGCCGTTGAGATGCTCGCCACCCATACATCGGCTTTGCGCGCCTTGATCGGACGCACGCTGGCATCGCGCCAGTCGAGGGCGGTGATGCGATTCGCCTTGGGGTCGATGCGCAGGAAGCCCTCCTTCTTCGTGCGCTCTTCGCGCGCCGTGATCATGAACGGTGCGTTCATGTCGACGCCACGCTGCCGTGGATCAAGGATCATTGGACGGCCGTAGCGAATGCCCTTAACCTTGCCATCGCGTGTGAGGTTGACCGGCTCACCACCGGCGACGTTCACGCGCCACACATCCCATCCATCGGACGCGAGGAACGCCTTGCCGTCGCTCGCCCAGCCGTACAACGGATAACCCGGACGATCGACGTTGTGATCGTCCTCGACGTCGATAAACCTGCCGCCCGTGGTGACCTGTGTGCGCGCGAGTGTGGCGAGCTCCATCACGTGCCAGTCGCCGTGGTCGAAGAACGCCATGCGCTGTCCGTCGGGCGAGTTGCTGCTTGCTCCCTGCAGCCCCTTCACCGCAAGACGCTTCTCTCCACTGCGCGGATTGATCACGTACACATCACGCTTGTTGATACCGTCCACGCTCGCCTGTCGCTGATACGGCGACACATCGGAGGCGATCACCCAGCGGTCGAGATCGACGGTAGTGCCGGTGCGGGCGTTGTCATCGGTGAGACGCACGACCTTGTCGGTGGCTGGCCAGTAGGCGGCGAGAAACGAAAACGTGCGGTCGCCAGTGGCCTGCACATCCTGCTGTGACTGGAGGCGCTGATCCTTGTCATGCCAGAGGCGCAGCGTCGGCTTGTCGTCGTCTTCGAGCGCGTCTTCCTTGGGCACAGGCTTTTCAATCGCGCTCAAGCCGAAAAAGAGGCCGTCGAGATCCTGCGACCAGCGTGGCGAGCGGTCGGTGCTGATACGGTGATTGGTCGGCCAATCGGTACGACCGGCGTGTGATATCGCGACCGTTTTTTCCTGCGATGTGCCGAGGCGGCTCACACCCATCGCGGTGATGGTGGTGTCCTTGCCCGATGTATCAATCGTCGTGCGCAGCACCGTAAAGGCCGGCATCGTGTCGGCCCACGCGAGCCGGCGATAGGTGGCGCGATCGGCCGCGTCCATGCTACGCACCGTGCCGGCATTCATGTCACGCAGCTGCACACCGTTGCCAAGCTTGTTGGCCGCGTCGATAGTGTAGGCGAGCCAGCGACCGGAATAGTCAAACGCGTACTCATTGACGTTGCCGACGTTGAGCATGACGGCCGTGCCCAGCTGATGCAGCAGCAGGTCGCTGCCGCTCGGGCGGCCACTCGTGAGCGCGCCACCGGGGGTAGCACCTTGAGCGCCACCGGGAGCGCCACCTGATGCCGGCGCACCACCATCGGGACCGTAACCTTGCAGGGCGATCCACCGCGGGCTGTCGCCCGAGAACGCCATACCGCGCACCTTGTCGATTTCTCTTTTCTCGCCGGTCGCAAGATTCACGAGCGTCGCCTTGCCCTGAATCGGGCGGCGATCTTTGCGCAGCTTGGCCGCGTCCACCGCTTTGGGCCACGTGAGGAACGCGGCCCACCGGCCGTCGGGCGAGAGCTGCAGCGCCGCATTGGACGCCGCGTCTCCGGTCGGGAAGCGCATCTCCTTGCCGCCTGCCGCGACCTGCTTGAGAATCACCTCGGCGTCGCCCTCGTTGGGTGCGAGCACGTAGGCGAACCATTGGCCGTCGTGACTGAGTTGCGTACTGCGAATGGACTTCCAGGCGGCGATATCCACCGCTGTCATGGCGCGAGGTGCGCCCGAGGCACCCGGTGGCGCGGTTTGGGCGGCAAGGGCCGACCCGATCAGGGAGGCGGCGACGGCAATCGTGGCGGCCTTGGTACGAAACATCATGCGAGTCTCCGGGAGGGAAGGAACCCGCGAAAGCTACGGGATTGCGACGGCGAGCGGAACGCGTGGGGGATGTCGGGCGCGTCTTCTCTGATTTCCGTCTCCTGTAGATGGCGAAAGCGCGGGTGGACGGATCGACGCGGTGTGCGGCAGGCAGTTGTCATTCGGTCGAAGGTACCGGCCGCTGCCGTTCGCGACGAGAGTCCGGTAAATTCGAAATCTGAGCGCGCCACGACGGCGCGTGACGTTGTCTACTCCCTGAGTCCATTCGTATGCGACCGATCTCAGCCGCTCTCGTTGCGCTGTTCCTCTCGATCCCAGCCGCACTACCGGCCCAGAAAGCCAAGACGGGCGCCGAGGTATACGGCACGTGCGCCGCATGTCACATGGTGAACGGTGCCGGCATGGCCGGCGCGTTTCCGCCGCTTGCCGGTTCCGAGTGGGTGACCGGGAAAGCCGAGGTGCCGATCGCGATCGTGCTGCACGGCATGCAGGGCGAAATCACAGTGCAGGGCGCGAAGTACAACAGCGTGATGACGCCGTGGGCGGCGATGTTCAGTGATCAGGAAGTGGCGAATGTCGTGACCTACATTCGTTCGCAGTGGGGCAACAAGGCGAGCGCAGTGACGGCGGCGCAGGTGTCGGCGGTTCGTGCGGCGACAAAGGCGCGCAAGGCGCAGTGGACGGCGGCGGAGCTCAAAAAATCGTATCCGTAAGAACAGCAGAAGCGCAGCGATTGTTCGAGGCGATCGTTCTAGGCGATCGTTCGAGGCGATCGTTCGAGGCGATCGTTCGAGTGGATCGTTAGAACGGGAACACCCGGTCGACCTCCGCCACCGTGTAGATGCGACCGGGAATAAGCAATGGTGTGGTTCCGCCGCCTGTCCCTGTCTCTGCCCACAGCGCCACGCTGACCGAGCCGCGCGTCTGCACAGAGTTCATCGGAAACCCCGCAAGCGCTGAGAAATCGGGCATGGTAAAGTCGAAGGTGTTGTTGAACCTGGCCGCCGATCGGAACGCCGCCCGGTTGTACCGAGGGACCTGCGGCGCGCACGGCGGAGAATGTCGCGTCGCTCAACGTCGAGTCGTTGGTGAGTGAAATCTCACCGGAGCTCGTGAGCGTGGCGTTGGTCAGGGCGATGCTGGTCAATCCTGTGGAGCGGAGTACCAATGGTCCGCTGGCGGTCAAAGTGAGATTGGCAAGAATCGTGAGCGTGCGAAACGTGTAGCTACCTCTCAGCGTCGTGTCGCGTGCCAGCACGAGATCGGGATGGACGACGGTGACAGCGGCGGTACGAACGAGCGCGCCGAGCGTCGCGGTAACGGTCGCCGAGCCGACGGCTACGCCCGTTACCACTCCAGCGATGCTGACGGATGCGATCGACGCCGCACTGGTGCTCCACACCACTCCGGAGGCGGGAATGGTGACGCCGCGTGCATCCGTGACGATGGCGATCAGTGTTTGTGTCGCGCCGCGCACAACGGTCGCGGCCGTCGGCGTGAGCGACATTGTCGTCGGCGATTGCGTGACCGTCACCGTTGCCCTGCGCGGTCACTGGTGCGCCGCTCGCCGCGGGCGAAGCCGTGACGGTGACGATGGCCGTTCCGACGCCCACACTCGTGAGCAGCCCGTTGCTCACCGTGGCGACGTTGGGTGCCGAGGTGGCTCAGGAGTAGGTCGCGGTCGTTACGACCGCACTACTGGCGTTGCGCGCGGCAAACGGTGAGCGTGAAGGCCCGCCGAATCTCGCGACCGCGAGACGACGCGGCCCGGTGCAACCGACGCGTTCAGGGATCTCCGGACGTGCGGATTCGTTACGCGGATCCTCGGAACCGGCAGTCACGGGCGCAGGGCACTGATCGAGCTCTCGCGCACCAATTAGCGGACACGACAGGATAGTTCACCGGTTTACCGAACGATTTTCTTTGAAACAGCGCGCGGCTGCACCATATGGAGTAGGATAAATGCTATGTAGGCCGTCTCATTGAATAGCCAAGACCCCTGACCGCATCGTTTTCGTGCGGCGCACTGCAGTTTTGGAAGCACGTCGATGCGCCGGATTCAAGGAAGCTGATGTCAGAGACAGCGCTGAGCGATGACCCGGAAACTTATGCCCAGGACATCGTCAATACGGTTCGTGAGCCCCTGCTGATTCTGGATGAGACCCTTCGAGTGCGTTCCGCCAATCGCGCATTCTATGAAACGTTTCAGGTTTCGTCGGAAGAGACCGAACACCAGCTGATTTACGAATTGGGCAACGGTCAGTGGGACAGCCCGGACCTGCGCCGCTTGCTCGAGGACATCGTTCCTCGCGACACAGTTTTTCAGGACTTCGAGCTCGAGCACACGTTTCCGGTGATTGGTCGCCGCGTCATGCTGCTCAATGCCCGCAAGCTTCAGGCGGGCCATCACGACGAGCTGCTGGTCCTGGCCATGGAAGACGTCACGCCGAGAAAGCGAGCGGAGGAAGCGCTGCTGAAGGCGGGCGCGCTCCAGCGCGCCATCTTCAACAGCGCCAATTTCTCGAGTATCGCCACCGACGAGAACGGCATTATCCAGATCTTCAATGTCGGTGCCGAGCGCATGCTGGGCTATACCGCTGCCGAAGTGTTGAACCAGATTACGCCGGCCGACATCTCGGACCCGCAGGAAGTGATCGCCCGCGCAAAAACATTGAGTGTGGAGCTGGGAACGACAATTATGCCTGGCTTTGAGGCCTTGGTGTTCAAGGCGTCGCGCGGGATCGAAGACATCTACGAGCTGACCTACATCCGAAAAGACGGCAGCCGCTTTCCCGCTATCGTCTCGGTCACGGCATTGCGTGACGCGCACCGCGAGATCATCGGCTATCTGCTCATCGGGACCGACAACACGGCACGGAAACAGGTTGAAGCGGAGCGCATGCTGCTCGATCAAGCGGTCCGGGATCAACAATTCTACACGCGATCACTGATCGAATCGAATATCGACGCGCTGATGACGACCGATCCTCAGGGCATCATCACCGACGTGAACACACAGATGGAGGCACTCACCGGATCGACGCGGGATGAGCTCATCGGTGCGCCATTCAAGGACTACTTCACCGACCCCGAGCGAGCCGAGGCGGGCATCAAACTGGTACTGACCGAAGGCAAAGTCACCGACTACGAGCTGATCGCACGGGCCCGCAACGGCGCTGAAACGGTGGTGTCGTACAATGCGTCGACGTTCCACGACCGCGACCGAAAGTTACGGGGCGTGTTTGCCGCCGCCCGCGATGTCACGGAACGCAAACGATACGAACAGTCGCTGCAGGAAGCTGACAACCGCAAGAACGAGTTTCTGGCGATGCTGGCCCATGAACTTCGCAATCCCCTCGCCCCGATCGGCAACGCATTGCAAATCATCCGGCTAACGACACCACGCGGGAGTGAACGCCCGGAGGACGAGGCGGTGCGATCAGCCAGTGCGGTGATGGAGCGACAAGTGAGTCAAATGGTGCGCCTGGTCGATGATCTCCTCGACGTGAGTCGCATCAGTCGAGGCAAGATCGAGCTGCGACGCGTGCAAGTGGAGCTGACGACTGCCGTCTCTCACGCCGTTGAAGCCTTACAGCCGCTGTGCACGAATTCGGACATTACGCTGACGGTGCAGATACCGTTGGAACCGATCTACATCTCGGCCGACCTGACACGTTTGTCTCAAGTACTGGGTAACCTGCTCAACAACGCCTGCAAGTTCACGGACAAGGGGGGCCGGATCTGGCTCACTGTCGAGCGAGAAGATCAAGTCGCCGTGCTCCGCGTGCGGGACAACGGAATCGGGATCGCCGCTGAACAACGCCCCCGCATCTTCGACATGTTTACGCAGTTGGATACCTCGCTGGAGCGTTCGGTCAGCGGGTTGGGTATCGGTCTGACGCTCGTCAAAATACTGGTCGAGATGCACGACGGAACCGTGGAGGTCGAGAGCGCAGGCCTTGGGCAGGGAACTCAGTTCACTGTTCGCCTCCAGATTCTCGACGAAGTGCCGCCGCCCGCCACGGTTGCGGTCAGTTCGCCGACTTCGCTGCCAGCCCGTTGTATTCTGATCGTCGACGACAACCGCGATGCCGCCATGTCGCTCGCCAGTCTCATGGAGATCACCGGCAACGAAACGCACACCGCGCACGACGGGCAAGAGGCCATAGAAGCGGCGGCTCGCTTGCGGCCCGACGTGATTTTGCTTGATATCGGCCTGCCCAGGCTGAACGGATTCGAGGCCTGCCGCCAGATCCGGGCAGCGCCGTGGGGCAAGTCCATCGTGATCGTCGCCCTCACCGGATGGGGACAAGCGGATGACCGGCGCAGGTCCCTCGAAGCCGGGTTTGACGGACACCTCGTCAAGCCTGCCGACTAT
>JBBRFQ010000195.1:0-6769 GCA_038224035.1 Gemmatimonadales bacterium
GCAGAACTCAACATCGTGCGCATCGCCATCCTCGAAACGAAAGCAGATACGCCATTGATCGTTCACGGCGATCGCCTGCTGGCCAACCCGATCACCTTTGAGCGCATGCAGCCGATTGCCGGGGGGCACCAGTAGGTCTGAGAGTCGCAGTGCCACATCGATCGCTTCCAGTTTCCGCAGCGCACGCCGCGCTACGTCGGCCGGGACGCGCTTCGTCTTCCCGGTGCGGAAGAGCTCTTCGGTCGTGCGGTCGGCGAACGTCTTGATCACGCCGAAATGTACTGTGTCACGTGACACATGTCAACCGAACGTCAGATCGCATAACGTGAATTGCACTGCCGGGAACCACTGCGAGCACGGTGTTATCGAGCGGCTCCCTGCGGTGTAACACCACCCGACCGAACTCATCGTCCCCGACGCAACCAACGTAACCGGCGCGAGTTGCGTGACACACGATCGCAAACATGCCGACGTGATCTGACGCGGATAATGCTGCACAACGCCGATGGCCGCCGAGCCGCGGTTGGCCCGGCCCCAGCCCGCTGCAGGGGTCGATGTCGAGCGGCCCCAGTCCGCCCGTATTGAGCACAGGGGTGTCGCGCATTGTCGTGGACACGCGGCGCTGCCCGGCCGCCCACTCGTCGGGCCTCGCGCCGCTGGGGGCAACACCGTATACTCGACCGACCCCGATTGAACTTCCCATCCCGCATTCAGACATCGCCCGTGACGGCGCTGTTGATCACGCCGACAGTACAGATCGTGCGCTACCGACACCGGAGCCGGTCGCACGCCTCTCACACTTTGTCGTCGGCGGCACCAGAATTCGTGGGTTCGTGTTCGTCGCCGATCCTTTCGCCTGGAGCAACTGTGAGCACCGCCCCGATCTCCCTCACCGTGAACGGAGCACGTCGCACGTTCGACGGCGATCCCACGATGCCGCTGCTTTGGTACCTGCGCGACGAGCTCGCGCTGACGGGCACCAAGTACGGTTGCGGTATCTCGCAGTGTGGTGTGTGCACGGTGCATGTGAACGGCGCCCCGGTGCGCGCCTGCCAGCGGCGCATGCAGTCCGTCGCCGACGCGAACGTGACGACGATCGAAGGTCTGCACCCGACCGGGGCGCATCCGCTGCAAGTGGCGTGGCGCGACATCGATGTGCCGCAGTGCGGCTTCTGTCAAAGTGGACAAATCATGCAGGCGGCGACGCTGCTATCGAAGACGTCGAAGCCGACGGACGCGGACATCGATACGGCGATGAACGGGCATATCTGTCGCTGTGGCACCTATCCGCGCATTCGGGCCGCGATCAAGGCGGCGGCGGAGGCCTCGCGATGAGCGCCAAGCATCGTCTGCCATGGATGAAAGCACACCCCCAGCCGATCGAGGTCGACGCACGTTCCTCGGCGGCGCTTGAAACACACCGTCGCGATTTCGTGAAGCTGTTGGGGCTCGGTGGACTGCTGGTCGCGGCCGGCACGCTCGGTGTGCGACGTCTCAACGCCGCCGATCCGCTGTTTGCGCCGAACGCGGAGCCGTGGGAGCCCCACGCGTATGTGCGCCTGGGTGACGATGGGATCATCACGATCATCTGTCACCGTTCTGAAATGGGGCAGGGCATTCGCACCACGATGCCGATGATCATCGCCGATGAGATGGAAGCTGACTGGGCCACGTGCCGCGTGGAGCAGGCGCCGGGCGACGACAAGAAGTACGGTAACCAGAACACCGATGGCTCCACCAGCATTCGTGATTTCCTTCCCAGGTACCGCGAGGCCGGCGCGACGGTGCGCGCGTTGCTCGAAGACGCCGCCGCCCGGGAGTGGGGCGTCGCGTCGGGGGACGTGCGGGCGACGAACGGCCACGTGGTGCACACCGCGAGTGGACGGACGAAGGCGTTTGCAGCGTTGGTCGCGACGGCGCGGACGATTCCCATGCCGGCGAAGGAGCGCGTACGCATCAAGTCACCGAACGAGCGGCGATGGGAAGGCAAGCAAATGCCGTCGATCGATCTCGTGCCGATGACGACGGGCACGGCGATGTACGGCGCGGATATGACGTTACCCGGCATGAAAGTAGCCGTGATCAGCCGGCCGCCGGTGTGGGGCGGCAAGGTCGTGCGAGTGGACGACAGCCTCGCACTCAAAGTGCCGGGCGTGGAGCAGGTGGTGCGGATTCCCGAGACGCCGGTGCCGAGTGCGTTCTTCCCGCTGGGTGGCGTGGCAGTGATTGCGAAGAACACGTGGGCGGCGATCCGGGGTCGCGACGCGCTGCGCATTACGTGGGACGGTGGTCTGAACGCCACGTACGACAGCACCGCGTACAAGGCGTCGCTGTTGTCATCGGTGCGCGCGCCGGGCAAGGCCGGCCGAACGGTGGGCGATGTGCCCAAGGCGTTGGCCGGCGCGGCGCAGCGGGTGACGGCCGAGTATTACATGCCGCACCTGTCGCATGCGCAGATGGAACCGGTGGCCGCGCTGGCGAACGTGGCGAACGGAAAGGTCGAGGTGTGGGCGCCGACGCAATCACCGCAGGACGCGCGCAACACGGTGGCGCAGTATCTCAAAGTCGACGCGGCCAACGTGACGGTGCATGTGACCCTGCTGGGTGGTGGCTTCGGCCGAAAGTCGAAGCCGGACTTTTTGTGCGAGGCGGCGTTCCTGTCACGCGAAGTGGGCGCGCCGGTCCGTGTGCAGTGGACACGCGAGGACGACCTTCGTAATTCGTACTTGCATTCGGTCGCGGCGCATCGCCTCGAAGCCGGACTCGATGCCACTGGCACGGTGACGGCGTGGCTGCACCGGTCGGCGTACCCGGCCATCGGGGCGACGTTTGCGCCGAACGTGCCGGGCGCCGAGCCGGATGAACTCACGAATGGTGCCAGCGACATTCCGTTCGATATTCCGAATATGAGCGTCGAGATCTGTCCGGCGGTCGCGCATACGCGTATCGGGTGGTATCGCAGCGTGAATGCGATTCACCACGGCTTCGCGATCGGTTCGTTCGTGGACGAGCTGGCGTACGCCGCGAAGAAGGACCCGGCGGATTTTCTGCTTGCATTGCTTGGCCCCGATCGTGTCGTCGATCTTTCGAAGGCGGGTCTGGTGGCGCCGGCGAGCAATTACGGCGCGTCGTGGGCGGATCATCCGCTCGACAGCGGGCGTGCGCGTCGCGTGGTGGAACTGGCGGTCGAGCAGAGTGGATGGCGCGGTGCGAAGTTGCCGCGCGGCAAGGGACGTGGCGTCGCGATCCATCGCAGCTTTCTGTCGTACGTTGCCATGGTCGTGGAGGTGGAGGTGCTGCCCGATGGCACCGTGCTCGTGCCCAGGACCACGGTGGCGGTCGATGCCGGTTTCATCGCGAATCCCGATCGCGCGCGGGCGCAGATGGAAGGGGCGCTGATCATGGCGATGAGCAATCTGCTCACCAGTGAAGTCACGTTCGCCGGCGGCAAGGTGGTACAGTCGAATTTCCGCGACTACGGGGTGACCCGCATGCGCGCGGCGCCGCACGTGGTGAATGTGCATCTGGTGACCAGCGAGGGGCTGCCGGGTGGTATCGGCGAGCCCGGCGTGCCGCCGGCCGGCGGGGCGATCGGCAATGCGATTTTCGCGGCGACCGGGGTGCGCGTGCGTCAGCTGCCGGTGGGCAAACAGCTGGCCGGTTGGCAGACGACGTCGTCTGCCGGCGTCCGGGGAGGCGGGGGATGAAAGAGCCGTGGACTACAGCAACGTTCGCTTGGTCGTCTCGACATCATTGCTGATCTCGACGCCGCCGGCGCGCTGGACATCGCCGTGGCACGGTCGGACGCGCGCAACGTTGTGTATTTCGGGATGGTGGCGGCGGGGGGCGCTGCACTTGCTGACATGACGGCCGAGCAACTGCTCACCTATGATCTGCCCGGCAAGCGCGTGGAACTCGTCCGTGGTCAGCGGGTGGTGCGTGAGCCGGGGAGATGATGACCCACCGCGCCAATCGGTGGTGGTGTGTCGCGCCGACGAAAGCGTGGCCGCGCTGCACATCGCCGATGCAATCAGCGGCAAGAATGTGCTGCCGGGATTGGTGCTGCCCTTGGCAGCGCTGTTTGTTGACGACTGACGAGAGCGCGTTTCGCCGCGGACGTTGCACGTCAGTTGCGCGAATGACGGGACCGGGAGTGTTTGGGACCACGCGGCGCCGAGATGACGCGGTTTCTACTTCAACGCTTTTGAAAAGATATCCTGGCCTGCGTGGGAACGCATCGCCCGTCGCTCACTGTTTGAGGGCCAGCACAATCGCCGCAACAATCGCCGCCAGCAATACCGCTCCCGCAATCTTCCACACCGACCATGGTCGGTCGCCCTGCACCTTGCCCGTCTGCCCATTCACCACCACGCGATACGACTTCTCGCCAAACTTGTACGACGCAATCCACACCGGCAGCAGAATGTGTTTGAACTGAATCGCCCCGTAGTGCGTGTTCACACGCTGCACCCGCTGCTGATGCCCGCCGATATCCGAGCGCACCGCGCCGTCAATCGCGCGCGTAAATCGCTCCTGCGCCTCGGTGAATCCCGCTTCAAGCCCCACCTGATACGCTTCCACGGTAAACCCGGCGACATAGTCATCTGCAGCGGGCACGAGTTTCGACGTATCCCAGCCTTCGAGCACACCCGCCAGATGTTTGGGAATGCTGTGCGACGCCAGCACAAGCTCATCATCGAACTGCACGTACACACGCCCCTGCGCGTGATACCAGTCGGTCTCGATACGCGTGTACTGCTCGAGCTGCCCCTGCGAATTGCGGCGCGTCTCCGTGACAGTGCGATTGATACCGCGCTGCCCCACATAATCACTCGTGGTCTCGGCATCAAACGTCCAGCACGGCACATACACACCACGCACACCCTGCGCCGATTTCACCGTGGCCTTCAGCGCGTTGGGCGCAAACCAGCGGCCGTCGATCCATTTACGGAACAGTTGCTGCGCGCTAGACGGCTCCAGCGCAAACGGCACCACCCCGCGCGGCTTGATCTGTCGTTCGGCGTGTGCTTGTACGGAGACCATGGGCGACGCGCAGAATGCGCACTGCGACGCCACCACATTGGGATCAAACACCGTTTGCGCACCACACTGCGGACAGTCCACAATCTGCTGCACCAGCGCGGGCTCGTTGCCGGCCTGACGCTGCAGATGCTCACGGAAATCGAGCTCTTCACGCGCGCTTGCCAGTTCGGCGTCGTCAATCGCCGGCAGGTCGTTGATGGTGCCGCAGGCGGAGCAGGTGAGTCGGCCCACATCAGGCGCAAACTGCAGCGACGCACCACAGTTTGTGCACGGAAAGGCGCGCCCTGCCATGGGCGCGTTGCTCACGGCCTGATCGGCTCCGATTTCCAGAACGCAATGCCGCTGGCCTGCTGCGCCACGTCGACGGCGCCCACGATCCGGCGCGCGGCGAGATCGATCACGTCCACCTTGCCGGGCGCTGAGCCTACGCCTTCGCTGCTCACAAACGCGTAGCGAGAATCGCTGCTGATCGTGACACCGTGCGCGACGGTGGTGCTGGTCCTGAGCTGCGCCACACTCCGGCCGGCGGCGATGTCAAAAATCTCAATGCCAGCTCCTTGCTTGAGTGTGGCCACGAGCAGTTTGCCGTCGGGCGTGAGCGCAAGATTGTACACGCCGCGTCCGGTAGGCATGCGCCGCGTGATCGTCCAGCGCTCGCGATTGATTTCCACAATCTCATCAGCCTTGTTGCACGCGACAAACACAACCGTTCCGTCGACCGACGGCTGCGCCCAAGTGGGTGAGCATGTGTTCGGTGTCATGTCATGCTTCATGCCGAGTGCGGCCGCGCCGAGCTGCGCCGGATCAACCGGCGCCACGACGGGTTTGGGAGCGGTGCCGTGCCCCATGTCATGACCGGCATGTTCGCCCGACGGCATCCCCACCATCGTGACCGACTTGTCGAGCGGCGCTTCCTTTCCCTTGGCCAACAGGTAGCGGCGCGACACCTCGAACGAACGCGTGTCAATCTCCACGAGCTGGTCATCCATCATGCACGCACTGTACTGAAACAGTCCATCGCTCGTAATGCGACTGCCGTGCGGCATCACACACGTCACCGGGCGCGCGATTTCGGTGTTGGTGGGCGTGTACACCACCGACATCGTGCTCGGCACCATGTCACCATGCAGATTGAAGTTCGCCGAGAATGCGTACAGCCCGTCGGGCGTGACATCGATAGACGCGGGAAAGTTGCCGAGCAGTACGCCGGGACCCACGAGCGTGTCGGGTCCGAGTGCGTATCGCCAGTACTTGCCGTCCGGGAAGCCGTGCCCCGTGGTGAGATGCAGATATTTGCCATCGGGGGATATGGCGAGCCCATGCGGGCCCTCCATCTCGGCGGCGAGCTCGCCCACCGCAATGGTCTTCTCGATTGTGGTGCCGCCCGGCCCGAAGCGAATGCGGTGCAGCTTGTCGGCCGATTCGGCGCCCACGTACACCCAGTAGTTGCGTGTGGGGGCGACGGGGGCGCGCGCTGCCTGCGCGCCAATGCTCAGCGGTGTGAGCGTGGCCAGCGTAGTGAGCAGAGCGGCAACCGTGCGGGCGCGGTGCGTCCGATGGCGCCGCTTGCGGGCGTCGATCTCGAGCTGCATGATGCGGTACTCCAGCCTGCCTGAGGCGGGCTCACGAGTTGGATGCCGATGACTTGTCGATAAACGCACGCGTCGTCCCACTTGCTCTCACCATCCGCATGGTCTGCGGGAGTCTGTCATGAACATAGCGCGCC
>JBBRFQ010000196.1:0-6767 GCA_038224035.1 Gemmatimonadales bacterium
CTGCCGCGCTTGAAGCGGGCGCTGATCGACGCCGGTACCGGCGCGTCGGCACCGGCCATGACGGGCCTCGGGGTTGGCGGCGTCTTGATCGGGGGCGATAGCGCGCGATTCCTCGCGCTGGCCACCGACAACGTCGAGCTCAACTCCGGCGGCATCATGCTGGCGTATCCGCTGCTGCCGGGTGCCACGCAAATCCTTGCGTACTCCACACCCTTGTTTGGTGCGCGCAGCATCGGCGTTCGCTTCGACACGCTCGTAACGACGCCGATTGCCGGTGCGCACCCCGCCTTCACGGTGCCGAACTTCATTCGCGGACTCGAGTTGGTGGACGCGCTGGATGCACCGCAAGCCTATCCGGGAAACGCCGCCAAGCCGAACGCCGCGAATGCGTGGGTCACGGACTTTGCCTTCGGCGGCGCGCCGTCCATGCTGGCCGCGAATGTGCCCATCGTCCCGGGTGTGGTGCAGTCGCCAGGCGCCAATCCTGGATTCCTCGCCGCCCTCGGAACGGATCGCGAACTCCAGAAGTGGCGTCGCGTGATCGGCGTAACAGGACTGCAGTTTGAGGCGATCGGGCCCTCGGGCCAGACGGTCTCCCCGTTCGCCCGTGTTCTGCTCGTGCGACAGCAGGCCAGTGGGTTGCCGGTGAATGCCACGGTATGGCAAGTCGTCAGCGAAATCACGACACCGCTGGGCGCGGACAACGGCCTGCAGCGCAGCTGGACGTACAACTTCGGCTCGCAGGCGGGAGGCAGTCAGTACATCGCCATCGGTGTGACCGCGTCGGGTGATGCCATCGCGAGCCGGGTGGTCACTCCCTGATCGTGCGCGACCCCTCTCTCGCGATTCCCTGTCCTGCCCATTGCTCACGGTGATTCATGTTTTCGGAAGCTGAAGGTGCCCAGTATTCTCGTCCGTCGCGTTTAGAAATCAGCCGCCTGATGCGCATGACGCTCGCACGTACCGTCGTGATCGCGGCAACGCTGCTCGGATTGGCTCCGGCATCAGCTGGGGCAACCTCGCGAGCGGACGGCGCACCCGCGCAAGCGCAGCCTCCCACGCAGGCTCCCACGCAGGCTCCCGCGCAGCAGCCGGGCCGCGTGACGGGCCGCGCGTTAGACGCGACAAGTGGCCAGCCGCTCACGAATGTTGAGGTCAACGTCGTTGGCACAACGCTCGGCGCGAGAACCGATCTCGATGGTCGATACACCATCTTGCGTGTGCCTCCAGGGCCCGTGTCCGTGATCGCTCGTCGCATCGGATTGCAGCCCAAACGATTCGACGGCGTCGTGATCACCGCCGGTGCCGCGACGATCGTGAACTTCAGTCTTGGCGAAGCGGCGCTCGAGTTGCAGTCAGTGGTGGTGAGCGCCAGCGCGGCCGATCGCTCAGCGACTCAGGCGAGCCTGCTGGCAGCGCAGCAGCGTGCCGCGTCCGCGTCGGACGGCATCAGCGCCGAGCAAATCAAGCGCACTCCAGACTCCAACGCCGGCGAAGCCGCCGCGCGTGTGAGCGGGGTGTCGATTGTGGATGGCAAGTTCCTCGTCGCGCGCGGCTTGTCGGAACGCTACAGCACGACTCTGCTCAACGGCGCCGAGGTTGCCAGTCCCGAGCCCACGCGCAAGATCGTGCCGCTCGACGTGTTTCCGGCCAGCCTGCTTGAGTCGATCGTGGTGACCAAGTCGGCCACGCCCGACAAGCCCGGTGACTTCTCCGGCGGCGCCGTGGAGATTCGCACCAAGGAGTTCCCCGAAAACACCATCCGCCAGTTCAGTATCTCATCAGGCTATAACTCGCAGGCCACGTTCCGAAACCTGCCGATGCCCGCGCGCAGCGGACTCGACTTTTTGGGCTTTGACAACGGACGCCGAGAGCCAAAGGTACGACTCGAACCGGGCACGGCGCTCGATGTCTTCACCGTCGAGCGATTTGCGGAAGGCGTGCGCAATACGTGGAACCCGCAGCGCATGCGCGTGATGCCCAATCTCGGCCTCGGCGTGACACTCGGCGGGCAGCGCGCTTCGGAGCGGGCGCCACTCGGCTACATCCTGTCGCTCACCTACTCGGCCGCGACCGATCATCAGCAAGACCGGTTCTTCGGGTTCTACACGTCCCCGCAAAACGCACCCGACCGAGGCTTCCTGTATCAGGATCACCGCAACACGGTGGACTGGGGCGCGGTGGGTAATGTCTCATTGCGGCTCGGGCAGAACTCGAAAGTGAGCTGGAAGAACTTGTACACGCGCAACGCCGAAGAGTTGTACAGCGTCACGGAAGGATTCAACGTTGACCTGACGGGCGAACAGCGCATCTACCAATTTCAGTACGTCGAGCGCAAGCTGCTGCAAACACAGCTCACCGGCGAGCACCTGCTGCCCTTTCTGCGACGCTCACGCATCGAATGGAAGGCCACGATCAGTGAATCGGGTCGCAATGAACCCGACAATCGCCAGGTAATCTACGGTCGTGATCCGTCGTTCAACGTGCCGTTCCAGCTGGGCAACAATAGTGACGGCTGGCTGCGTACGCTCGACGACCGCGCGAACTCGCTGCAGGTCGACTGGTCGGTGCCGTTGCGGCTGCTCTGGACCGACTTCACGTTCAAGACCGGTGCGTTGACTCGTCAGAAGACGCGCGTGTTCGATGGCCAGTTGTTCTCGTTCAGTCCCATTCTCACGACCCCGATTCCGAACGACCTGCTCTTCTTGCCGCCGGAACAGATCTTCCAGCCCGAGAATCTCGGCACGTTTATCAGGGCGGACTTTCCGGGCGCCGTGGCGCAGCCGTACGACGCCGACGACAACATCACGGCCGCGTATGGCATGCTCGACCTGCAACTCGGCTCACGCCTTCGACTGGTCACCGGTGCCCGTCTTGAGGACTGGCGAGTGGACTTGTTCGACGGCGGGCGCGAGCGGTTTGTCAACGATACCACACGTGTTCCCACGCGACGTCGCAACCGCGACGTACTGCTCTCCGCCAATGCGACCTACGCCATCACCGCGCGCGCCAACCTGCGGCTGGCTGCATTTCAGAGTGTCTCGCGTCCCGACACGCGCGAACTTTCGCAGGACGAATACACGGAGGTCGCCGGCACCTGTTCCACCATCGGCAATCCCGATTTGCAGCGCGGTACCGTGCTCAACGCCGATGCTCGACTCGAGTGGTACCCCAATCCCGGCGAGATCATTTCGGCCAGTGGTTTCTTCAAGCGTTTCGATCAGCCCATCATTCGCGTGGTCGGCAGTCGTGGCGCCTGCACCTATGGGTTTTCCAACGCGGAGTCGGCGGAAAATTTCGGCGCCGAGGTGGAGATCCGGAAGGAGCTGCGCTTCTTGCCGGGCGCGCTGGAGCGAGTGGGCGCGTCATTCAACCTCACGCTGGTGCGCACGAGCGTCACGATCTCACCGGCGCTCGGGACCTACGAGCCAGGACTGGACCTCGAGGGACAGTCGCCTTTCCTCGTAAACGCGGGTCTCTCCTATCGCAGCGAAGGCGGCGCGTTCTCGGCGTCCGTGCTGTACAACGTGTTCGACGACCGCATCGTGCGATATGGGTTTGCGTCAGCCGGCGAAGGAGCGATCCAAGGCCCGAACATCCTGGAGCGCGGGCGAAGCTCACTCGATGCGAAGTTGCAGCAGGCGTTTGGAGAGCGCACCACCCTCTCGCTTTCGGCTCGCAACCTCACGAACCAGCGCATCCAGTTCTATCAGGTTGTGTCTACCGGGGAGGAGTCGACGGGTCGTGCGACGCCGGGTATGTCATTCCAGCTCGGAGTGAATCTTGCGCGCTAACCTTCGTCGGCGCGCGATCGCGCTGTGCTCAGCACTGCTGCTGCTTGGCGGCTGCTCCTCCATGCAGGATCCGGTCGGCGCCACGCTGACGGCCCCGTCGGAACTGACGGCGGAAGCCGTGGGTCTCTCGACCATTCGTGTGTCGTGGAAGCCGGCGGCGGGGGAGGTCACGGGCTACGAACTGCAGCGCCGCAGTGACCTGCGCGGTGATTTCGAGGTCATTGAACCGTCGATTGGTATCTCGGTCGGTGCCCGTGTTGTGTATTTCGACACACGCGTGGAGCCGAATCGGTACTACGGGTATCGTGTGCGCGCGCTCGCGCAGCTCGGTGCGCAGTCGGCGATGTCAAATGTCTCCGGTACCAAAACATCGCCGCAGCCCGGCCTCTCCATCCGGACGCTCACGTCGGTTGCCAGCCCCGAAGCCAACGACGAGGATGGCTTTCTGGCCGTGGTGCGCGGTCGATCGGACACCACGTCGGTGGCCGTCAGCACGAATGGCACACGCGTGATTTCACCGATCAGTCCTGGTGCGTACACGGTGGCGCTGCGTGGGCTGGCGTCCAACTGCGCGACCACCGTGGCCGCCGATACGGTGCGCGCGGTGACGATCACCGACGAAGGGACCGAGACGCAGCGCCAAGTGACGTTTCAGGTGAGCTGCCGTGATCCGCGCAAGGCCAGCATTGTCACTGTGGTTGCCGTTGCTGGCGACACCGTCGATGCCGACGGAGTAACAATCACCGCGTCCGGAATTATCCGCGAGGCCGGCACGCCTGCCAATGAGCGAGTCTACTTTGAGACCCGCGTGGTGTCTGGCAGCAACGGCAGTACGCGTTTCGACAATCTGCGTCCGGGTGACTACGAAATATCCGTTGGCGACATCGAGGCACCGTGCGTGCTCAATGGTGCGAGGAAGTTCGACCTGCAGCCGCGTGCGCTCGCTGTGGACACAGTGCGGTTCACCATCACGTGTCGCAAGCCGACCGTGCCGGTGGATACCGCAGGGCGTCCGTTCGTCCTTCGCCAGCAGTGGGCAGCGTCCACGGCGCGTCCCGGAGACCGCATCGCGCTGCTGACGTCCATCGATATGTCGGCCGAGCCCGCGCAGGAGCTGGCGGGTGTGTCGGGTGCGATTAGCTTCGATCCGGCCGTGGTGCGATACGACAGCTCGCGTACCGCAGGTGAGTTCGATGTGGTGATAGTGAATGCAAGGTCCAACCGCGAAATTGCCTTTGCAGCATTGAATTTAGGCGGGCAGGGGCTGACCGGCAACATTGCGGTCATGCGAACGTGGTATACGGTGGTGGGCGCCGCAGGAACCGAAGTGACCACGTCGACAGTAATCAGTGAGGTTGTGACGCCGCCGTTGGGTCAGCTCGGCAACCGGACGCGGGTAGCCGAAAGCAAGCTCAACATCTCCGCGGTCGGTGCCCCGAACCAGCCTCCGACCGCAGTCATTAGTGGCCCTGGCACAGCGACTGTAGGCGCGGTCGTATCGTTCTCGGGCGCGGGTTCGAGCGATATGGATGGTAGTATTGCCTCTTATGCCTGGTCGTTCGGTGACGGTGGTTCGGGCTCCGGTGTGACCGCCTCGCATACCTTCGCCATCGCTGGAACATTCAACGTCCGGTTAACCGTGACCGACAATACCGGCGCTACCGCGACGCGCGACCTGACTGTGACGGTCACCGCGGCATCGCCCACCGTTGGCACGATCGTCGGAACCGTTTCGTCGGCGACGCGTGGCGCGCTTGCTGGAGTCACAGTGTCCGTCACCGGCGGTCAGAACGCGCAATCCAGTGCGACGGGCGCGTACAGCATCCCGGGCGTGACCGCAGGCGCGCGAACCGTCGCGCTCTCAACGTTGCCCGCCGGATGCTCGGCACCCGCCGCGCAGACTGTCACGGTGACGGCGGGAACCACCGCGACCGCAAACTTCACCGTCACCTGCACACCGCTCGGTGCCGCCACCGGCACCGTACGCGGGCGCATCACGCGCAGCACCGGTGGTGCCGGCATCGCCGGCGCACGCGTGCTGCTGCAGCCGACGGGCGGTGTGGCGCTCGCCCCCGCCACGAGCGGTGATGACGGCAGCTACGAGGTGCTGAGCGTGCCCATCGGAACGGGCCCGGGTGCCGGTTCCGGTTCGCTCACCATCATCGATCTCCCGGTCGGATGCGAGACGCCCGGCTCTCAGTCATACAGCGGTCTTGCAGCCGGAGGCACGGCCACGGTGAACATCGCCGTGACGTGCCAAACGCTCACCACAGGGACGGTGAGCGGCGTGATCACCCGAGGCGCCGGCGGTGCGGGCATCGGGTCGGCGACGCTCATTCTCACGCCTGCGGGTGGTGCCGCGCTGCCGCCCGTGACTGCCAGCGCAGCTGGCGCCTTCTCTATCGGCAGCGTGCCGGCCGGAAACGGCAGCATCGTCGTGACCACCTTGCCCTCCGGGTGCGACGCGCCCGGACCGGTACCGTACTCGGGCGTGGTGGCGGGTGGTACGGTGACGGTGAACATCGCTATCACTTGCACACCGCCGCCTGCGGTGTACCCGGTCAGCCTGACGTACGGTCCGATCACCAACACCGGCCCGACAGGTCGTCAGGTCCAGATCACGGTGCGCTGGGACGTCGGCGCGAACCAGGCGGCCGCGCTTGGCGTCGACATCGGCTTCAACGGCTTGGCGCTCGCGTTCGCCAGCCGCCAGTTCACCTCGAGCTTCGATTTCGGCGCGCAGAATGTCCTGTTCCCCGGCACCAACGATGCGGTTTTGAAGGCCGGTTACCTCAATGCAGCTGGCGGATTCGAGACGGGTGACTTTGCGGTCTACGCCTTCACCTTCAACATCGCGCCCGGCTTCTCGGGCACCATCACCCCGACGCTCGTCACCACCGACGCGGTGTTCTTTCCGACCACCACGGTCACGGCCGAATCCACACCGATCGCGCCCGCGCCGCTCGTCATTCC
>JBBRFQ010000197.1:0-6754 GCA_038224035.1 Gemmatimonadales bacterium
GACGGTGTCATTGCCCGAGACCGTCACGGCACGCGTTGCCGGCGTCGGTGCCCAGCGCTCGCTGGCGACCGTGACCTCCTGTCCGCGAACTTCCCACGCGCCGGCCGCCAGATTTGCGACCACGGCCGTTTGTGATAGCGAACTCGTGGCGCCATTGGGGCCGTGTAGCGTGACGGCACCGTTCGCGGGGGCCGGCAGCCCCGTCATGGTGACGCGCACTGCACCGAGCGCCGCGGCGTAGGCAACCGGTGCGGGACTCGCGACGAGCGACGCCTGCACCACCACGGTGCGGGAGAGCGGCGACGGGGCATACGTGCCCCCGCCGGCACTGACATTGGCCGCTGTCACCGTGTAAGTGCCGGGAACGAGATTGAACAGCGTTTGCGTGCCGGTGACTGCCCTCGCAAAGCCGCTCGGGCCGCTCACTGAAATCGCGGCCGGCGCGCCAGCCGGCAGTCCCGCCACGCTGATGGCCAACGAGCCCGTGGCGAGCGAATACGCGACCTGTCGCGTGGCGCGTTGGCCGGCGCCCAAGGCAAGATCGATGACGGCCGGAGACGCATCGTACGAAGCGGTGGTGCTCGAAACGCGCACGGACGCAACGCGGTAGTTGCCCGGCGTCAGGTTCTCAAGAACCGCCGATTCCGTGAGCGTGCGGGAAAAGCCATTCGGCCCGGTCACCTGCGCGCTGGGTAGGGTGCCGCCGGGCAGTCCGCTGAAATCCACGGTCAACGAGGTACTTTGCCCGCCGTAGCTTACCGTCGCGTTTGTCGTCTGACTGCGAGTCACGACCGTCGTGCTCGTGGACGGCGACACCGTGTACGACACCCCATTGCTGACCACTGCATTCGCCGTGATCGTGAAGGTGCCGGGGGCCAAGCCGCTGAGTACCGCGCTCGTCGTTAGCGAACGGTCCAGGTTCCCCGGACCGGTCACGCGCACCGAAGCGGCGACGCCGTTCGGCAGCCCGACGATGGAAACGCTCATCTGTCCGGTCCGTGACAGGTAGAAGATGATCGCGTTCGCCGTCCCGCCGGCGGTGACCTGAACCTGACGCGACGTGACCTCGGGATCCCAGCTATCGCTGGTACCCGCAACGGTCTGGGCCTCGACCAGATACTGGCCCGCGGGCAAGTTTTCAATCGTGCGCGACTCGGCGACCCAGATTGGATCCATGCCGGCGCGCGAGAGCTTGACCAGGGACGGCATCGACGGAGGTAGTCCCTGCACCGACACCGCCATCGCGCCAACGGCGCCGAGATACTGGACTGCCGCGGGAACGGCGACGAGCGACGGCACCACCGTAAGGTCAAGCGTCGTCGGCGCCGGCGCGTAAGCGACACCGTTCGCCGAAACGTTCGAGGCCGTCAGCCGGTAAGCGCCGGGGGCGAGATCGGTGAGTGTTTGCGTGGCCGTCACAGCGCGCGAGTAACCGCCCGGGCCGGTCACGGTCACCGCCGCGTTACTGCCGCTGGGAAGACCGGCCACGAGCACGGCGATGGCGCCCGTGGACAAACGGTAGCTGAACGAGAGCGTGCGCTGCAGCGTACCGGAGAGCGTCACCTCGCGTGAGCTGACATCCGGATCATACGAAAAGCCGCCCGAGGAGACGCGGGCGGCGGTGGCACGATAAGTACCGGGCTCAAGGCCGGCGAACGTGCGCGTCGCGTCGACGCGGCCGCTGAAGCCGGCCGGTCCGCTCACCACAATTCCCGCCACCGAGCCACCGGGCAATCCATCCACTGCAACGGTCAACTTCGCCTTGGCCGGACCATAGGCGAACGAGATCGTGGTAACCCTGTTGCCGGTCAGCGAAATGTTCTGCGTGTTCTGCGAGGCCTCGAAACGGCCATCTGTCGTTTCGACGCCTTCCGCGACCACCGTGTACGTGCCCGGCTCGAGCGGACGCACGGTATCACGCGTGAGCGCCGTCCGGGTAAACCCATTCGGACCGGAGATGCGCATCGTCGCGCGAGCATACGACGGCAATCCCGACTCGGTAATGATCAGTGCTGCGGCCCTCGGACGATAGCGCACGGTGACCGAAGAAGCGGCCTGACCCGCGCGCACGCTCACGATTTGCGACGCCGGCTCGGCTTCCCACCGGATCGAATCAACGACGATCTCGTCGGCCACGACCTGATAGTCGCCCGACGGAAGCGAGTCGACCGTTCGAGACTGCCGCACCACGCGCTGCACCCCCGTGGAGCTCACGGTGATGGTGGGCGACGCGCCGGCTGGCGCGTCGGCGATCAGTACGTTCAGCGCCCCGAGCGTCGGCGCGGGCGGTGGTGTCTCAGGATTCGGTGCTGTGGGCGGCGTGACCGGTTTCTCGGTCGGCGCGGTTGGCGCGTCGCCGCCTGCGCAGGCGGCGAGCACCGTAAGCGCACACGCAGCGCTCAGAGCGACGCTGCGTCGCGTGAATCGGCTTGCCCAAATCCGAAGCGGTGCAGCGCTGCCAGAAACGGCGGCGCCCAGGCGCGAAGAAATGCTCGAGTATGACATACGCAGAAACGACGACCCACTGGAAGACGAGTGACGAACGGGTTCGGCATTTCACGCACGACGTGAGTTAGGGTGCCGAGAGAGTGACAGGTGAGAGTGTCGGCAGCAACCTCTACAACTGGAGAAATATCCTCAGTGACCGAGGAGGGATGGCGGTATGTGACGTGGCGCACACTCTTGCGACGGATCTCTCTCTCAAGGGGCGTAGGCGCCGTTTCTGTGACAGTCGGTTGGCACCAGCAGGTCCGGATATTCTGCCGGATTTCCGTCACAATGCGGAAACGCTCGGACCAATTGCGACGCGCGCGTGAGGCCGAGGCCGCACGCGCGCGTTATTCACATCGAGAGCTGTTCACATACTCAGGGCGAGATACGCTCCACGCGCGTGCGAACGCCATCGCTAAGCAAGATTTCGACGTCTCCACCGCTCCACGCCACTGTGCTGCCCGTTTCGCTGAGAAACGAAAGAATTCGCCCGGTCCTGGGATTTCGAACGATCGCGCGCGGATAGCGCCGTGCATCCCACTCCACACGAAGCTGATTCGCGTTTGCTCGCGTAACACGCGGTGATGTGGCCGATTGTGCGGCCGCGACAGCGGCGGCAACGGAGCGCTGGCGGGTGCCGCTGGCCAGTGGAGATCGCACGTCGGATACGTTCACCGACGTGATCGCGGCGTGCTGCTCCGGCGTAAGGCGCAGCGTTGCCGCAAACGAGCGTACGTCTCGCTCGGCGTGATCGATCGGCGGTGCTGCCGCAACGGTGGAGGCGAGCACCCGGCCGTCGCCGTCAACAGCATCAATGCGCACCGTGCGATCGGTGCCGAGCGGCATCGGATTATCAACGCCCGCACCAGCCAGACGAAACGCCGGCTCAACCTGGACGCGACCGTCGGTGATCGTCCCCCACACTAGCAAGCGATCGGTATTGGCCACTGCCTGCGCCGCCGCCGATGGTTGCACGATCGCGTTATTGCTGTTGTTTCGGTAGTTGAGCGCCAGACTCCAGTTGTACGCGCTGATCCACTGATTGCCGCAATAGCCCATCAAGTCGCTGGCTGCGGGAGCGATGAGTCCATTGGTGCTCGGGTTCCAGCCCCACGATCCGATGATGCCGCCCGGGTGCGGATACCGAGGATCGGGACTGGCGGCACTGCCGCACGGTGCGTGCGGTCGACCCATGTTGTGTCCCCACTCATGCGCCGCCACACCCGCGCCGCTCGGCAGGTAATCCCACCCGACCGCCGCGCGACCGGGCACATATCCGTAACCCGCGATGCCGCTCGAATAGTTCACCTTGGCGACGCCGTACCAGTATTCGCCCGTTGTCCCTTCAGCCGCGCGCAGTGCGTTGATTTCGCTGAGCAAAGCGATCCAGGCAGAGTTCGCGTCGTTTGACTGCAGCGCGCCGCCATTCATCGTGTACGGCTCGCGCACGCGGACATCGTACGTGCCAATCGGGAGCAACCGTCGTGCGACGGCGGTAAACGCCTCTTTATTCGCGTCCGTCACGTCGCCAGTCAGGTTGGTGGGCGTGTTCGCGACCGGCACCATCACCACGCGCCAGAGATTGAGCTGCTTCACCACGATTTCCTGCGGTGCTCCGCTGCGAGGCCAAACGTTGTCGCTGGGATCGCCATCGGCGGCGATCTGGCCCGCTGGATCGGCTTCCACGAACAAGCGCAGACCGGGCACGATGCGCGAGCCGTCAATACGAACGTTCCAGCTCTTCGCGGCCACGCCCTCGTTGACCTCGAGATCTACGCCTGCCGATGCGGCCGGAAGGTCGATGGTCTGTACCAGAGTGGCACCGTGGTAAAGTTTCGCGCGCACTAGCGGTTGCCAGGTGTTGCTCTCCGACGCACGCAAGAAGACGCGCAGCAACGCCTCACGACCCGCCACCAATTCCGCCGATCCGCTCAGCGTTTGAATCGCCTGCGTGAAGTACGCGCCTTCCACCAGAAGATTGGTCACGATCGGCGTGCCGACAAACGGCACGGTGACGGTGCTGGCCACCCCGAGACTGACCGTCACCGATTGCGTGGTCACAGACGGGACAAACCGTATGCCAGTGGCTGACAGGGTCGTGCTGGTGAGCTGCCAGATTCCCGGCGACAGGTCGGGGAAAACTCCCGGACCTTGACGTGAGAGCGACGTAGCGTCCTTGGTGATGGTGAACGTGGGCAGCGCACCACCGGTGATTCCTGATGCGGCCACTTCAAGCGCTCCGCTCGTCACCACGAAAGGAATCGTCACCACCACCGTGTCGCCAGGTTTCGCTACCCGCTTCAACGGCAGCTCCGCGGGCTCCCAGCGAAACGTATTGGCGCTCATCGGAAGTCCCTGCAGCGTCCACTCGCCCACGCTGGACGTGATGAACGGCAGGCCAGCGCTCGCGGGATGCGCGGTGCCGTCGGGACCGGTGAATCGCAGGTTCGCGATCGCGCCCGCCGGAAGCCCCGACACTCCCGCGCTCAGAAGGATGGGCGCGCCCGAGTACTGCACGAGCAGCGAGGACACCCCACCCACCGAGATCGTGGCCGTATACGCGTCAGACAGAGGTACCCAGCGGCCTAGCTCCGGCGCACTCGGCATGGCCGCCCTGATGGTCGCGCTGCCAGGCTGAAGATTACGGATCGTATCGCCGCCTGAGGCAACGCGTGCGGTGCCGTCGGCGCTCGTGACGGTGAATGACGGCGTGAGCGAAGCCGGCAGGCCACTCGTTGAGATCACCAGGCTTCCGGTCGTGACCGGAGGGATGTTCGGGGCTGTGGAGTCGCTACCGCCGCCACAGGCGACCACCAGCGCCGCCGAGACAAGCAACCCGAGCGAGCAACGTACTGACGCGCCAGACGACCTGAACATGACGGAACATCCCAGTGACTGAGAACGCCTCTGATGCAGACGGCCATCAGAGGCACGAGCACCTACTCATAAAGGATAACCCGCTCGTCCCCTGCGCGTTCCGTCAGTACAGCATCAGGAACGGATTTTCGAGCAGATGTCGCACGGTCTGCAGGAATCGCGCTCCCACGGCGCCGTCGATCACGCGATGGTCGCAACTCATGGTGACCCGCATGCGCTGACGTGGCACGAAGGCGCCATCGATCCACACGGGCTTGGTTTCACTCGACCCGATGGCCAGAATACCGGCCTCGGGGGGATTGATGATCGCCGTAAACTGATCAATACCGAACATGCCCAGATTGCTCACGGAGAAGGTTGACCCGGTGTACTCCTCAGGCTTGAGCTTGCGTTCGCGAGCGCGTCCGGCGAGTTCGCGCGCTTCACGTCCGATCTCGCCGAGTCCCTTGCGGTCCGCGTCCCGGATCACCGGCACGATCAGACCGTCATCGGTGGCCACCGCCATGCCCAAATGCACGCGGGCGTGATACCGGATGGTGTCACCGAGCCAGTGCGCGTTGCACTCCGGATGCTTGGCGAGCGCAACCGCCACGGCCTTCATCACGATGTCGTTGACCGACACCTTGAAGGCATCTCCCGCCGCCGCCATCTGCGTGCGCAACTCACCCACCGACGTCATATCGATTTCGGCGGTGAGGTAGAATGTGGGGATGGGACCGATGGACTCGCCGAGACGACGGGCGATGGTCTTCCGCATCTGCGTGAGGGCGACATCGCGTGCGTCGCCGTCGATCTGCATCGCGGGCTCGAGCGGAATCGCCGGTGGTTTGGCCGATGCGCGCGGCGCGGCAGCTGCGGCGCGCGCAGCCGGTGCCGACGCTGGTGTTGCGCGTGCAACAGGCGCGCTGGCGCCGGCCGCGGCCGCGGCTTCGATATCTCGGCGGATGACGCGACCGCTCGGGCCGGTGCCTTGCACGTCCGCCAGCGAGACTCCCTGTTCGCTCGCGATGCGACGGGCGAGCGGCGACGCTTTGATGCGTGAGCCGTCGTCGCCGCCCTCGTTCGTCGCCGACGAAGCCGCGGCCGGGGCAGGGGACGTGGCCGTTGCGGCGGCGGCGGGCGCGGCGGGCGCTGCGGGCGCTGCCGAAGTCTCCGACGTGGGCGCTGATTCCGCAGCCGGAACCGCTGCCGCCGCGGGCGCTGCCGACGCCTTCGCGGCCGCCGCCGGCGTGTCACCACCGGCCCCGGCCAGCATCGCCGAGATATCCTCGTCCGCGCCGGCGATGATTCCGATCAGCTGCCCCACCGGCGCTGTGCTGTCGTCGCCGATCAGTCGCTTGCGCAGCACACCGTCGCCGCGCGCGACCAGCTCCATGATCGCCTTATC
>JBBRFQ010000198.1:0-6686 GCA_038224035.1 Gemmatimonadales bacterium
CGAGTTCAGCGCATCAAAGATCATGGTACTGTCGCCGGGAAGCGCAAAGGCGTTCATCGGCATCTGATACTCGTTCGGTCCGGAGCCCTCACGTCCGATCCTGGTGGCTCGGCCCGTCTTGAAGTCGACGAGCTGCACCACCTTGTCGCGTGGGTCGGCCAAAATCACGCGTCCGTCGGCGAGTTCGCGTACACCTCGTATTGCGGTGAACGGCTCGCTTAGTTCTGCCAGCGGCTTGGTAAGGGTCTTCGTGGGCAGCTGCGCCCACATCTGCTGCGCCGGCCAGAGGAGTCCGGTCGCGAGGGCGGCGGATGTCGCCGTGCCGATGATGCGTTTCATGAGCGGGGAGGAGGAGCGGACGCAAGTGAAGCGAGGGGATTTCGAATCCGCGAGCCGGATCAACGCACAGACCCGCGACGACACGATTACGCCATCGCTACATTCGTCACGCTGCTTCAGGCGCAGGGTTGCCAAGTCCCGTCCCCGCTACGCCTTTCTTCCCCCGCTTCTTCCGCGGCCGTCGTTTCACCAGCCGGTATCCCACGAGCACGGCCGGCAACAGAAAGAGCGCACCAATCGTACCCATGACCGTGCCGCCCGCTGTGGCGAGGGCAATCGCGCCGAACAGCGTCGTGGCCTTGGTCCCGACGCTAAGCGGAATGAGACTCGCCAGCGCGCTCAGCGTGACGAGCACAATCATTCCAGAACGGTCATTCGCGGCGCGCAAAACGTCGCCGGCATGCAGCGCACTCGAGCCACCCGTGGCCGCGCGTTGCCGACGACGAATCAGCGCCGCGTCCACCAGCAGAATGGCCTGATTCACCGCCAGACCGACCACCAGGATCACGCCGACCGCTGCTTCGCGCCCGAAGGCGGCTTTCTGAAACCAGAACGCCGCGACCACACCGGCGAGCGCCAACGGCAACGACAAAAACACCATCGCCGCGCCCCACACGGAATCGAACACGAGTGCGACCGCAAGAATCACCAACGCGAGACCGATGCCGAACACCAGCCACAAACCCTTGGCACTCTTGTCGTCGGTGTAGCCCCACATCGTGCCGGCATCTTTGACATCGTAGCCTGCAGGCACCGCGATCGCCGCGAGAAAGGCATCATGCGTGCGCTGCGCGAGTTTGGCGGGTCCACGGAAATCGTAATTCACTTGGCGGATGTATTGTTGATCTTCGCGCGTTACAATGCTCAGCGCCTCGCGCGCATCGACGTACGCGAGATCACTGAGTCGCGCCGGTGCGCCCGACTGTGTGGGCACGATGGCTTCGCGCAACTCTTCGAGCGTGCGATCACGCGCTCCGGCCGATTTCACCGTAACCGGTAACTCGTCACCGTCAATCTCCAGCAGGATTTGTCCCACCGGCCCTCGCACTTCACGTGCAACGGCCGCCGCAAAATCAGTTGACGTGACGCCAAATCGCGCCAGCGCATCGCGGTCGGGTTCCAGCGTGACCGCATACCCGCGCTCGTTGCCCCAACCTCGGCCCGACGTGATGCCCACGTCGCGCACGCGCGGAATCTGTTCGAGACGACCCTTGAGATCTTCGGCGAGCGCAGTGACGCCGGAATACGAATAGCCCAGCACACGAATACGGAACGACACCATCGACCCACCGCCACCGCCCGCGTAAAATCCGGGGCCTTCACCGCGCACACTGATATTCGCGCCGCCCACCAGCACGGCGCGCTGCGTGAGCAACTCTTCGAGCTCAAGTGGTACGGCCGTCAATCCTCCGTCGCGCGTGAACAACACCTGCATGTTGGCGCTTTGCAAACTGCCCATGGTGGTGACCTGCTCCACTTCCGGGCGGCTCACCACAATCGATTCGAACTCGCGCATTGCGCGATCCAGCGTTTCCGGATCAGATCCGCGCGGGAACGTGAGACTCACACCGAGCGTGGTACGACGCTCACCCCAGCCGCCCCAGCTCGAGCGCGGCACCTTCTTCACGAAGCCCCACGTCATGACCGCGAGCAGCGCGACACTCATTGACAGCGTGGCCCACCGCCAGCGCAGCGACCAGCGCACCACCGCGCGGTGCGCACGCGCAAAACGCGGCCAGGTCACGGGCTTTTCATCGAATCCACCACGACCGAGCGCGGGCACCACAAGCAACGCGGTGATCACACTCCACGTCAGCGCGAGCGCGAACGCCGCCGCAAACGGCACGAACGCGGCGCGTGTATCGCCCTGCAAATAGAGAAACGGAAAAAGCACCACCGCCGTGGTGAGTGTGGCACCGATTACCGCCGGCATGATGCGCCGCGCCGCCTCCGCTCGGCCCTCGGCCGTATTCGGCGCCGTGCGCAAACGATCCACCACCACGAGGGCATTCTGCACGAGGATGCCCACACCCATGCCGAGTCCCGCGAGGGTGAGCAGATTCGCCGGTACATCGAGCAGGTAGAGTCCGAGGGCCGTACCCGCGATCGACACCGCCGTGCTACCCATCACCAGGGCGACGGCTCGTGCTCGCTGCAGCAACACCGCGAGCACGAGCAACACCGCAACAAACGCAATGGCGCCGCGCTTCATCAGATCTTTCAGTTCTTTGTCGAGGTCGATACTCGCATCCTGCGACACTCGGTAGAGCACAGCGGGCGGTGCGAGTCGCTGCAACTCGTCAACGGCGGCACGAGCCGCTGCGGCCGTCTTGATCGCATCCGCATTCGCATGGCGGTACAAACTGATCGCCACGGCGGGTACACCGTTGATGCGAAAGAAATTTCCCATCGCATCTTCTTCGGCGCGGATTGTGGAGAGTTCGCCCAACTTGAACACGCGATCACCGGGCGCGCTGATCGGCAGCTGTTCCACGTCGCCGAGCGTCCTCGGCTCATCACGCAGCGTGACCGAGCGCGTCACGCCGTCACGCGTTTCTGATCCAAGCGCTTCCACGATACGCGCGCCATTGATGGCGCCAGTGAGCAGCGTGGGAGACATATCGAGGCGGCGCAGCAGCGCCGGATCGTACGCGAGCGCCACACCGATATTGCTGCCGCCGCGCGAACTCACACTCGACACGCCGGGCACGGCGGCGAGCCTGGGTGCCGCTTGTTCCTCAAGCATCCGGCCAAGTGCGCCCGGCGTGTACGGGCCCGACACCTGTACCTGAAGCAGCACCGGCTCTTCGAGTCCTTCCGGTGTGAAGTTCGATACACTCGGGCGCGTCACGCCCGGCGGGAACTCGCCGCGCAACAGTTCGAGACGTTCGAGAATGCCGAGCCGCGCCATCTGCACATCGGCCTTGGGCTCAAGCTCAACGGTGATGTTCATGCTGTTGTCGCGCGATTCGCTCGTCGTACGACGCACGCCGCGCACACCCTGCACCAACGACTCCACCGGCGACGTCACATACATTTCCACGACTTCCGCAGCAGCACCATTCCAGTTCGCCGATACCGTGAGACGCGGCAGTTCCACCGACGTGCGCGACGCGAGCGGCAAACGCGAAAACGCTATGCCGCCAGCGACCAGAATCGCCGCACACATCGCCCAGACCACCGCCGGACGCCGCGTCGCGAATCCGATCACCGGACGACTCCGCGCAACGCGTCGCGTTGCATGTCGCGTTTCAACTCGAGCTTCGTGCCGTGTTTCACGTCGCGTCTCCACTCGCCAGCGCTGGATCCAGCGCCACGCTTCGCGGTTCGCGTCCCTCTTTCGCCAACCGGCGCCGCTCGAGATTCCGCTCCACCACCGAATACACGGTAGGTAGCAGGAAGAACGTCACCACCAGTGCACTGATCGAACCGCCAATCACCGCTGCCGCAAGCGGACGATACAACGCGCCACCACTGCCCACGCCGAGCATGAGCGGCAATACACCCGTAATCGTCGTGAGCGACGTCATCGTGATGGCACGCAGTCGCTGACGGCCGCCCAGCAACACGGACTCGTTGATACCGTGGCCCAACTCGCGAAACCGCCGGATCGCATCAAGTTTCACGACCGCTTCATTGTCGGCCATACCCACCATGATCACGATGCCGATGAGCGACACGGCGTTGATACTCTGGCCCGTGGCCCACAAAAAGATCACGCCGCCCGCTGCCGCCAGCGGCACCGTGGTGATCACCACCATCGGAATCGTGAACGAACTGAACTCACCCGCGAGCACGAGAAACACGAGCAGCACGGCCAGAATGCCCACCAATGCGAGTTCGTCGGACGTTCGTTTGCGTTCCGAGTCGGCGCCGGCCACTTGCCAGCTCACCGTGGCCGGCAATCCGAGCCGCTCCATGCCGCTCGACACATCGTTGGCCGCCTTCGCGGTGCCGCCTGCTTCAACCAGTCCTTCGACTATGCTCACAGGCCGCTGACCGATGCGCACGACTTCGAGCGGCGCACGGATTTCGTTCACTTCCACGAGCTGTGCCACCGGCACGCCGGACACACTCGTGGCTAGCGCGGTGGCCAGATCCTCGTTGCGCACGCCCTCATAGCGCACCTTGATCGGCGTGCGTCGATCCGTTTCGCGCAGCTCCGACGACGCCACGCCGCCCAAACCGCCCTGCAACGCGCTCGACACCTGCGCCGGCGTGATGCCGCGTTCCGCCATGCGCGCGCGCAAAAGCGACACCTCGATCACCGGCTGCGTGGCCGCAAACGCGTCGCGCACATCGGAGAGTGTGGGCAGCGCGCGCATCATCGTGCGCACGGAATCGGCCCAGCGCTGCGAGTCGTCGAGCGAGGCACCGGACACTTCCACGCGCACGATGCGGCCCTCACGGCCGATCAGCGAGCCGAACTCCGACTGACCGGCGAGGTCAATCGCCAACGCGCCCTGTGCAACCAGCTGCGGCACGGCATCGCGCAACGATTCCGCAAAGCGTGCCGCACTCTGGCCCTCCGGCACCGGCACAATGAGTTGCGCCGTGGCCGACGAACCGGGATTGGCTCCCGACAGAATCTCTTCGTCCGTGGCCCGCCCCACGCGCGCATACACACCCACTGCGCCGAGTTCGGTGGACGCGCGTTCGATCTCCTGAATTGCACTGGTGGTGGCTTCGAGCGCCGTGCCTTCGGGCAACTGCACCTCGGCCACCAGCACACCCTCGTCCACACGCGGTAACACTTCTTTCGGCAACCTGATGAACAACGCCACCATCACCACGAGCAGTGCGAGCCCACCCGCAAAAACCGGCACGGGATTGCGCAGTGACCACGACATGCCGTGTTCGTACATATCGGCCAGCCGCGTGCCGAAGGCGTCGAGCTTGGCGCCGGTCGGGCCGGGCGGCTGCTTTTGTGGTGGATTGGCCTGCAACCGCATGGCCCGACGACGATTGCCAACCATCATCACCGGCATGAGTGTCAGCGACAGCAGCAGCGATGCACCAACCGTCATCACCACACTGAGCGACAAGTCGCGAAACAGCGCTGCGGCCAGTCCCTGCACAAAGATGATCGGACCGAACACGAGCATCGTGGTGAGCGTACCGGCCAACAACGGTCCCGACACTTCTTCCGTGCCGATGATCGCGGCATCGATGTAGCCCATGCCTTCTTCGCGCCGTCGTCCCACACCTTCGGCTACCACAATCGCGGTGTCCACCAGAATGCCGGTACCGAGGGCCAATCCGCCCAGCGACAACACGTTGATGGTCACGCCGAGCGCCTGCAGCGTGACGAGGGCCACCATCACTGACAGCGGCACCATCAGTCCGATCGCCATGGACACGCGCCAATCACGCAGGAACACGAGAATCATGAGCAGCGACATCGCACCGCCTACCACGATCTCCTGCCCAAGATTCGACAGGGCATCCACCACGAACTCGGCTTGCGATGCGACCACGGTGAGTTCCACCGCAGGGAACTCCGCCTCCAGCGACTCCACCGCCTCCATCATGCGGTTCGTCACGGAGACCGTGTTCGATCCCGCATCTTTATACACCACCAGGCCGATCGCTTCCCGTCCATCGAGTCGTGTGACCGTGACGGGATCCGCGAGCGCGACCGTGGCCGTGGCCACATCGCGCAATGTGATGCCGCTGCCTTGCGAACCCACGGGCACGGAAAGAATCTCGCCGAGATCGCGAAACTCCGTGAGCGCGCGCACCGAGAAGCGAAACTGTCCGCGACGCACGGTGCCGCCGGCGCCGGTGGAGTTCTGCACGCGAATCGCTTGCGCTACGTCTTCCGGCGTGAGACCCAATGAGCGCAGTCGGTCGGGATCCACATCCACACGGATTTCATCGGCCGGTGCGCCCACCACCGCCACCGAGGCCACACCCGCGATCTGCTCAAGGCGTCGCGCAAACACATCTTCGGCGGTACGAGCCAACCCGCGCAGATCACCCACGCCCAGACCACCCGACACGCCACTCTGCAAGCTGTCACGCGCCGCGCGCTCTGCGGTACTCGTGGCGCGCATCGCCAGGACGGCAATCGGTCGCTCGCCGGGATCGCTGGTGAGCAGCGTCGGGCGTTCCGCGCGCTCCGGCAACCGGCCGCGCGTGGCATCGAGGCGCTCACGCACATTGAGCACCGTGGTGCGCATGTCCGTGCCCCAGCCGAAACGCGCCGTGGTCGTGACCTCGCCGTTGCGCGACACCGAGCGCAGCTCCACCAATCCCGGCGTCGCAGCAATGGCTTCTTCGATGGGCTCACCCACAAAGCGCGACACTTCCTGCGCGGCGGCGCCGGGATAGTTGGTGCGAACGGT
>JBBRFQ010000199.1:0-6572 GCA_038224035.1 Gemmatimonadales bacterium
GCGCGCCGAGCGACGGTTGAGTGATGCCATCACGACAAGCGTGTACGCAGACGCGGGCGGTTTCCAGATCGCGTCAGATCTGACATGGCAGATTGCCGGAACGTTGGCGCTGCGTACCTCGGAGCAGTGGTCGCTGATTGCGGGCTATCGTCACCTATCGGTCGACTACCGTGGTGACAGCAAGCGTGTCTCGCTCAGGATGAACGGACCATCGTTCGGCGCCGCAGTTCACTTCTAGTGCGCGCGGCGCTGGTCACCCGGTGACCTCTGTCGCTCGTGCTAGTACAGGACACGGGCGATATACTTCGCGCAGTCGGAATGGGCGAGCCGCCACTCGCGTGACGCAGCCCTGTGCACGGCTGGCCCGAGGCATTGAAATTGACCTGCACGAGGCGTAGCCTATCACGCGTGTTGCTCGGGTCCGCTGTGGCAGCGGCAGAACTCAGTTGTTCCCAGAACCGACGATTCCTTACCATACCAGAGGGCCCTGCTTATGAAGGTGCTTCCAGCGGTCGGCGCCGTGCTGACATTGGCCGCAGGTGCGTTTGCGCTGCAGCTCGCGTATCACGGCTACACGGATCACGATTACGTCGATGTCCTTCATCTGGTGGTCGGCGCGCTCGCTGTGGCGATTTCCATTTTTCTGCTATGGCGCTCGAGGCGCACGCACGTCTGACACGGTCGCACCCGCACGAACACGCGCGGGCGTCTACCGGGCCATTATATTCTTCCGATGCTTCACCCACGCATACTCTCCGTACTGCTAGCGGCCGTCGTGCTCGCTGCCTGCGGCGCGAAAGAACGCGCTGACGGTTCGTCGTCCAACGCGAGTGATGCGCCGGCCGCGCTGGTCGATCCCGATCCGACAGCTCTATCGGCCACCGCACCCGATTCGTTCACGCTCGTCTTCGCCACCAGCAAGGGCGAGGTGGAGGTGCGTGTACGCCGCGCCTGGTCACCGCTGGGTGTCGACCGACTGCACTACCTCTCGACGCACGGATTCTTCAACGGTGCGCGATTCTTCCGTGTGGCGCCTGGATTCGTGGTGCAGTTCGGTTTGTCCGGCCGTCCTGAGGTGGACAAAGCCTTCCGATCGCTCAAGCTCGACGACGACCCGGTGAAGGTGTCCAACCGTCGCGGCACGATTGTGTTCGCCACATCCGGCCCGAATACCCGCACCACGCAACTGTTCATCAATCTCGCGGACAACCCCTTTCTCGACGAGGATGGATTCTCCCCGATGGGCGAGGTGGTGCGCGGCATGGATGTGGTGGATCAGATCAACTCGGAGTATCTCGAGCAATCCAACGTGCAGTCGCGTATCGAGCGCGAAGGCAACGAGTTCTTCCGCCGCCGTTTTCCGGCGCTGGACTCAATCACGCGCGTGACGCTCCGCCCTTGAAGAGTGCCGCGTGCTATCGCGCCCTTTTCGCCCCCGACTTCTTCGCCGCTGACTGCTTGACTGCTCGCGGCGTCGGTGCCGGCAGCGCATCGCACGTCAGCCGAACCAGCTCAGCAATTCGCTCGGCGTCGTCCAGCAACTCATCGACGACCGGCTGCGGCTTTGCGCCCGGATACGGCGGCGCTTGGGGACAGTCACGTAGACGGTCCAGCGTGGCGGCCGTTGGCTTGAGAAAGCAGCGGTTGTCGCACACGAGCATGACAAGCTTGCCATCGCAATGCACCGCGTACTCGCCAAACATTTTGCGCGACTCGATGTGGCCGGCGCCGCGCGCCTGACCCACGACAAACTCCACGAAGGACGCGTCTGAAGACATCCCGGTATTCTGCGTCGGTCTCTGGAATCCCGCAAGTCCGCCCTGTTGGGACCGATACGCCAACGCAGTCAGAGCATCGCAATCACCGCGTTATCCGAACCACGACGATAATTTGCCGCGTACTGCACCTTGCGCTCCAGCGACTCGATCACGGTGCGCGTGAAGTCCACTTTCTCGAGCGATTCTGCATTGCCGAGCCCGCCGGGGCTGAACACGTTGATCTCCATCAGCTTGTCGCCGACAATGTCGAGCCCGACCAGAAACATGCCGTCCATGACGAGTTTCGGTCGCACCAACTCCGCGATCTGATGCATGACGTCGTTGATGGTCGCCTTGGCAATCGTGCCACCCGCCGAGATGTTGCTGCGCATATCACCACCGGCGCGCACGCGACGAAAGGCGGCGTACTTTCCCTTCGTCATGAGCGGCTGTCCGTTCATGAGGAACATGCGCACGTCGCCCTGTTCGGCCGCCGGCAGGTACTCCTGCGCCACCAGATAGCCGTCGCGGGAGACCGCGTCGATCATCTGATTAAGATTGGACGAATCTTCTTTTCGCACAAGAAACACACTCTGGCCACCGGAACCCTGCAGTGGCTTGAGCACAATCTGACCACCCTCCGCCTTGGCAAAGGCTTTGATGTCGTCGCGGTCGCGCGTAATGATCGTGCGTGGACGCACCGCTTCAGGAAAATCCTGGAAGTACATCTTGTTGAGCGCGCGAGCGAGTCCATCGGGGTGGTTGAGTACCAGCAACCCCTGTCCCATGGCTCGTCGGCAAAACAGTACGCCGGCCTGTGCGGCCCACGGGCGTTCGATGGCGTCTTCGGCCGGATCGCTGCGCAGCAATACCACATCGAGCTCGCTCAGGATGATGCGCTCCCGGATGCCTTTTTCACCACGAACGGCCGTCAGAAACGATTCGCTCGTGGCGTACTTCCTTCGCGGCGCTGAGCGTGCGCTGGCGACGATGCTGGCGTCCGTGTCGTATCCAAAGTCAGCCAGTGCGATGTACCAGGCTTCGTGCCCCATGCTGACCGCAGTCAGCGCAAGCCGCGTGGTTGTGTAGTCAGCGCATTCCGTATCGAGATCATTGACGACGAAGCCGATCTTCATGTGGCAATTCCGGTGAGCAGGTCAGGAAGGGGATGGCCGCGACGCAATCGCTGCATGGCATCGGCCGCACCGGGGTTTGTGAGAAAGCGCGGAGTCAGGCGAGGCGGTTTGAGATACTGACGCCACCGGAGTTCTTCCAGCGCGGGCACGTCGGCGAGTGCGAGTTTGCCGAGCAGCAACGGCTCGAGATCCCGTCCCTCACCCAGGTAGCGCAACAGGTCGATCAGACCACGCAGATAGATGGCGTCCTTCGTCAGGCCACCGCTCCGGAACACCCGCATGCAGATGGTGAAGGCCGTAGACGTGGCGAACCCGAACTGCTGCACGAGCGTGCGATGACAGTCGATGAACGTGGCGCCGTCCGTCATGGCGCGTACCGCGATCACCCGCGCCGCCAACACGCGCACACGTGAAGGACTGAGTGCCCCGGTCATGTACTCCGCCGCCACGGCCAGTCCTTCCTGTGTCTCCTCATATCCGGCCAGTCCGGTCGCCAACAAGCCGAGTGGCTGCGCGAGTCCGTTGGAGTGTGTGACCACATGGGTTCCGATTTCATGCTGCAGCAGCGCCATCGCGCGCATGGGCGTGGCGTTGAAACGGCTGCCGATGAGTAGATGCCCATCCGATACAATCAATCCCGAGATGTCCTCACGAATGGTCACCGTCGTTGACAGCCCGTCGTAGTACTCCCGGTAGAGCGCCAGCTCGGCTTTCGCAAGCCGCGCAAACGCGGTGGCGTTCACCATCGATACATCAACTGACTCCGGATCGTCCTCGTCGTCGAAGTCACTCGATGTGGTGGAGAGCAGGGTGAGCGCCACGTCCCGCAATCCATCGCTGACCGAACCGTACACGCTGAGACTTCCGTAAATGAACCGCGGCGTGTTGCGGTCGGCCAACATCGTCAGCTTGCGGTCCAGTTCGTCGCGTGACGCGGCCATGAGATGCGCGAGCGTCGGATCCTCGAGACGTTCGATGGGCAGCTCATACAGGCGACGCTTGAGCAGTGGTACGTCGACAATGAGCGGACGGTAATCGAACTCGGGGTCACGCTGTTGCGCGGATCGATCGAAGGCGACGCGTGCACGATCGGCGTTCGCCGGTGTGACCTGCAGCAGGAAGTCGAAGGACCGGGCGATCGTGGTGAGTTCCCGATCGACGGCATTCGTGGCGCGAACCGACGTGCGACGACCGAGCGCGTGAAAATGGCCGGGCTCGTGCGCGGTGTGCAGCAGCGCGAAGTGGTACGCGGTCTGACGAATGGCGACCGACAGACCGCGACGCAATACTTCAAAGAGCATTGGGTACGGTGTTCCGGTGCGGGCTTGCCGGTACACCGGCTGCACTTCGATGCCGATGTAGTGCCGCACCATCGCCGACGGTGGCGCGTCGGTCGGCGCAGCACCAGCCGAAGACTGCGTACGCGGCACGTCGGTCAACAACGAACGAAGCGATGGCGGTGCGACCGGCACACCAGAGACGATCTCCACGTCGAGCGGCGGCGGACGCAGCGGAATGTTGCTGAGCGACTTGTGCAGCTGGCGCACTGATGGATCGTCGTCAGGGAGATACGGGGTGAAGACGCGGAACGTCGGCGTCGGCACTTGGCGCGTCGATGGTTTCGCCACGGGCGAACCGTCCGGCACACGGTCCTCCGCGGTCCATACCTCAAGAAGCAAAAAGGCTCCGAACTTCTTCACCATGACATCCGCGATGCCGCGGATCAGCGCACGCAGCGAATCGTGCAGATCCGAGGTGCCGGGCGCGATCAGGTGGGCCGCTTCGCCGATCACCAGCTGCGATGGATGCCCTACGTGCTTGCCTGACGGATCGCGATAGAGGCAGAGGAACGGCAACGCCCGATCCATGTGGAGTCGTCCACCGCCCGGCAAGGTGCGTCGCACCGCTCTGCCTGCGTCCAATCGCTCGCACACTTGTGCCACAAACTCTGGCGAGATTGTGCGCAGCGCGGTGAGTCGCTTGTCCATGGTGGGGTCGTCCGCTCTCATGGCAGCTGCAGCAGTGTGCGCTGCAACCCGGGAAGCATCGAGGCCAGCAACTCGCGAATCGCGCGCACGTCATGGGTCGACGGGATACCCGTCCACTCATCCATGAATGACTTCCGGAACTCTATGGCAATTGAACAACCCGAGTCAGGGAACGTCTCATGCACCCACTGGGAGAAGCGGCCGCCTCGAAACTTCACATTTTCGCGGACATCTCGTGCTCGACCGTTTGTATCGGGCGCGCCGAGCGCCTGCACGACATAATCGACGACTGCTGCCCATCGCCCGCGATCCATCGTGCCGGTGCCGATATTGATCTCCGGGTTGCGCGCGGGATCATCAGGCTCGGCATCGGGACCGTTCCGGCGATGGTTGTAGGTGTGCAGATCAAGCACCACGAACCGGCCCCATCGCGCTTGCATTACGCCGAGCGCGCGTTCGGCGTCAGCATAAAAGGCGTCGTACTGTGCCAACGATTCACGCACAACCGATGACGGAAGCGCCGATTGCCACACGTCGAGCCCCCACGCGTCTTCTGGTTGCCGGTACACCGCCTTGTCGCGCGACCTGTTGAGATCCATCTCAAATCGCGACCGTACTCCGATCAGGCGTGTGGAGGTAACCTCCGTCCAACTTGCCGTGTACGGATCTTCCTCGCGCAATCGCGCGGCGTCGTCGAGCGCGATGCGGTGCTCGACGTCGGGACGCAGTGCATGGCCGTCATGAATCGCCGCGGCTGCGATGGGCGCTTCGAGACCAGAGAGAATGAAATAGCTGTCGTTCACATTCGCCCCCGGAGGGACGGCAGAGTTTATGCCAGATGTCAGGCCTCGTGTACACGGCAGCGCATCCGATGGTCCTGCTGGTCGCGCACAGGGCGGCACAGCGAAGCGGCGTGAACCGTGGCCGTGCGAGTGCGCGCGTGCCTGCGCCTCATCACCATTGCGCGTGGTCACAGCAGTGGCGCGCCGCGCGCGTTCTCGGCTAATGGCGACCTCACGCCGTCATACTGTTGCGGAATAGCAGCAACATGTAGCGGAACAGAAGCAACCTGTAGCGAAACAAGCACATTTCGTGACAATTCGACGTGACTTTAATCGCGAAAGGTGTCGTGTCAGTAACACGAATCACACGCGCTTCGTCCAGGAGTATGACGTGATGCGTGTCGCGGCGGAACCACACTGCCCGAGGGGCGATCGTCAACGCGGCTGGCACTGAGCGCGTCCATGCAGTACGCTCCCTCAGAGCAGCCCTGTTTCCTCCCCGCCCTGGCGTTTCCCCGTGAAGATGGCCCCTCACTGCCGCGATCTCTCCATGTTCGGCCTCGTCGCCGTGCTCTGCGCCTGCGCGGCGTCGACCCCCGCGCCGATTCCCGCGCCCGTTGGGGCAGCGCCTTCGGAGAAGGCCGCCTCACCGGCTTCCGCCACTACGGCGGCGGCTACGGAGACCGCGCATCAGCACCACGAAATGGCGGGCATGCCCCCCATCACGATTCCGGCGGGCGTGCTCTACACCGAGGCCGACGTCCGCTTCATGCAGGGCATGATCGCGCACCATGCGCAGGCGGTGCACATGACGCGCCTTGCCAGCGCAGCGGGAGCGAGCGCGCGCGTGCTCAGGCTCGCCCAGAAAATCGATCTCTCGCAAGCGGGTGAGATCGTGCTGATGCAGGA
>JBBRFQ010000200.1:0-6554 GCA_038224035.1 Gemmatimonadales bacterium
AGACGGCGGTGCCTGCGCCAGCCCAACCCAAGACTGAGCAGCCCCAGCACCACGGCACTCACGAGAAATGCGACCTCAACTCGCTCATCGAGCAGCGCGCCGAGTCCGATCAGGGGCAGGGCCGCCACGAAGAGCGCTCCCGCAAGACAGTGCACCGCGCAGAGCGTGGCCGCAGTGATTCCAAGTCCGTCCAGTACGAGGCCGCGCTGCGGAGAGGAATGGGACACGGAGGGCTCACAAACAGCCATGAGGGTTGCAAGACAAGGGAGAGTAATCGATAATCACATATCATTATTATGTAATATGCAGGTTTGACGGTTCGGCTGGCAATGCCGCCAACACCGACCGTTGCAGGAACGCACCAACGAGATCAAGTTCTCAGATTCACCAACTACCCGCGCGCGCTCCCCGTGATCACGTCTGTCTGGTTTCGCACCCTGTTGGCCGTCGCACTCGTGTGCGCCGTGCCGCTGGCGGTGACTATCCTGCTCGCCCGCAACGAACGGCTTGTGCGCGCGATGCTGCCGAATCTGTTGGCCTTCGGCATTGGCGTACTCATCGCCTCCGCGGGCATGCTCCTGCTGCCGGAAGCGCTTGCCCAGAGCTCTGCGTCGGTGGTCGTGGTCACGACGGTCGCCGGGTTTCTGCTCTTCGCCGGCATGGAATGGCTACTCGAGCAGCACGATCACGGGCATGTGCACGGACTGGCCATGGGCGTGCCGCATCACGAGCACGCGCCAGTCCTCGCCCAACCGCGCCAGGCGCCTGTGCCACATCCCGCCCAGGCGCACCAGCCCCACGAACACAGCGCGAGCAGCAGCGAGGCACGCCCGGGCCGCTCACTGTTGCCCATGGCGTTTGCCGCCGACGTGCTGCACAACTTCCTCGACGGCATCCTGATCGCCGCCACCTTCATGGTGCGCCCGGAACTCGGGTTGCTCACCGCGCTCGCTATCGGACTGCACGAGCTGCCGCGCGAGCTGGGCACGTTCGGACTTTTCGTTCACGGCGGACTCACGCCCAAACGCGCCGTGCTCTTCAACGCGCTCACGGCAGTCTTCGCGATGGCTGGAGCGGGTTTGACGCTTCTGCTGGGCGCCGCCGCCGAGCAGCTGGCCATGGCCATCTTGCCGTTTGCGGCGGGCAGCATGCTATACATCGCCGCCACCGTAGCGCGCGCCGTGCTGCCTCCAATCAACGGCGTCGTGCCGTTCCGTCGGCTCGGCTGGCTCGCCGCCGGCAGCGGACTCATTGCGCTGCTCGTGGTGGCCTGACCACGGTCGGTGGCGCTCCCCAACGTTTCGCCGGCCGCACCGCTTGACCTGAGCGCCCGAATCAAGCATTTATTAAGACTGTGCTGACGCAACGCCTTCGGGCGCGTGGCACGCGCCGAACCAGCTGATGTCGCTCTCGGGCGACTGGTCCGGATCACCCCAGGCGGTCTCTTCGGAGCCGCGATGCGATCCCGCCGGAAATGGGATCGCGAGGAGCCGTAGCAGATGAAAGAAGCCATTCACCCGCCGTACCACCCGGTGGTGTTCAAAGATTCCTCCACGGGCGCGATCATTCTCACGCGGTCCACGATGACCAGCGAGCAGAAGATCCGCCTCGACGATGGCAACGAGTATCCGCTCGTCCTGCTCGAAATCACGTCCGATTCGCACCCGTTCTACACGGGCACGCAGCGCCTCATCGACACGCAGGGTCGCGTCGACAAGTTCAAGAAGCGCTACGGACGCGCGTAACACGGTTGTATTCGGCGCGCGGACGCGCTGGACCAAAACGGCGGCCTTCCCACGGGAGGCCGCCGTTTGTGTTTCGCGCCCTCAGCGGCGTGTACTGGCCGCCGCGCGCCGAGCGGCCCAGCGCCACACTCCCTCGGCAGTGAGCCAGCCGATTGCCGCCGCCGCGATCGTGTCGCTCACGTAGTGCGCCCCGGCCATTACGCGGGTTAACGCGCAGCCGGTGGCCAGCACATACCAGACGGCGCGGGTCGCCGGGAAGCAGCGGCTGAGCACCGCCGCCGCGCCGAAGGCCACCGCCGTGTGGCTGCTCGCCAAACCGAGCCCTTTCGTGCTCCAGAGGTCCACGTCGTACGGTCGGAATAGATACTCCGGCGACTCCGCCCCCGGCCGCTGACGGCGCACCACGATCTTCATCAGTTCGGCGAGACCGCCCGCCAACGCCGGCGCGAGCAGCAGCGCGACGGCTCGCCAGCCACGTCCGGATGCCGCGACGCCCGGTGCCGGTCGCGATTGCAGCCACAGCGCCACCGAGCCAAACAGCCACGTCGGTACATATCCCACGGACCGAAAGAGCCGACCCCACTCGCGCTCGTTCACGCGGGGATCTCGCAGCTGCTCCCAGGCGACCGCGTCGATGGCGTGCGCGAGCAGCAGGGCAGCCGCGATCACGGCGAGGACGCGGCGCCAGTCCACGACGGCGATTGGCAGAGGTACGGTTGACGTGGTCACGGCGAGGAATCAAGCATGCCGCTTTGCGGGAGGCCAGCGTTCGACTCGTTCCAAATCGCACCCGTCGCCTCGAACCTGCGCTCGCGACTATTATTGAGAATGGAACGTCGAACGCGTCAACGCGATGCTATCCGCCGCGTCTTCGAAGACGCCGGTCGCCCGCTCGGACCCATCGAAGTACTCGAAGCGGGTCGCGACCATGTGCGCGGCCTGGGCATCGCCACCGTCTACCGCACCATCGCCTCGCTGGTCGAGACGGAATGGCTCACCCCGGTTGAGCTTCCGGGTGAACCGCCCCGCTACGAGGTGGCGGGACAGGATCATCATCACCACTTCCGCTGCCGGTTGTGCGCGCGCGTGTTTGAGATTCATGGCTGTCCGGGGCAGCTCAACGATCTCACCCCGCCCGGCTTCGCTCTCGAACGGCACGAAGTCGTCTTGTACGGCCTGTGTGAGGCGTGCGTCACCTGAGCCTCGTTCGCGCCAGCGTCGCCGCCCTCCTTGGGCTGGCGCTCGTCGCGTGTGGTGAGCCGAACTGGCGTGGGATTGTCATCGAACCGGCGCGTGACATTCCCGCGTTCCGCTTCGTGCGGTCGAATGGCGACACGTTCAGCACTGCGCCGCAAGACGGTCGCGTGACGCTCGTCTTCTTCGGATACACCCACTGCCCTGATGTCTGTCCCGTCACGCTGGCGGACTGGACACGCGCCAAGGCCGCGCTGGGTGACAAGGGCAACCGTGTGCGCTGGCTGTTCGTGTCTGTCGATCCCGCACGCGACACGCCGACGGTCGCGGAAGCCTACGCAAAGCAGTTCGATCCCGCGTTTCTCGGACTCTCCGGCGACAGTGCGACAACGGCGGGCATTCAACAGGCCTTCACCGTGGCCTCGTACGAGACGCCGGGCGCCACGGCGGCCGATTACCTCGTGACCCACGCATCACAGTCTTTCCTGGTTGACGACACCGGCCAGTTGCGTGCGATGTACTCGTTCAACAGCGGCGTTGACGCGATGGTGTCCGATCTGCAGCGTCTGCTGCGCTGACATGTCCGGCATCACACGGGCGGCGCAGTTAACCGCTGTCGCGATCGGCACCGCCGTTGCCGTGATGGTGTCGTGGCCACGTCCCGCCGTCGACATCCGGATTCCACCGGGTGGGCTCGCACAGATTCACCAATCGTTCTGGCGGGTGACGGCGCTGCCTGAGACGATTGTGGTGGCTTCCGGCGGTCGGCCGCGCGTACGCATCAGCAACACCGACTCGATCGCGCATCGACTCGGCCTGTTCTCCGCGGCGGCGGGCGAGACGGTGGAGTACACCTTGCCACAACCCGGTACGTACACGGGCGCGTGCAGCGCGCATCCCACACGCGAGACGCTTACCTTCGTCGTTCGCTAGCCGCGTGCACGCGTACATCGCCGTCACATTACTTTGCACGCATGGACGAGTCCGCCCGCGTTAACACACCGTCTCTCGAAGAGGTCCTCGACGACGAGCTCAAACAGCTCGCCGCCGCCGGCCTGCGACGCACCATGCGCGCAGTGCGCCAACGTCGCGCCGGCACCGTGCTTATGGACGGCGAGCGTATCGCAGACTTCGCGTCCAATGACTACCTCGGACTCGCGGCCGATCCGCGGCTGGCGCGTGCCGCCGCCGCAGTGTTGGAATCGGAAGGCACCGGGGCGGGTGCAGCCCGATTGATCTCGGGCAACCATCCCATCCACGAAGCGCTCGAACGTGAGCTCGCCACTTTTAAACATTGCCCGCGCGCGCTGCTGTTTCCGAGTGGCTACATGGTGAACACGGGCGTCATTCCGGCACTCGTGGGCGCTGGGGACGTGGTGTACAGCGACACGCTCAACCACGCCTCGCTGATTGACGGATGTCGTCTATCCAAGGCCACGCTGCGCGTCTTCGCACACGCCGATCTCGACGACCTCGAACGGCTGCTGCGTGAGGATGCCGGCAGGTTCCGTCGCTCGCTGATCGTCGTGGAAGGTGTGTTCTCCATGGACGGGGAGGTGTTTCCGCTTGACGGGCTGGTACCGCTCGCCAAGTGCTTCGGCGCGTGGTCGTACGTGGACGACGCGCATGGCACCGGCGTGATGGGCGCCACCGGTCGCGGGGCGATTGAACACTGCGGCGTGCTGGGCCAGATCGACATTGTGGTGGGCACGCTGGGCAAGGCGCTTGGCACGACGGGCGCGTACGTCGCGGGCTCCACGCGGCTCATCGAATTCCTGCTCAATCGTGCGAGGTCGTTTGTGTTCACCACCGGCACTCCGCCCGCACTCGCCGCGGCCACGCTCGAAGCGTTGCGCATCGCCGAGACGGAGGAATGGAGACGCACCACCGTGCGTGAACGCGCCACGCGTCTGCGGCAGCGCCTGCAACTCGCCGGCCGCGAGATCCCCGGTGAGCCGGACGGACACATTGTGCCGGTGCTGATCGGCGATCCCGTGCGCACCATGCAAATCGCGGCGGACATGCGGCGGCGCGGCTTCCTCATCGGTGGCGTACGTCCGCCCACGGTGCCTGAAGGCACGTCACGATTGCGCATTTCCGTGAGCGCCATGCATCCGCGTGAACTCATCGACGCGCTCGCGGCAAACCTGCTCGATGCGTTGGGCAACGGAGCAAAGTCGTGACGTCATACGACGATGAATACGACGATCTCACCGACGAGTCGTTCGACGGGCCGGCCGGTGGATCCTACGTTGGCGACGACGATGAAGACGAGATCGGACTCGGCTCGGCGTCGATCGCCGACGAGGCCGAGTTGGGTGAGACTGACGACGAGTTTGTGCCCGACGTACCGCTGGGCGTCGCCGTTGGCACACGCGAGTACGCGCCGGCTGAACAGCAGTTGCTCGTGCTCGATCAGGCGCACGTGTGGCATCCGTACACGCAACATCAGGGCATGGCGCTGCCGATTCCGATCGCCCGCGCGCGTGGTGCGTGGCTGCACGAAACCAACGGCCGTCCGGTGCTCGACGCGATTTCCTCATGGTGGGTCACCACGCACGGACACTGCCACAGCGACATCGCCAACGCGATTGCGGAGCAGGCGCGTACGCTCGATCATGTCATGTTTGCGGGGTTCACGCACGAGCCAGCCGTTGAGCTGGCCGCGGCGTTGGTGGCGCGCATGCCGCGCGGACTCGCCCGCGTGTTCTTCTCGGACAACGGGTCGACGGCCGTCGAAGTGGCGATCAAGATGTCGCTGCAGTCGTTCGTCAACAACGGCACGCCGCGTCGACTCGTGGCAGCACTCGAGCACGCGTATCACGGCGACACCTTCGGTGCGATGGCCATGAGCGGGCGCGGCGTGTTCACCACCCCGTTTGAGCCGTTGTTGTTTGACGTGGCACGACTGCCGGATCCGAGTGAAGGCGATACGCTGGCCGCACTTGATACACTGCTCGATGCGCGTGGCCACGAACTCGCCGCGGTCATCGTGGAACCGCTGCTGCTTGGTGCCGGTGGCATGAAGGTGTGGGACGAACGCGTCTTGCAGGGCGTGCGTGAGCGCACGCGTGCCGCCGGCGTGCATCTGATCGCCGACGAAGTGCTGACTGGCTTTGGCCGCACCGGACCGATGTGGGCCTGCGAACGGGCGGATGTTTCGCCCGACATCATGTGCTTGTCGAAAGGCATTACCGGTGGTTTCCTGCCACTCGGTGCGACGGTCGCCACCGAGCGCATTTTTGACGCGTTTCTGGGCGATCGTACGCGCACCTTCTTTCACGGCCACTCCTACACCGCCAACCCGATCGCCTGCGCGGCCGCGCGCGCCTCACTCGCGTTGCACGACGACGATTCCGAAGACGCGCGCATTGCACTCGAAGTGGCGCAGGCCACTCATCTCGCGGCGCTGGCGACACATCCCGGCGTGCGCGCCGTACGGCAGATCGGCACGATTGCCGCCGTGGAGCTGGCCGGTACGCCGGGTTATCTCAGTGAAGTCGGCCGCGCGCTGTCTGCGTTTTCGCTGGGACAGGGCGTGCTGCTTCGTCCCCTCGGCAACGTCGCGTATGTGCTCCCGCCGTACTGCATGACCACGACGGAACTGGCGCAGGT
>JBBRFQ010000201.1:0-6546 GCA_038224035.1 Gemmatimonadales bacterium
AACGGTTATACCGACACATCTCCCAGTCCGTCTGCCCCTGGAACGTGAAGTTCTCGCAGAAGTTGGCGGCGGATTCGCCGTTCAAGGCGCGGGAGTTCATTGCCGGGAAGGATGCGGTGACGCTGGCGACGGACATTCTGGCGTTGGATCAGGATGCGTTCGGTGCGGCGTTCCGGAAGTCGCCGATGAAGCGGGCGAAGCGGCGTGGATTGCAGCGCAACGCCAGTAACGTCATGGGAAATGTCGCACCGATGTCAGCTGTCCTCGCACGCGACACCGGAGTGCACGATGGTGACGCGCACACGCGCGAAACCGAGGAGTCAACGCGCTCGGACTGAGCACGGTCTGTCAGCCGGAGTGCTTGCGCGAAGGAAGCGGTCATCGAATGCCAGGCCTCACGGAAATCAGTGCGCCGCCCACCGACAATGACTCCGCTCGGATTGCGGTGACAGCGCATTCATTGCGCGCATTCGACGACGCCGGTGACACTGTCGCATGCGGACTCGCTGAAGTGACGAGCGGCAATCCCGTGCCTGCGCCTCGGCTGCGCGTTCACGAATACGGCAGGTGCCGGAATCGATTGGACCGCGCGACGACTCCAATGCCACCGAACGCTCGTCTCGTGCCCCCACCGTGAGTGTCACCGACGTCGTCATTTCCGCCCGATGAGAGCACTGTCATCGGAAGATCTATTCTCGTCGATCTCTCTCTCGCCTCGGACCCGGTAACTCACGTGTGGCACAGTGAATTCCGCCACCACCTCTATTGATGCCAAGCGTATAGATCGACACCACCTGCCGGCCGGGAAACAGCTTCACGAATTGCTGACGCACCTCCTCATCCTTTCGCTGCTGCGAGTCCGGCATCCCTTGCTTCCAGTATTTCGGAATCAGCACAACGCCATTGCTGACGAAGTAATTGATGTAGCTCGCCGCGGGCACGCGGAAGACGGTGTCTCCCTTCTGGAAGCCGTGACGGCTGTAGGTTCGCACATTGGTCTCATCGACCGGAAGCGTGAATTTGAGCCGTTCGATCTCGGGCATGGGAATGCGTATGACCCTCAGCTTCTTGCCATCAGCCGTTCGGGCGTTCTCCAGGATGCGGGCATTGGCTTCGAGAATGGGATAGTTGAGTGAATCGACGGGGCTCGTGTTCCGGTCGGCCGCAGGGATGTACGGCAAGATCACGGTCGTTTCATCAACGAATCGTGCCAGTTCGTCAACATGCATATTGGCGCCACCGCCAAAGTAGTTGCGAATGAACGGCGCCGATCGCGGGAGCTGGCGGTCTTCAATCAGACCCTGCTCAAGCCAGATCACCTTTCGGGCACCCAGCGTGCGCGTCAGCTCTGCCTCGATTTCCTGAAGCGTCTTCGTTGGATTGCGCTGGAGGGCCATCTCCTTGATGACGAGGAAGGTACCCTTCCCGTTGGTATCTATTCCACCACCTTCAAACGCAAAGTCACTCGCAACCAGCGGGAGGCCTAACTGCATCGCCAGGCGCTGCTCCCACTCGCCGAACTTCTTCTCGGACGCTGGCATCGGAGGACCGCTGGATGGCAGCAACTGACCGTAGGCGGTGTACACGAAATCCACGACATGGACTTTGTCCGTCTCGTCCTTGACGAAGAAGGCGTAGTCTTGAACGAAGTAGTCAATGCTCGGATCGATCACAAACTCGATGCTGTCCGTATTGACCGCATGCGCAGCAAGAAACAATCGCGCGTTCGTCCTCATCGATTCGGTAGCCACATTCATCGTGAGTTTGACGTGTGACTGGAGCGCTTTCACGATCTCGACCGATACCGAGTCACGACGTCCCTGACCAAACCACGTGAGCCAGACGCGTTCGTGCGGCTCCCACTCAGCGGGCAGTCGCACGTTCTGGCTGAACGCCGTCGCGGGCACCATGATCAGCGCAGCGATCGCAAGCCTATGGAGTGTGATCATGGAAGTCGTGTCTTGGAGTCAGGACCGCAGGTCGGCGAGTGACAACGGATCGACGACGAAGATGTGGAATCTGAATCAGGCGACGAGCGCCGCAAGGCTCCGTATTCCGGCTTCACGGGGCATGCTCGGTGCGCAGCTCGCTGTCGCGCGCGAGAGCGGCGATGCGCGTGCACGGCTGACCGTCTTGGAGTTGCTGCTCCCCGACGCACCAGATCTCGGTAGTCGACTTCGGACGACGATCAACGCGGCGCTGGCGGACCTCTCGGACTGGCGCGAGCGAAGGGGAAACTCGCGCGGTTCGGGTTCGCCGTGCGCTGATATTGATGCGGTGGCACGGTTTCCAAACCGACCAGATCGTGCTCGCCGAGGAACGTGATCGTCAGTCCGCCCTGCTTCGCGAGAGGTTCAAGCGCGGGGCCGCGCACCGGATCGCCAAAGAAATCGTACTCGGCACATGCTGACAGCAGACGCGCCTCACGAGCGTCGCCCACGAAAGTACGTCGCCACCTCTGCCGCGTCCGCCTGATTTGTCGCCACCCGCATCGTCAGGGTATACAGCTCCGCCCCATCGACATGGAGCGCCGCATCGTTGAGCGCCAGAAACACCAGCGCGCAGGCGACGCCTGTACGCTTGTTCCCATCGACGAACCCCTGCGCCTGCGACAGGCCGACCAGATACAACGCGGCGAAGTCTGCGAGATCGGCGGCAGCGTCGTAGTTCCAGCGCTGCTGCGGCCGCGCCAGCGCGGAGAGCACGACGTGCTGATCGCGCACTCCGTGGGCGCCACCGAAGCGTTCGATCTGCTGTGCGTGGATCGCGAGCACCGCGGTATCCGTGAGCCAGCGTGGCTCAGGTCTCACGGCGCGTGCCTACTTGGCCAGCGCGCGGAACACCGCGTCGTACTCGGCCATGATCTTCTCGTGCACCGCGAGCGCCTCAGCGGTCTCAGGAGTGTGCGGAACGACGCGGAAACCACCCATGCCGTCCTCGATCCACTCGAGTTCCTGCCCTGCCGTCACCGAGAGGCGGCGCGCGACCTCCGCGGGGAGCGTGGTGACGACGGACGCGCCCTGTGCGCGAGTCTTGCTGACGAGAATGGCCATCGGGTCCTCGAGGACGGAGACATACAGCCGAGCCTTCAGTATGTGTGACTAAAGTCACACTGTCAAGCTTGCACCCCGCTCGTGTCCGGATGGCGGCCCGCGCGGCAGGCACCCCGCCCCGTCATGAGCGGGATCTCAAAACGGTTATACCGACACATCTCCCAGAGCGTGTGTCCGTGGAATGTGAAGTTTTCGCAGGAGTTGGCTGGCGATTCGCCGTTCCGGGCGCGCGAGTTCATTGCGGGGAAGGACGCGGTGCCGCTGGCGACGGACATCATGGTGCTGGACCAGGAGCGGTTCAGTGCGGCGTTCCGGAAGTCGCCGATGAAGCGGGCGAAGTTGGCAGGGCTACGGCGGAACGCGGTGGTGGTGCTCGAGAACCTCGGGGATCGCTAGCTTCTCGCCACGTCCCCGACCATCCTCCGCGAGGGTCCATTCCGCTTGTTCTTCTTCTCGCGCGAGGAGCCACGCATGCATGTGCACGTGTCGCATCCCGACGGCGAGGCGAAAGTCTGGATCGAGCCCGAGTTGTCAGCCAGCGTCGTCGTTGGGCTCTCGACCCGGCAGGTCGCCGAGGCCGAGGATATCGTCCGTCGTCACCTGGAGGAGTTTCGCGATGCCTGGGTCCGCCACTTCGGTCGCTGAGGTCACCCACGTCTCGCGACATGGGTTCTGGCTGTTGCTCGGCAGCGAGGAGCTCCACGTGCCGTTCACGGAATTCCCGTGGTTCCGCGCCGCGACGATCGAGCAGATCACGACGCTGGAGTGGCCATCGGTGGACCATCTGTACTGGCCACGGCTCGATGTCGATCTTGCCGTGACGTCGATCAGGACGCCGGCAGCCTATCCACTGGTGTCGCAGGCAGCGCCCGCCGCGTAGCGTGAACGCGTGCGACGGTTCGGCTTCCGGTTGCAAGGGTGATCTCAAAACGGTTATCCCGACACATCTCCCAGAGTGTGTGTCCGTGGAACGTGAAGTTCTCACAGGCGCTGGCGGAGGATTCGCCGTTTCGGGCGCGGGCGTTCATCGCTGGGAAGGATTCGGTGACCGTGGCGACGGACATTTTGGCGCTGGATCAGGACGCGTTCAGCGGGGCGTTCCGGAAGTCACCCATGAAGCGGGCAAAGCTGGCCGGCCTCCGACGGAACGCGGCAATCGCGCTGGAAAACGCTGGATCGTAGCCCTCGATTGTACGGAGCACGCGCGACAACGCGCCACGGCAGCTTCTCGCGACCCACTCGGTCGCCGTACCGCGCGCGTGTGACGGTGTCGCCGCGACGGCCCGTCCCGTTCACCATGGCAGCAGCTCCAGGCCCGCGATGTCGCGGAAGTCATCGGCGTTTGAAATTGAGGCGCGTTGCCCGGCGCCCTTCTGATGCGCCGCATGGTCATGAAACGCCCGCCGCCGTCGCCGCAGCAACTGTGATGACCGCAGCGCACATACGGCTGGCGTCACCCGGTCAGGCGATACTCCGAGGTAGGGGGGGGCGACTAATTTTTGTAGTCACGCGGTCGTACAACGTGGCGGTCGCGGTACGCGCCTCAGGCGAAATCCCTCAATCCGGAGGCCAGCATGCGTTTTCTTCCCAGCCAGCAAACGTGGCCTCCGCTCGTTCGCGTCAGTGCCGCCGCGTGCCTCCTGATCGCGACCGGCGGCTGTGGGGGTGATAGCACGACGGCACCAGCGGCGGCACGCGGGCCATACGATACCCCGCTCGCCATTCAGCCTGCCAGCTACAATCCATTCGTCGGCAGCTACACCGGTACCGGTACGCTGATCAACGGCCGCACCGTGACCTATGAATTGTCCGTTGCGCCGTACGCCACCTTCACGCTGCGCTACGCCACCGATGCCGGTGCCGGTGCCGGCGGGATGAACGGCACCTTCGGGGTTGCCACTGGAGAAGTCCTGTCACAAAACGGAAGCGTGCCAATTTCGGCTGACTCGACCTACATCGGATTCTCTACGTATCTGCCGAAGAATAGCATCGGTGGAGTAGGTATCAGTATGTCAAATAGAAGCGGCGTGAACAAAAACGAGGTCGTCACCTTTCGCCGCGTTTCTGCACCCGTCCTCGGCACGTTCGGATTTGCACGGGTCGTCGATCCATCGACCGACTGTAACGCCGTCGGCGCGACCACCGCATTCGCACGCGTGTTCACCAAGTACCTCATTCCGGGTGCCAAGGCGGGCGATTTCTACGCAGAGGGCGAGCTGACCAACGAGGCCAGCAGCACGCATGGCTTCAATTTTTTCCTCTCCGATCTGAATCGTACCGATGCGGTCGAGCAAGTCGGCGTCGGCCGCCGGACCGAGTTCCCGAACCCGAAGGCGCAGTTCAACTATTTCGAGCGAACGCCGGACGGGAAGATTCGTGTCTGGAGCGCCGTATCTGGAGCGCTGGTTTTCGACGCGGTAGAAAAGTTCGGAGTCGACGTGTCGATCGGTGGTGATGTCTTCAAGCCAGGTAGCGCGGTGACCTTCCATCTCGACAACGTGCGGATGCAGGCGCGGGCGGATAACCCGCAGGATCCGCGTTTCGCTGGCGCCCGCGGGAGTTTCACTCTCAGTTTCTCGGGGTCATCGACGCAAGCGCTAGAGAAAATTAGCCGTTGACGGGTGGTGTGCGCGCACGAGCGCTCTGAGGGGCGTCGATGCGACGGGAACTAGCCGGTCGTGTCGCAGCAGCTTGAGTAGGGCATCCCGCGCTTACGTCGCAATCGAGCAAGGGTTCGGCACAGTCACGGATGGGGGAGAGTCGGCCGACTGCACGCTACTGCTGCGGTGAGCGGACCAGGCGCGGTCAAGTATGACGCGAATAACGGGTCCGCGACGACGGTTGCTCGCACCGTTCGCTCATCCTCAAAGCAGAAACTCCAACCCAGCGTGTGCACGGAGCGTTTGTGATACTGACCCGTACACCCTCCGCCACGCTGATTGAGGTGCCGACGGCGTGCCACCCTGTCATGTCGCTACGACGAGGCGTGTGGTCAGCCGGCGGGCGTTCATGGCCGTCGTGTGAGGAAACAGGTGACCGCGGCCGTCTCCGCTGTATAACGCTGGATCGGAGCCCTCGATTTCACGGAGCACGCGCGACAACGCGCCACGGCAGCTTCTCGCGACCAACTCGGTCGCCGTACCGCGCTCGTGTGACGGTTTCGCCGCGAGTGCCCGTACTGATCACCATGCCAGCAGCTCGAGGCCCGCGATGTCGCGGAAGTCATCGGCGTTCATCGTCACCAGTGTGGCGCGATGCACCAACGCGTGCGCGGCGATCATCCGATCCAGCAGCTTCCGCCGCGAGTACCCGGCGCTGGCGACAATTGCCGCATACGCGTCTGCCGCTGCGTCATCGAAGGCGAGCACCGGGATCGCACTGAGCAGCGTATCGAGCCGCGCGCGGCGCGTCGGCGCGTCAGCGGCATCGCGATAGACACCCCCTTCGAGTTCGACGCGTGTCACGATCGACAGCAGGATCGCATCATCGAGGG
>JBBRFQ010000202.1:0-6540 GCA_038224035.1 Gemmatimonadales bacterium
CCCGCGCCCGTCGTATTCGCGAGTTTGTGTTGATGCTTGAACGCGGCGAAACAATCCATCCGGTGAAGCTCGCATGAACAGTTGCACGTGCACCGCGTCGCACGACGGACGCCGCGTCGTACTCACGGGGGGGCCTGGCGCCGGAAAGTCGGCCGTGCTCGAACTCGCCAAGCTGTTCTTCTGCACGCATGTGCAGACGTTGCCGGAGGCGGCAGGGATCGTGTTCGGCGGCCGTTTTCCGCGCAACGGTCGACCCCGGATCCGGCAGGCCGCACAACAGGCGATCTTTCATGTGCAGCACGCGCTCGAGGCCATCATCGAACCAGCGAGCGCGGCCGTAGTCCTTTGCGATAGGGGGACTCCCGATGGTTCTGCCTATTGGCTCGGCGACGGGACGCTGTGGCAGGCGGTAGGCAGCACGCGAGAGGCGGAATTGGCCCGTTACTACGCCGTCATTCACCTGAAGACGCCGTCTGATGTCGGTGACTACAACCTCGATAATCCGCTGCGCACCGAAACGCACGATGAAGCACGCGCCATTGACGCGCGCATCGCCGAAGCGTGGTCGGGTCACCCACGGTCGTTTGTCGTACCGGCGACTGACGATTTCCTCGGAAAGGCGGCGAAGGCGCTCGCCTTGTTGCGGGAACTCGTGCCCGAATGCTGCCGGAGTCAGGCGCGTCCGCTGTTGCGGCCCGGATGAAACTGCTCGACAATTTCGCGAACCGCCCATGTGCGTCCGTAAACGCGTGGACGGTGTTCAGCGATCGGGTGATGGATGTCGTGGTGTGCGGAACGCCCGGCAGCTACTGTCTGCATCTGCGGACGCTCGATACGGCGCGCCTCGAGCGACGCGGGCACGAAATCCTCGCGACCTCGCTTGGCTTCCCAGAGCCCACCGCCACGCAGACGACCTGCATTTGAAGGCGACGGCATATTCAAGGCGTCGCCGAGCGACATCGAACTCAACGCGGAGCCGTGATGATGAACGTGATGGCAGTGGCGCAGGTGGTGATCGCGATTTCGGTCATTTTCGTCTGGGTGTTCCGACTTGAGAACATCGAGCGCGAATTCCGCGAATATGGAATCCCCGATCTGGTGCGCAATGCAGTCGGCGCCTCAAAAATTGCGGCCGCGACACTGCTGCTCGCCGGCCTCCGGTATCCGTCGCTGGTATTCGGTCCGGCCGTGGTAATGGCGGTGCTCATGGTCTGCGCGCAGATTGCGCATGCACGTGCCCGGCACGCGTGGCACAAGTACGCGGCGTCGTTTCTCCTGCTGCTGCTCTCGGTGTTCGTGGCGCTGATGGCGAGGGGAGTGCTGCGCTAGATGACGTGGTTCACCGTGCTGGTCGTTGTGTCGGGAAGTGCGTTCATCGTGTACGGGTTGAGCTGCCTGTGGGCACCGGCCATGCAGCGCGAGTTTGAGCGCTTCGGTCTCGCCAGGTATCGGACGCTGACCGGTGTGCTTGAGGTGCTCGGCGGGGTCGGTCTTCTCGGCGGATTCGTCTGGGCGCCCGCGTGGTGGATCGCATCGTGCGGATTGTGCCTCTTGATGGTTTGTGGGGTAGCAGTCCGTCTGCGGCTGCGAGATGGCCTGTTGGCCACGCTACCCGCATTCGTACTCATGCTCGTGAACGGCTACATTTTTCTCGCCGTCTGGCGTGCAGCGCCCCGCTGATTCCCACACCTCTCCGCACCCGCCATGATCATTCTGAAGAACAAGGACACTGGAGTGCAACTCGGCACGCTCTCCGAGGACGAGTTGACATTTCTCACCGAAGCGCTCGAAGCCGAGTCGTCGACCGATCAGGATTATTACATCAATCACGCCACCGTGAGCATGCTCGAAACCGATGGCGCGCCTACGGAGTTGCTCGCGATGCTGAATCGCGCGCTTGGCGAGCACGACGGTGTAGACATCGTTTGGAGCCGCGAGTAGCAGCGAGTACTGTCAAGTAAGGCCGTTTGCACTCCCCTTCCTGTACGAGGTGACGCCATGCCCGATACGCACACGACGCCGTCCCCCGAACGATTGCGCACATCGCCCGCTGAACGATTCGCCGGAGAGGCACATCGTTTCGACCTGCAGCAGGCGCTGCAGGCGCTGAGAGCCGAGTCTCATCCGGCGCGCGATGGTCATCGTCAGGTGACACTTTTTCATCACACGCCAATCACCCATGTACTCTTCGCGTTCGACGCGGGGGGAACGCTGGCCAAGCACGCCACCAGCGGTCTGGTCACCATTCATATCCTCGAAGGGCGCGTGACCGTTCAGGCGGACGGTGCGCCCCATCTGCTCTCGGCTGGTCAATTGTTGATTCTGCGACCAGACGTGCCGCACGATGTGCGCGCCGAGGAGCGCGCCGCGATGTTGCTCACTGTGCACCTGCTCCCCGACGCGCCGTAACGGCGAGGGCATCGGGCAAACGAGTTTTCAGGGCCAGTTACGTTCTATATGGGGCGCACATGAACAGGCCGTACGTGCCATGTGCTTATCTTCTTCGTTTCCGTTCCCTCGGCACCGGGTGTCTCCCGTGAATGAAGCAGCTGCGAATACGACGCGTTTCTCCGCGCGCGCGCTTGACCCGGTGCTTCCCGGTCTGTTTCTCGCTGTTGTCACGCTGTTGTTTGGTTTTGGCCTCGGTGTCGTCTTCGGACTGAACGAAGACCTCATCAAGTCACGACTGAAGGCCTCGGCGGACGCCGTGAGCACCGTGATGTATCAGGATGACGCGGCCAAGAGCAAGGCCGTGCTCGACAAGTCCTGGGTGTACATGCAACGAGCGCATCTGCACGCGGGCAGTCTTGGTGTGGTGGCGGTGGGGCTCTCTCTGCTGGTTGTACTGCTTGGCACCGGGCCGCGTGTCGCTCGAACAATAAGCGTCGGCCTGGGCGCCGGCGGCCTCGGCTACTCGGTGTACTGGCTGCTGGCCGGATTTCGTGCGCCCGGGCTCGGCGGAACAACCGCGGCCAAGGAATCACTCGCCTGGTTGGCGATTCCAGCCTCCGGTGCGTTTGTGGCCAGCACCGCAACCGTAGCGGTGTTGCTCTTGCTGGCGATGCGACGACCACGCGGCAACGGTTAAACGGAACGCCGCAGCGGCAACGTGTTACGAGGCGCCGAGGAGCGGGTCGTCGCGCACGCGGTCCGCCAGCGCGCCCCGCGAATCAACACCGAGTTTTTCAAAGATGTTCGACAGGTGTGTACTCACTGTACGCGCCGAAATATCCAGTGTGGTGCCGATTTCCTTGTTCGTGAGCCGACGTGCGACGGCGCGCGCAATTTCGAGTTCGCGTCCCGTCAATGCACCGGCTCCCTGCACGGTGCTGCGCGGCGGCAACCGCACGCCGAGTGAACGCAGCTGACTGCGCGTACCGCGCAACTCAAACTCGGCGCCCAGACGGGCGAATACGTCATGTGCCCGTCGAAGCTCACGGACCGCTGACGTCACATCACCATCCGCCTCGAGTAACTGCGCCGCATTCCGCCGCAGCCTGGCGCCGTGAAAGACGAACGGCACCGCATCGAGTTCGTCGGCGGCGGCGAGCAGTTGCGCAGACGCGTCGGGACTGTGGTATTTGAGCCGGGCCACCAGCGCATCCGCTGCTTTGGCCCACGCCAGTCCAAGGCGATGCCCGAGCGCGTCTGATTGGTCGCGCAGTCGCGCGGTGAGTATTTCCACCTCATCGAACTGCTGCAAGTACAGCCCCGCCTCGAGCACGATGGGCAGCAACCGGTGAATCGCCCATGCGACGTAGCCGAACTGGTCAGCGAGCGCGAGACCTCGCTCACCATACTCTTTCGCGCGCGCCCACGCGCCACGTGAGAGATGGTATGCGCCCATCCCGGTGTGCGCGAGAATGACATTGTGTACGTTCGTGCGGTCGAGCGATGACGTACCGGTACTGTTTGCGGCGTGTTCCGCGCCGGAGAGCTGCCACGCCTCCTCGAAGAGCACACGGGCACGTTCGGTCTCGTCGCGTGCGAGCACAATCAAGCCGGTCCACACGAGGAGTCGTGGCAACAACGATTGCGGTGCGACTGCCCGTGCGATGGGAATGGTGCGCTCCGCGAGGGTTACGCCTTCACTCCAACGTCCCACCGCCGACGCGTGCTCGATGCGAATCTCCGCGGTCATCGCCTGCAGCACCGGAGAGGAGAGTTCGTCCGCCAGCCGCGACGCTTCGCGCAGGTGACGGGCGACTCCATCAGCACGCCCGGTGAACCCCTCAAGCATCGCCAGCGACCAATGCGTCACCCAGGCCACTTCGCCGTCGCCGCTGGCTTCGGCGAGACGGAGTGCCTCCGCCCCGTGCATGCGTGCCGTACTCGCCGGCCCCGTCCACGCGTACAGCTGCAGCGCTGTCTGGTGCACACGCGCCAACAGCGGCGCATCATGCAACGATTCCGCCAATGGCAACGTTTCCCGCACCGTTGCCGTTGCTTCGTCATGCCGACCAAGCGCCTGCAAGGTCTTCGCACGTGACAGACGAACACGCACGACGAGGTAGGGTCGACTCACGCTCGACGCGATGATTTCCGCCTGCTCAAGCCACCGCAGGGCCTGACGGGCATCGCCCGCGCGGGCTGCTTCCTGTCCGAGCTGATAGAGCAGGCGCGCGCGGGCTTCCTCATCGTTCGCGGCGTCAGCGAGCGACAACGCGCGTAACCAGACGTCGATCGCGCCGCCGCTATCGCCCAGACGTTGTCGCGCGGTGCCCAACTCTTCGAGCAGGTTCGCGCATCGCTCGCGGTCGTGCGTGCGTTCAGCGATTGACAGCGCCTCCGACAGCCACCGCGCGGCCTCCTGGTCGGCGCGCCGCGCCAATGCATCACGCCCGGCGGCCGCGAGATAGTGCAGCGCACGCGCGTCGGCCCCCAGCACGTTGCCGCGCAACAAATGTTGCGCGATTTCGCCGGCGTGCTCCACCGAGGATTCACCGTGTATCGTCTCCAGCGCGGCGGCCACTGCGGCGTGCAAAGCCCGCTCGCGCGCGGCTGACAGATCCCCGCTCACTGTCGACTGCAGAATCGGATGTGCGAACTCGTAATGCACCGCGCCTTCCGTGCGCAGTTCCACCAGGACACGGCGATGGCAGAGATCCTCCATCGCGTTCACGAAATCATCGGGTGGAAGTGCGGCCACACGATCAAGCAACTCGAGCGACGCACGGTTCTGCGTGATCGACGCGATCTCCATGACGCGACGGGCATCGGCGCCGAGCGGTTCAAGTCGCGCGCGGACCGCCTCCCGGACCGTTGCCGGCAACGTGGATGGATTGGCGTTTTCCACTACCCATCCGTCGTCGCTGCGGTGGATGCGTCCGTCGGTGATCAGCGATTTCAGCGTCTGCTCGACAAAGAACGGATTGCCCCTCGTGTGCGCGAAGAGCGCGTCGGCGTGCGGCCGAGCCTCGTCGCTGCGCAGCGAAAAGACGCGTTGCAACAGTTCGCCGAGATCATGCGGGGTCAGTGGTTCGATGACGCGCGAGGTCGCTTCACGCGACGCCAGCAGCGACCGCTCGACCGCGCGCAGCCCCGCGTTGATCTCGGTGCCGTTATCCACATAAGTCAACACCAGCAGCACACGGGCGTGCTGGATCTGTCGCGCGATAAAATGCAGGAGTTCGAGCGATGAGGGATCGCTCCAGTGCGCATTGTCGAGCAGCAGGAGCATCGGCTGACGCGCGGAAAGCCGCGTCAGAAACTGCGCCACATTCCAGAACAGTCGCGTCTTGCCGTCCGTGTCGATGGCCGACGATTGCCGTGCGCCGGTCGTTGTCCCCGCGAGTCCCGGGACAACAGTCCGTATATCGTCTTCGGTGCCTCGCGCCAGCACGGCGAGCGTGCCGCTCTCGAGTGCGCGCAGCGGCGCCGTCAGCGCATCGGCCAGGGCGCCGTAGGGTACAGCGGCTTCCACCGAGTACGCACGACCCGACGCCACGAGCATATGCCGGGCGCCAGCCTCGCGCACGAGTTCGGCGAGCAGCCGGGATTTGCCGATTCCGGATTCGCCGGTCATGAACAGGGTGTGACCGCGTCCGTCCAGAGCGTCGTCGAGCAACAACCGCAGCGCATCGCGATCACCGCGGCGACCGACGAGGGGGAGTTCTTCGCCCCAAGGGGGCGTGGCGGCCGAAAAACGTGTCGATGGCGAGGTCATGGTGTCGGGGACCGGTTGGCAAACGTGACCGAGACGGCGAAGCGACGCGCGCATACCGCATGCGGCGCGAGCGTCCCTCAAAGTATTCCTCCGATTTTCGGGCGGCGCCAGTGTGCGTAAGCGGACACCGACTCCGATACGAGGTCGCAAGACCAACTTGCGGGTGACGTCGCGCGGCGGGAGGTTTGATCCAGCTGCAGGGTCCGCAGCACCCACGACCCCGGCCACACGATCACTCATTCAACCCGTTCATCATATTCATCGATATGCACGTACATCTCATCGGTCGTGCCCTCGAAGACAAGGGCGCGAGTGAGCAGGCCACGCGCGACGATCCCGGTACGGCTGCGATCATCGGCGCGGAGCACGCCCGT
>JBBRFQ010000203.1:0-6533 GCA_038224035.1 Gemmatimonadales bacterium
TCGATCACGCGCTACGGGCTGGAGGAGTATGTGGCCGATTGCGTGATCACGCTCGACCACCGCGTGACGGAGCAGATTTCCACGCGCCGGCTGCGCGTGCTCAAGTATCGCGGCTCGGCGCACGGCACGAACGAATATCCCTTTCTCATCGGCGAGCGCGGGATCTCGGTGCTGCCGATCACTTCGCTGCGGCTCGATCACGCGGCGCCGGCCGAGCGCTTGTCCACGGGCATCGCGCGGCTGGATGAGATGCTCGGCGGCCAGGGCGTGTTCCGCGGCAGCAGCGTGCTCGTCTCGGGCGCGCCGGGCACGGGCAAGAGCAGCATCGGGGCGACATTCGCCGATGCCGCGTGCCGCCGCGGCGCGCGCGCGCTGCTGTTCGCCTATGAGGAATCGAGCGACCAGATTCTCCGCAACATGCGCTCCATCGGCCTCGACCTCGCGCCGTGGGTGAAAGCGGGGCTGCTGCAAATCCACGCCTCGCGCCCGACGCTGCAGGGGCTGGAACAGCATCTGGTGGCGATGCACGACACGGTGCAGGCCGTCCGCCCGGCGGTAGTCGTGGTGGATCCGATCAGCAATCTCTCGCTCGAGCGCAGCGAGGCGGACGTGAAGCCGACGCTGATGCGACTGATCGATTTCCTCAAGCAACAGCAGATCACGACGCTCTTCACCAGCCTCACTACGGGCGGCAGCGCCGCGAGCGCGGCGGAGGATTCACAGGTCGGCGTGTCGTCGCTCATGGATGCGTGGCTGCTGCTGCGCAATGTGGAGTTCAACGGCGAGCGCAACCGCACGCTTCACGTGCTGAAAGCGCGCGGTATGGCGCACTCCAACCAGGTGCGCGAGTTCGTCTTGAGCGACGCGGGGATCGCGCTCGTGGACGTGTCCCTCGGCGCGGATCGCGTGCTCACCGGCAGCGCGCGCGTGGCGCAGGCGGCGCACGAACGGTCCGCTGCGGCGCTGCGCCGCGAAGATGACGTGCGCAAACTGCGGCAGCTCGCCAGTCGGCGAACGGCAATCGCGGCGCAGATCGCCGCGCTGCAGGCGGAAGCCGAGGCCGAGGAGGCCGAGGTACGATTCGCCATCGCGCGGGAGACGTTGCAGGAACAGACCACGCAGCAACACAGCGCGGAGATGGTGGAACTGCGCGGCGGCCGCACAGCCAGCAACGGACAACGGAAGGGGAAACGATGAACGCGACGACCGAGACCACGGCCTACGAATTGCGGCTCTACGTCGCCGGCCAGACCGCGAAATCCCTCGCCGCGTTGGCCAATCTCAAGCGGATCTGCGAGACGCACCTCGCGGGGCAATACCGCATCGAGGTCATCGACCTGCTGAAGACGCCTCAGCTCGCCGCAGGCGACCAGATCCTTGCCCTGCCGACGCTGGTGCGGCGGCTCCCTGAGCCGATCAAAAAGATCATCGGCGATCTGTCCAACGAAGACCGCGTGCTCGTCGGCCTCGATGTGCAGCCGGTGGAGGCGTGAGCGTGATGCAAGCGAACGAGGCACCTCCAGATGACGTCGCGGCCCTTGAAGCCGCGGCCGCCGCGCACCACACGGCCCGCTACGTCCTGCGATTGTACGTCACCGGCACCACGCGGCACTCCGCGCGGGCCATCGTGAATATCCGCACCATCTGCGAGGCGCATCTGCACGGGCGCTACGAGCTGGAGATCGTGGACATCTCGCAGCACCCGACGCTGGCTGAGGGGGAGCAGATCATCGCCGCGCCCACCTTGCTCAAAAAACTGCCGCTGCCGCTGCGCCGTTTTATCGGCGACATGTCGCAGACCGAGCGCATCCTGCTCGGGCTCGACCTGCGGGAGACGACCAGCTCAGCCCCTTCGCCAGCGCCGTAAGCGATGACGACCATGGCCCCCGCTCCTGCTCCCGACGCACAGCTCCGCGCAGAAAATGCGGAGCTGCGCGTGCGGCTGGAGGAGGCGGAGGACACCTTGCGCGCCATCCGCCGCGGTGAGGTGGATGCTCTCGTGGTTGAGACCGCGGACGGCCCGCAGGTCTTCACGCTGCACGGCCTCGACGCGGAATCGAACCGTATCCGCGGCGAGATCCTCGCGCAAGTCAGCGACGCGGTGATCGCCGTCGATAGCGAAGAGCACGTGACTTACCTGAACGCTGCGGCCGAGCACCGATACGGCGTCCGCGCCAGCGACGCGCTCGGGCGCCAGCTCAGCGAGATTTACACCCGGCAGTGGCCGAGCGCGGAGACGGAAGCCGGGATGTTGGCCGCCCTGCGCGAGCACGGGGAATGGCGCGGCGAGATCATCCACCGCACGCGCGATGGCCGCGAGATCGCCGTGGAAAAGAGCATCACTGCCCTGCGCGACGCGAGCGGTGCGCTGGACGGCCGCGTCGGCGTCTTCCGCGACATCACCACGAGCAAGCGCATTGCGGCAGAACTTCAGCGTGTCAGCGGCTTGCTCGACACCCTTCTCCACACCGCGCCCATCGGCTTTTGCTTCCTCGATCGGGAACTGCGCTTCGTGCGCGTTAACGAACGTCTTGCGGAGATAAACGGCATCTCCGCCGAAGCGCACTTGGGCCGGCAGGTACACGAGATCTTGCCCACACTCATCGACACGCTCCTCGCCGTGACGGGCCGCATCCTGGCGACAGGAGAAGCCGTGTTGAATCACGAGTTCTCCGGTGAAACGTCCTCTGCGCCTGGCGTGACACGCTACTGGAATCAAAGCTGGTATCCGGTGCGCGACGGGGCCGGTGAGATCTCGGGTTTTGGCGCGGTCGTCGAGGAGATCACCGCGCGCAAGCAGGCCGACGAACAGTTGCGCGCGGCTCACGATACGTTCCAACACCTCGTGGAGCACTCGCCATTCGGCATCTACGTGGTGGACGCGGACTTCCGGCTCATGCAGGTGAGCGTCGGGGCGCAGAAGGTGTTTGAAAATGTCCGTCCGCTCCTCGGCCGGGATTTTGCCGAAGTCTTCCGAATCGTCTGGTCCGAGCCCTTCGCCAGCGAAACGATCGGATTCTTCCGCCGTGTGCTGGAAACCGGCGAGCCTTACCACGCTCCGAGCACCATGGAAGCGCGGGCCGACATTGTCGCAGCCGAGTCCTACGACTGGAAGGTGGAGCGCATCACCCTGCCCGACGGGCGGCCCGGCGTCGTGTGTCACTTCTACGATCTTTCTGAGCGGCAGCGATACGAAAACGTGCTGCGCGAGCAGGAGGAACGGCTGCGTTCGCTCGTGGAAAACTCGCCACTCTCTGTAGTGGAATGGAACCGCGATCTCGTCATTACACGCTGGGCTGGTGAGGCAGAGGCGACGTATGGCTGGAGTGCCGAGGAGGTCGTCGGCCGCCACATCACAGAGGTGGCGATGATTTACGAAGCAGACCGAATCATTGTGGAAAGGGTGTTAGCGGAACTGACAGACGGCAAAACGCGCCACCTCACGCGGAACGTCCGTCTTTGTACCAAAGACCGACGGCAGATCCGTTGCATCTGGCATCTTTCGGTGCTTGCGGATGCCGCGGGGCAGACGCTCTCCGTGCTGGCGCTCGGTGAGGACGTGACCGCACAGCATGAGGCTGCCGCGGAACTGCGCCTGCGCACCAAGGAGCTGCGCGAAAGCGACCTGCGAATTCGGCTCGCGACTGAGGCGTCGGAAGTCGGGATCTGGGAATGGAATATTCGCACAAATGCGATCCGCTGGGACGCGCAGATGTTCCGCCAATTCGGCCTCCCGCCCACGCCAAATGGCCTGGTCCAATACAGCGACTGGAGCGGGGCCGTGTTGCCCGAGGATTTGCCGGAGAACGAGCGCATTCTGAAAGACACCATTCGCCGCTGCGGCCAGAGTCGGCGCGAGTTCCGCATCCGGCGACGCAACGATGGTGCATGCCGCGACATCGAAGCCACGGAAACGGTGCGCGCGAACGAAGCGGGCGAGGCCGAATGGGTGCTAGGGACGAACCTTGACGTGACCAACAGGAAGACAGCGGAGGACCAGCTGCGGCAACTCGCCGCCGAGTTGTCCGCGGCAAACCGACGCAAAGACGAGTTCCTGGCGACCTTGGCGCACGAGCTTCGCAACCCGCTGGCCCCGATTCGTAATGGCCTGGAACTGCTGAAGATGGGGGGTGGGTCGGGAGCGACCGCGGAAAAGGCCCGTCGTATGATGGAGCGCCAAACGGCGCACCTGGTGCGGCTGGTCGATGACCTGCTGGAAGTGAGCCGCATCACCCGGGACACGCTGGAGCTCCGCAAGGAGCGAGTGCCGTTGGCGGCGGTTCTGGAGAGTGCATTGGAGTCCAGCCGCCCGCTGATCGAACAGATGGGTCACGATCTCACGGTCTCGCTTCCCACCCCACCGCTCATGGTTGATGCCGACGTGACTCGGTTGGCGCAAGTGTTTCTCAACCTGTTGAACAACGCGGCGAAGTACAGCGAGCGAGGCGGTCACATCCAACTGCACGTCGAGCGGGAAGCGAGCGATGTGGTGGTGACAGTGAAGGACTCGGGCATCGGCATCGCCGCCGACCAGTTGTCCCGCATCTTCGAGATGTTCACACAGGTCGATCGGTCGTTGGAGAAGGCCCAAGGTGGATTAGGCATTGGCCTGACCTTGGTGAAGCGTCTGGTGGAGATGCACGGCGGCACGGTCGAGGCCAAGAGCGAAGGGCCGGGCAAGGGAAGCGAGTTCGTCGTGCGGTTGCCGGTGGTAATCGCGGCGGCCGAGCCGCAAAAGTCGGACGGTGCCGCGGAACACTCCGTCAGCTGCTCGCGCCGCATTCTCGTTGTGGACGACAACCGGGATTCGGCGGATAGCCTTTCGGCAATGTTGAAGCTCATGGGCCACGACACCCGGACGGCCTTCGATGGGCAGCAGGGCGTCGACGTGGCCGCGGAGTTCCGGCCCGAGGTGGTGTTGCTCGATATTGGCTTACCGAAGCTGAACGGGTACGACGCGTGCCGCGCTATCCGCGAGCAGCCGTGGGGCACGAATGTCCTGCTCATTGCCGTGACCGGTTGGGGGCAGGATGACGACCATCGCCGTTCACGAGAAGCTGGGTTCGATCACCACATGGTGAAGCCGGTCGACCTGCAAGTCCTGACGCCCATGCTCGCGGGGTCACGCGTCGCGACAGAGTGACTGCGCGGTATCGTATATGAACGGTGTATCGCGTCGCCCTGCTATCGCTGTGTGCCGGAGAATGCCGGAACCGGCCTCGCGTCGGCATCCGCCTGGCTGGCAGCCACCCCCTTGGCGCTGATATCCGCGATCAGCCATTCCATCTCCTGTATTTCTCTGTGCTGCGCCTGAATGATCTCGTCCGCAAGTTTACGCACACGCGGGTCGTCAATCCGCGCACGTTCGCTGGTCAGGATCGCGATGGAGTGATGCGGTATCATGCCTTCCATATAATCCACGCCGGTCACCGTGATCTGGCTGCGTACCAGCGCCACCGCCGACAGTAACAGCAGGCCAGCGCCGAGGAAGATTGCCATGTTGACCGTGCTGCGCTTGTACATCCCCAGCATGAACCCCAGCATGATCACCATCATCGCGGCACCCATGATGAGCGTCATGAACAGCCGCGTTTCACTGAACCGGGCATGGCCGAGAATCTCGTAGGAGTTCAAATACATCAAGAAAAACATTGCGACCATTGAGGTTCCGATCATCGCAAAGAACTTCGTGTAACTCCCGTGTCAGTTGCCGGTTTTTCCGAAGGCTGTGGGCTTCGTGGAGGCGTGTCGCATCGACCGCACGCCGGTCGATCAGCTCCCGTACTGTGCCACCAGAGAGCCCACTTCCGCGCCCGAGGGACGCACGGCCCGCGCTACCTCCACGCCATCACGCAGCATCACAAGCGTTGGCCACAGCTTCACACCGAACGAGCGGCCGAGCGGCCGCCCACTGCCGTCCTCGACCTTCACATGCGACATCGTGCTGTCCTCCAAGGCGTTGCGCAGGGCCGGTTGAATCGCCAGACAAAACCCGCAGCCCCGAGCGCCGAACTCGAGCAACGTGATGCCTTCTGACGCATCGAGTGCGGCGCGCGTCGGTTGTGTGGACAGATAGTCCTTGGTGTACGCCATGCTGTGACTGAATGAATGATGAACGAGCACGCGAACTACCTGACCAGCTTCGCGCCCACCAACCGTCCTACCGCACCCAGCGTTGTTTGTGCCGCGTTCAGCCCAAGACGGAAATCCTTGTCGCTGTACGTGCTGAACAAATCGGTGGGCTGATGCCAATGCGGGCTCCAGCCACTGCCGGTCTGCGTACCGCGTTCATTTTCGCGCAAACTGATCGACGCGATCAGATCCTGAAACGGTCCGGAGTCGGTGTTGGTCATGTGTGGCCCGACCTGCGCGGGATATTCGGTGGCGTAGCGCGCATTCGCTGAGTGAAACGCCCAGGCCAGCGCCTGCGATTCGAGCGTCTTCTTCGAGTTCATCTGAAACTCGACGTTCACATCGGCTTCGGGGCGCTGCTCGGGATTCATCGTGCCATCGGCACGCGGCATGCCATGATC
>JBBRFQ010000204.1:0-6496 GCA_038224035.1 Gemmatimonadales bacterium
TGTGACGGTCTTCCGATCTGCGCGCACTCAATTCCTTTCGCCTTAGATCTCGTTCATGATGGACTCGCACGCTTCGCCACTCATGCTGCCGGACGATAAGTACAACCGGGCGTTGGTCGCGCACGTCCATCCCCCAAACTGGCAGAATCCTGTTGCTGCTCCGCGCTATCAGCTGGTGGTGATCGGCGGTGGTACGGCCGGACTCGTGAGTGCGGCGATTGCTGCCGGGCTCGGCGCGAAAGTCGCGTTGGTTGAACGGCACTTGCTGGGCGGCGATTGCCTCAATGTCGGCTGCGTCCCGTCAAAGGCGGTGCTGCGAGCGGCGCGCGCGTGGCATCAGGCGCGAACGGCCTCGTCGGAGTTTGGCGGACCGAGCGCAACCGGGCACGGCGACTTTGCTGCCGTGATGGAACGACTTCGGAAGCTTCGGGCGGGCATCGCGCCGGTTGATGGTGCGCCGCGCTTTGCCGGACTCGGTGTTGATGTGTTCTTTGGCGACGCACGGTTTACATCGGCAGACTGTGTGGAAGTGGGTGGACAATCACTGCGCTTTCGCCGCGCGATAGTCGCCACCGGTGCACGTGCCGCGTTACCACCGATTCCGGGGTTGGCCGAGTCCAATCCGCTCACGAACGAAACCGTCTTCTCGCTCACCTCGCTTCCGGCGCGACTCGGCATCATCGGGGCCGGTCCGATCGGACTCGAGATGGCGCAGGCGTTCGCGCGCTTCGGCAGCACGGTCACGGTGTTCAACGCGGACGCACGCGCCATGCCGCGCGATGACGCCGACGCGGCTGCTGTGGTCGACGCGTCGCTGCGACGGGACGGTGTGGTGCTGCATCATAGCGTCAAGGTCACGCGGGTCGCGCGTACCGGTGACGTCACCGTGGTGGAAGCAACCGCCGGCGCTGATTCGCACCGCGTCGAGGTTGACGCGCTGCTCGTCGCCGCTGGCCGCACACCCAACATTGATTCGCTCGGGCTCGACGCGGCCGGTGTGACGTTCACCAAGCGCGGCGTCACCGTTGACGACCGGTATCGTACGAGCAACTCCAGTGTGTTTGCCATCGGCGATGTCGCGTCACCCTTTCAGTTCACGCACGCCGCCGACGCGCAGGCCCGGCAGGCCGTACCGAATGCACTCTTCTTCGGACTGGGTGGTGGTCGCGCGTCGTCGTTGGTGATTCCGTGGGCCACCTACACCTCGCCCGAAGTGGCGCACGTTGGCGCCACCGCCGCCGATCTCGACACGCGTGGTACGTCGTACGACACGATCACCATGCCCATGCACGACAACGACCGCGCAATTCTGGAGAGTGACACGGAAGGTTTCTTTCGTGTGCATCTTGAGCGTGGGTCGGATACCATGCTGGGCGCCACGCTGGTATGCGAGGGAGCAGGTGACATGATCGGCGAAGTGGTCTCCGCAATGAAACGCGGCGATGGACTGCGCTCCTTTGGCGGCACGATTCGCCCGTATCCCACCCGCTCGGCCATCTTCGGCCGCGCCGCCGACCAGTTCAACCGCGGCCGGCTTACGCCGACGGCCAAGCGGGTGTTTGGTATGTTCTTCCGAGCGACCACATGAGTCCCACGCCTGATGCAGCAACACCGATCACCGCGTCAAAGCCGCCATCGTCCCGACGCTCATCGCTGCTTCGCCTCGGTGCGCTCGCGCTTGTCATCGCGATTGTGGCAGTCGTCGCGGCGCGCAGCGGACTGCTCGACCTGCGTGATCCGGCCGCGTTGCTCGAGGCGATTGAGCGCGCACGTACGCTGCCGTACATCCATGTGGCCTTTGTGATGACCTATATCGTGGTGGCCACGTTCGGCCTGCCGGCGACGCCGTTCACGCTCGCTGGCGGCATCCTGTTTGGAACCGCGCTCGGGTCGCTGCTCAACTGGCTTGGCGCGACCCTGGGTGCGACCGGCACGTACCTGCTCGCACGCGCGCTGGGCGGTGACGCCCTCCGTAAGCTGCTCGGCGGTCAGGCCGCGCGACTCGATCTGCTCGCTGGAAAGCGCGGGTTCAGCACGCTGTTCCGGTTGCGACTCCTGCCGGTCATTCCCTTCAACGCACTCAGTTTCACGGCGGCGCTGTCGGGCATCGGCCTGCGTCCGTATGTCGCGGCCACCGGATTGGGTATCCTGCCGGGAACGATCATCTACACTTACTTCGCGGGCAGCCTCGTTGGTGGTGTATCCGGTGCGTCGAGTACGGCGCAAACCAACTTGATCATTGCATCCGTGCTGTTGCTGGCGTTGTCGTTCCTCCCTTCGCTCGTTCAGCGGCTCCGTGGCACTGGCACGCCCGACGAGGCGTCACCGCCCGGCACCAAGTGAACGCTCACTCAATCCCGTCCTCTCCTGCATCGTGACCAGTTCTCCGCCTGACCGACAGCAGGCCTTTCACGACATCGCACTGCGCTGGCTCCCCGATGTCACTCGCTTCGCGCGTTCGCTGACGCGCGACGAAACCAATGCCGAGGACCTTGTGCAGGAGACGTATCTTCGCGCCTGGCGACACTGGGATTCGTTCAAGCCCGGTAGCGAAGCGCGTGCGTGGCTCTTCACGATCGCGCGCAACGCCTGGCGAAAGCGCGCGCCGCGCGATGCGCGACTGGTGCCCGTGGAAGACGCCACGCTGCAGGCGCTCGCCGAGCAGGATTTCCCTCTTGGCGCGTCGAACGATGTGCTGCAGCGGCTGAGCGATGCCGACTTGCGACCGGCCATCCGGAAGGCCATCGCCGGGTTGCCCGACGGATTTCGCGAGGTGGTGGAGTTAGTGGAATTGCAGGAGCTGCCGTATGCCGAGGCAGCCGAAGTACTTGAGATCCCGGTGGGCACCGTGCGCTCGCGACTATTTCGCGCACGACGTCTGCTGCAGCAGTCATTGCTCGAACACGCGCGCGACGCGGGATTGCTCGCCGCGGCCCCCGAGGAGGAAACCCGCTCATGAACATGCCCGCCGATCCGACGGCTCACGAACCCCCGATGCTCGACTGCGCGACGGCGGTACGCAAGCTCTGGGACTATCTCGACCGCAATCTCGATGGCGTCGATCAGGAGGCGGTACGTCTCCACGTCACGAAATGCGCGCACTGTTTCCCACACGCGGAGTTCGGGCAGCTGATACTCGATGCGGTGGCTGAGTTGCGTCGCGCTGAGCCCGAGCCTGCGTCCGTGCGTGACGGCGTACTCGCACGCCTCCGCGCTGAGGGATACGACGGTCCGTGAGTGCTGGAACGTGCGAGGTCGCGAGACGGCGCACAGATCCGGTCAGGCACGTCCATTCGTAGTCGTCAGTTAGTTGCAGCGCCCGCGCCGCTCGCGCTTCCCCAACCTTTTGCACGCCCTCATGTTCCGTTTTTCATCCGCTTCTTTGCTGCTGGCCCTGTTCATACCCAGTTTCGCGAGCGCACAGGCACAATCGCCGGTTGCCGGCGTCGTGCGCGCATCGTCGGGGCTGCCGATTGCCGGCGCGCAGGTCACGTTTAGCGTCAGCAACACCGAGTCCTCGCGCACCGTCCTGACCGATGCAGCCGGTCGGTTCCGCATTGCCAATGCACCCGCGATCGCCGCGTTCGTCGTGGTGCGGGCCGTCGGATTCGTGCCGGATTCGGTACGCATCGCCGCATCCGCGGCCGGCGTCACACGATCGATTGCGCTCACGCTTCGTCCGCTCGCCTCGCTGAACGTGGTGTCTGTGGTGGCACCGTTGCCGCGACCACTGCTGAACACCGCGAATGCTGCGACAGGCGGCACGGTGGAGCGCACCGAACTCGAACGTCTCCCAACCGATTCGCGCGACCCGATTGCGCTCGCCTACACGATTCCGGGCGTCAGCGCCGGCACGGGATTTTTTGGTGACGCGCCGCGGCTCTCGATCAATGGCAGCAACTCGCTCTACACACAGTACTCGCTCGATGGACTGGAGAACAACGAAGGTTTTCTTGGTGGTGCACGCGTGGAAGTACCGCTTGCCGCGCTGCAGCGATTCGGTGTACTCGCCAACACGTATGGCGCGGAGTTCGGGCGCAGTTCGAACGGCGTGGTGAACATGGAGTCACGAGCGGGTAGTCCGTCCTGGCAGGGCGAGGCCTTCGTGTACAACCGGCCCGGCCTGCCGGTGGACGCACGTTCGGCCATCGTGCCGACGGGACAGAACCCCGACGACTTTCGCCGCGCGCAGGAAGGGTTCCGTCGCTCGCAGTTCGGGGCGGCGGGCGGCGGGCCGCTGCGCGCCGAGCAAACGTTTGTCTTTGGTGCGATCGAATACACGAATGAAAACGAAGATCGCATTGCGTCAACAGCCAATACAACGTTCACCGGTCGCGAAGTGCGCGGCACCCTGAAGGGGTTCGGACGCCTTGACCACGGGTGGTCACCGACACAAACCACCACACTGCGCATCACGGGCAGCCGCGTGAATCGCGAGGGACGCGGCAGTGGCATCGTCGCGCCCGAAGCCGATATCGTCACGCAACGCATCGGCACGGCGTCAGCGCTGATACACCGCTCCGCGCTGCGCGAAGGGCGCGCCAGCAACGTGTTCGCCGCGCAGCTCGGTACGTTCCGCTGGAACTTCCCGCCGGCGCAGAGCAGCTTCGATGTTCCGCAGGTTACAATCCGACAGGTGCAAGGACTCGACACCGTCTCGGTGGGTGTTGTTGGCTCAAGCAACTTCATTTTTGACGAACGCGAAACGCAGATTCAGTTGCGCAATGTGTTCGAGACGATGCTCGGGGAAACGCATCAACTGCGTGTTGGTGCCGATGGTTGGCGTTCCGGGTTTCAGCTGACCGGATCACAGACCAATCCCTCGGGATCGTACGTGGTGCTCGACGAAGGAAATATCCCACGGCGCGGCAACCGGTACGCGTTCGCCGACGTGCCGTCGAACGTGCGCGTGCTCAGCTATACTGTCGACGCGGCACAAAAGCAGGTGAACCTTTCACAAACGCTCGTGGGCGCGTTCGTGGAAGACGCGTGGCGCTTGTCGCCGGCGCTGACGCTCACACTCGGGCTGCGATGGGACTACGACGATCTCACCTCGCGCGGTGCGAGCTCGCCGGACCTGAATAACTGGCAACCGCGCGCGTCGATCAACTGGCTCGTCGGTCCAAGCGCTGTGCTGCGTGCCGGCGCCGGATTGTACGCGGGCAAGTTCCCGTACGCGGTCTATTCCGACGCCGTTCAGTTCGGCCCGGACGGCAATCAAACGGTGACGTTTGCCGGCGCGCGGACGCCTGCCTATCTGCAAGGGCCACGCACCGCCTCGCTCGATCGCAGCACCCTCCCACCCGGTGAGGTGCGCGAACTGTTCGCGCTCGGGCTCGAGCAACCGATGAGTCGCCAGTTCACCGGCGGCTGGCAGCAGCAGATCGGCACACAGTTCGCGCTCGGGTTTGACGCCGTGTATGTCGACACGCGCAATCTGCCGCGCTCGTGGGACCTCAATGCGAGTACACGGGGCATTGGAGCGGCGGACACGATCAGCCTTTCCGTCACGACGGGCGATGCATTTCGCCCCGTCGCGCCGGTCACCGGTGGTTTCCGGCGCCGCTCCACTACAGAGAGCGGCGGCCGTTCGACGTACGCCGGACTCTACACCACGGCACGGTGGGCGGCCAGGAACGACTGGCTCATTGATGCCAACTGGATCTGGTCGCGCGCGCGCAACAACACGGAAGACATCAACTTCAATGCCACGCAGGGCAACGACTTCGAGAACGAGTGGGCTGACGCGATCAACGACCGGCGTCATCGGGTCGCGGTGCGCGCGACGTTCACCGGCATCAAGCAGTTGTCGCTCTCCGGCATCGCCGATTGGCAAACCGGTCAACCAATCAACCGAGTCGCATTTTTTCGCGATCTCGACGGCTCGGGTGATACCTTCGGCAACGGCTTCCTCGGCAATCAGGATCGATTCTTTGGCGTGCCGCGCAACGGCGAACGGTTGCCGAGTGCACTATTCACGAGTGCAAGTGTGGCGTACGAGCTGCGGGTGCGCGGTCAGGGAGTTGAGTTGCGCGCGGATGCGTTCAACCTGCTCAACAGTACCAACGCCGGTGGCTACGCGAACGGTCTCCCAGGCGGCGGAACACGCACTCAGGTGGGTCGCCCGGGAGATCCGGTTGTGCTGTCGGCCGTGGCGCCGCCGCGTCAGCTGCAGTTCTCGGCGCGGTGGTTGTTCTGACCGTCTCCATTGCCGAGTGGCCGCTGCGCAAGCACCGACGCGGCTTGAACATGCCGAGGTTCGCGCGACGCCGGTGTGCAAGTGCACTGGCGCTGCTGACGCTGGCGGCATGCTCAACCGATCGCAGCACCGGCGACACCCACGCAGAGATGGCCGAACTGCGCGCGCTGCCGTGGGACAGCGTGGAGGCGCGCGCGCGTGGTACCACCGTGACCTGGCGCAAATGGCGCGGTGATCCGGCGATCAATGCGTACGTGGATGGCTGGATCGCGCCGCGCTTGCGTGAGCGGTTCGACA
>JBBRFQ010000205.1:0-6488 GCA_038224035.1 Gemmatimonadales bacterium
AACGCGGGCGAAGTCCACGCCGTGATGGGGCCGAACGGCTCCGGCAAGAGCACGCTGGCCCAGGTGCTCGCCGGTCATCCGGCGTATGAAATCACCAGCGGCGACATCCTCTATCAGGGCGAGAATCTTGCCGAGATGGACGCCGAGGTGCGCGCGCAGCAGGGCCTCTTCCTGGCGTTTCAGTATCCGGTGGAAATTCCCGGTGTGTCCAACGCGTATTTCCTGCGCGCCGCGTACAACGCCAAGCGCAAGGCGCAGGGGCTCGACGAAGTCGACCCGATGGAGTTTCTCGATTTCGTCGAAGAGCAGCTCACGCTGGTGGATATGGACCCGGCCATGCTGCATCGCTCGGTGAACGCGGGCTTCTCCGGTGGCGAGAAGAAGCGGAACGAAATTCTGCAGATGGCGGTGCTCACGCCCACGCTGGCGATTCTCGACGAAACCGACTCCGGTCTCGACATTGACGCGCTGCGCATCGTGGCGAACGGGGTGAATGCCCTCAAGCGACCGGATAACGCGGCGATTGTGGTCACGCACTATCAGCGTCTGCTCAACTACATCGTGCCCGACTTCGTGCACGTGCTGGCGGGTGGTCGCATCGTGAAGTCGGGTGGCAAGGAGCTCGCGCTCGAGCTCGAGGCGCGCGGATACGATTGGTTGCTGGAGGCCGTCGCGTGACCACGATGATCGCAGCGCCTGCGCTGCTCTCGCAGGCGAACGCGGCGGCCGCGACCGAGGCGCCGGAAGCACTGCGTGCCGAACGTGCAGCGGGGGCGACGGAGTTTGCCGCAGTCGGCCTCCCCACCACGAAGGTGGAAGACTGGCACTACACCAGCGTGTCGTCGATTGCCGATGCCACGTTCGCGCCGATGTCCGGCGACGCGAGTGGCGTGACGGCTGAGCAACTCGCGCCGTACATTTTCTCCACATCGTGGCCCACGCTGGTGTTCGTGAATGGTGTGTACGCGCCGTCGTTCTCGCAAACGGCGCTGCTGCCGGCCGGCATTCGCGTGATGCCCCTCGCGCACGCGGTGACGGAACTTGGCGATGTGGTGGCGCGGCAGCTCGGCGCGACGGCACCCGCGACACGCGATGGTTTCACGGCCCTCAACGCCTCTTTTCTCGGCGAGGGTGCGGTGATTCACGTGGCCAAGGAGATGGTCGTCGACATTCCCGTGCACCTGCTCTTTGTCGTGAACAACGCGGGCGCGGGAGGCATGCAGCACCCGCGTGTGCTGGTGCTGGCGGAGCGTCATTCCAAAGCCACGCTCATTGAGAGCTGGGTCGGGCTCACCGACGGCGCGTACTTCACCAACACGGTGTCGGAAGTGACGGTGGAAGACGGCGCCACGCTGCATCACCTCAAGGTGCAGCGCGAGGGACGCGGTGCATTCCACGTGGGCACCATCGAAGCGCGTCAGGGGCGCGACTCGCACTATGTGTCCTTTGCGTTCGCCACCGGTGGTCAGCTCACGCGCACAAACATTTACACCGTGCTCGACGGTGAAGGCTGCGGTACCACGCTCAACGGTCTCACCATGCTCGACGGCTCGCAGCATGGCGACGTGCAGACTCGGATTGAGCATGCGCAGCCCAAGTGCTTCAGCCGACAGATGTACAAGAGCATTCTCGACGAGATGTCGCACGGGGTGTTCAATGGCAAGGTGTTTGTGCAGTCCATCGCGCAGCAAACCGACGGCAAACAGACCAACAACACCATGCTGCTCTCCAGGACCGCCCAGGTTGATGCCAAGCCGCAGCTCGAGATTTTTGCGGACGACGTGAAGTGCACCCATGGCGCGACGGTGGGGCGCATCGATGAAACAGCGCTGTTCTATATGAAGAGCCGCGGCATCGACAACGAGACATCGCGTCAGCTGCTTACGTACGCGTTCGCCGCCGACGTCCTGGAGACGATCGAGAACGAAACGATTCGCGATGAACTGGAGCGGATTACCATGCGCCGGTTTACCTCGGCCGCCGACTGACGCGCGCATGTCGGATCTGCAGGAGCTGTACCAATCGGTCATCCTCGACCACAACCGCAAGCCACGCAACTTCGGACCGCTCGAAGGGGCGACCGGTACGGCGGAGGGAAAGAATCCGCTCTGCGGCGATCAGGTTGAGGTGGCCGTGCGACTGGACGGTGACGTGCTGGCCGACGTGCGCTTCACCGGGCACGGGTGTGCGATTTCCAAGGCGTCGGCGTCGCTGATGACAGCGGCTGTGCGCGGAAAATCGCGGGCCGAAGCGGACGTATTGTTCGAGAAGTTTCACGCGCTGGTGACTGGACGCACCGCCGCCGCGGACATCACGCGCGAAGCGCTCGGGCAGCTTGTGGTATTTTCGGGCGTATCGCGATTTCCGATTCGTGTGAAGTGCGCGTCGCTGGCGTGGCACACGTTGCGTGCAGCACTCGAGAATGATGCGCAGGGCGTGTCGATCACGACGGAGTGAGCGGTGACATCTGTTCGGGACACCGTGCAGGACAACGAACCGTACGTTCGCGCGGGCACGCTCGCCGGGCTCCCAGACAACCTGCCCACCGGTGTCGTGCTCGACAACGGGGAGCGGGTGTGTTTGGTGCGACGTGGCGACGGCGTGTGGGCCGTGCACGACGTGTGTCCCCACCGGGCGTTCGGGCTGTCTGGTGGCGATTGCGTGGAGCTGGCCGGACACGATGCACCCGTTGTTGAGTGCCCTTGGCACGGGGCGCGATTCTCATGCGCCGACGGCGCCGTATTGCAAGGCCCCGCGACCGATGCACTGCCGACTTTTCCGGTACGCATCGTCAACGGTGAGGTGTTCATCGGGGCGCGTCGCGATCCCGCGCAGTTGCCTGCCCCGCTTCCGGAGCTGACATGAGCCTGCATCACACTGACACCATCGGATTGTCGACGGCGCTCGCGCCGCTGGCGCCCCGCGACGACTTTCCGTTGCTCGCCGCCCGGCCGTCGTTGCACTATCTCGACTCGGCGGCCACGTCGCAGAAGCCCCAGACCGTGCTGGACGCGATGACCGGATTCTACACGAACGCGAATGCCAACCCGCACCGCGGTGCCTACGCCCTCGCGGCCGCCGCCACCGACGCCTACCACGATGCGCGCGCCACGGTCGCGCGATTCCTCGGCGCCGCGGACACCGATACCCTGGTATTCACGCGCGGCACCACGGAGGCCATCAACCTGGTGGCCAATGCCTGGGGCCGCACGCATGTGACGGAGGGCGACGAGATTATCGTCACGGCGCTTGAGCATCACGCGAACTTTGTGCCCTGGCAGCAGCTGGCAAAGGCCACCGGCGCGGTGTTTCGCATCGTGGAACTCACCGCTGACCAGCGCATCGATCTTGATCACCTCGCGTCGCTGCTCACGCCGCGCACGCGTGTCGTCGCGATCACGCACGTGTCAAACGCGGTCGGTGCGATCACGCCCGTCGCTGAAGTCGTGCGACTGGTGCGCGAGAAGTCGCCGGCGATCATCGTGCTGGATGGTGCACAGGGCGCGCCGCACCTGCCGGTGGAGTTCGATGTGCTCGGCGTGGATTTCTATGCCTTCAGCGGACACAAGATGCTGGGCCCGATGGGCATCGGTGGCGTGATCGGCACACGCGCGCGCTGGCTCGAATGTCAGCCGTGGCAGTTCGGCGGCGACATGATCGAGTGGGTGCATGATCAGGACAGCACGTGGAACGTGTTGCCGCATCGCTTTGAAGCCGGTACACCGAACGCGGCCGACGCCGTTGGCCTCGCCGCCGCGGTGACCTATCTCGAATCGCTCGATATGGCGCAGGTGCGCGCGCACGAAATCGCGCTGCTCGAGTCCGCGCACGCGCGGCTCGAATCGCTGGGCGGACTGCGGGTGTTCGGCCCGCCACCGGCCGAGCGCAGTGGCGTGCTCAGCTTCACGCTCGATGACGTGCACCCGCACGATCTGGCCACGATTCTCGATCAGCACGGCGTGTGCATTCGCGCCGGACACCACTGTGCACAGCCGCTCATGCGACGGCTTGGCCTGAGCGCCACGGCGCGCGCCAGTTTTTTTGTGTACAGCGACGGCAGCGATGTGGACGCCCTGGTGCACGCGCTGGCCGAAGCGCAGCGTTTGTTCGCACCCGATGCGGGCTGAAAAACCGTGAGTGGTACCGACGGTGAGTGACGCGTCGTCGGCCCGGCTGTCGGCCATGTATCAGGACCGCATTCTGCAGCACTACCGGGCGCCGCACGGCCGCGGCGCGCTGGAAGGCGCGACCGCCGAAGGCTCACGCAAGAATCCGCTCTGCGGTGATGAGTTTCGGGTGTCCATCGCCGTTGCACACACGCGCATCCACGACGTGCGCTTCGAGGGCCGAGGCTGTTCCATCAGCACCGCTTCGGCCTCGATGCTCACCGACGCAGTCCGCGGGGCCGACATACGCGAGGCCCGCGCGCTGATCGAGCGCGTGGATCGATTGCTGCAGGGGGACGCGCCCGGCGACGTCGCGTCACTCGGCGATCTCATCGCCCTGGCCGGCGTGGCGCCCTATCCGCAGCGGGTGGGCTGTGCGCGCCTGCCGTGGTACGCGCTGCGGGATGCGCTCGACGCGTGCGAGACGCCGGCAGCGGCACAGGGTTCCCTATCGTAGTGCTCCTCGCGAACTTTCGCCGACAATGTATGCACTCGCGATTCTCCGCTATCGGTTTCCGCTTGAGGTCATTGCGCCTCACGTCGATGCCCACCGCGCCTACCTGCGCGAACTCAAGGCCGCTGGTCAGCTAATTGCTTCCGGCCCCTTTGATCCGCGCACTGGCGGAGCCCTGTTGCTTCGTATTCCCGACGATGGGGTACAAGCGACGCTGGATCGTATTCGTGACGGTGATCCGTTCAGTCAGCTGGGGTTCGTCAACTACGAAATGCTCCCCTGGATTCCCGTGATCGGCCACGAAGACCTCGACCGCCTCTGACCCTGCACATGCACACTCTGCCCGCTTCCGTCCTGCCTTCACGTCGCTTCGCGCGACGTTCTTTGCGCCAGGCCTCACTACTCCTGCTTGGCGCCGCGATCGCGTGTGCCCCGTCCACCGCGCCGGTTACCGGTCCGGTCCCAACACCTGCCCCATCGGCACCACGCGTCGCCGCGCCGCCGGCGGTCACGCTCGACGAGGCGCCAGTGAACTGGCAGCTGCGCGATCTTCAGGCTGACGGAATCGCCGGGGTTGGCTCCGAGCGCGCGCTCAAGGAGTTGCTGTCCGGACGGACACCCGGGCGCACCGTTGTGGTGGCCGTCATCGACGGCGGTGTGGATACCGCGCACGTCGATCTGCGCACCGTGCTCTGGCGCAACGAGAAGGAGCAGCCCGGCGCGCGTGATGCCGACGGTAACGGGTACGCGGGCGACCTGCGTGGCTGGAACTTCATTGGCGGCGCGAACGGTCAGAACGTGCACCACGACACCTTCGAACTCACGCGTGAGTACGCCGCGTGCGCCAAACAACGCAGCAACGGTGGTGCGACGTCGGCACCGCGTGTGGCGGAGTGCGACAAGGTCGCCGAAAAGTATGCAGAAAAGCGCACGGAGATTACGCAAACGCTTGCACAGGTCGAGAACATCGGTCGCGCACTTGACGGTGCGACCAACACGTTGCGTCCGCTGATCACCGGCGAGATCACGCAGGCCAAGGTGCAGGCGCTGCAGCCCACGTCGCCGCAGACCACGCAGGCCAGGCAGCTGTTCCTGCAGCTCGCCGCCAACGGCATTTCTTCCGACATGATCGCGGAGGCGCGTGAGGCGTACGGCAGTCAGGCCAGGTACGCGCTCGACACGCTGTTCGATCCGCGAGGCATCGTCGGCGACGATTACGCCAACGGTACGCAGCGCGGGTATGGCAACTCCGATATCGCCGGCCCGGATGCCAAGCATGGTTCGCACGTCGCCGGCATCATCGCCGCAGTGCGTGGCAACAACGTCGGGCTCGATGGCATCACCGATGGTGTGCGCATCATGGGCGTGCGCGCGGTGCCCGATGGCGACGAGCGCGACAAGGATGTGGCCAACGCGATCCGCTACGCGGCCGACAACGGCGCGAACATCATCAACATGAGCTTCGGCAAAGGCTACTCGCCGTCCAAGCGGCTGGTAGATGACGCGGTGCGGTACGCCGAGTCGAAGGGTGTGTTGCTGGTGCACGCGGCGGGGAATGACGGTGAAGACATCGATGTGACGCCCAACTTCCCCAATGCGACGATCGGCGCGGGCGAACGGGCGAAATTGTGGATTGAAGTTGGCGCCAGCTCCTGGAAGGGTGGGAATGAAGTCGCGGCGCCGTTTTCCAACTACGGCCAGACGCGCGTTGATCTGTTCGCACCGGGCGTCGACATTTTCTCGTCGACACCTGGTGACAAGTTCGAGCGACAGAGCGGTACGAGCATGGCGGCGCCGGTGGTTTCGGGTGTGGCGGCCTTGCTCATGGCCTACTATCCCGAACTTACCGCCGCCGATGTGCGCGAGAT
>JBBRFQ010000206.1:0-6444 GCA_038224035.1 Gemmatimonadales bacterium
GTGGCCAGCGCGTGGGCGTAGGCGGCGTAGTCGTTGGCCAGCACCCGGAAGCCGGCGCGTTTCAACGCGTGCCCCACGCGGGACGTGCCGGAGAACAGATCCACCACACTCGTCGCGTCAGGTACCGCGCTCACGAGTGTGACGATGCGTTCCAGCAGCAGGCGCTTGGAGCCCAGATACTTGATCATGCGTTCAAGGTACAGCCGGTGCGGTTGACAGGTGAGGCACGCGGCCGATACGTTATAAGGACAACTGATATCCGTGGTCTTTTGCCGCCTATTGCCGCCACGTAAAACAACGAGCTAAAACGCGATAGCCCGGCGGCGTCGTTTCCGTCGGGCTTTTTCGTGTTCGGTCGGCGCACCTTTCGCGTCGAGGTTTCGACATGTCGTTGCGTCAAATTGCTGTGCTGCACGAACATCCTGACTGGTTCCGTCCGCTGTTCGCGGAGCTCGATGCCAGGGGATTGCCGTACGTCCGTCTCGACGCGGCCGCCCATGCGTACGATCCCTCGGAAACGCAGTTGCCGTATTCGCTGGTGTTCAATCGGGCGAGCCCGAGCGCGTTTCTGCGCGGACACGGCGCAAGCATCTTCGCGACACTCCATTGGCTGCGGCATGTGGAGCGGCTCGGTGTCTCGGTGGTGAACGATGCGGGAGCGTACGCGCTGGAACTCTCCAAAGCAACGCAGCTCGATCTGCTCGCCAGCCTTGGCTTACCGTTTCCCGCGAGCCGCGTGATCAATCACGCCGCACTGGCAGTCGAGGCGGCGTCGGCGCTGCGATTCCCGGTGCTGGTGAAGGCCAATATCGGGGGAAGTGGCGCCGGCATTGTGCGGTACGACACACCGAAGGTACTCGCTGATGCGGTCGCGCGCGGTGCGGTCGAAATGGGAATCGACGGTACGGCCCTCGTGCAGGAGTCGGCGCCGATTCGTGATGGTCACATCACACGCGTGGAAACACTCGGCGGCAAGTTTTTGTACGCCATCAATGTGTATCCGCCGGCCGATTCGTTCGACCTCTGCCCGGCCGATGCGTGTCAGACCACGAACGGCGTGGAGCTGGTGCGCGGTGCGTGCGCGATTGATGCGCCGAAAACGGGGATGCGGGTGGAGGGTACGCGGCCGAGCGATGAGATCATCGCGCAAGCGGAGCTCATTTCGCAGACCGCAGGCATCGATGTGGGCGGCATCGAACTGCTCGTGGACGATCGTGACGGCCAGCACTACTTCTACGACGTGAATGCGCTGTCGAATTTCGTGGCCGATGCGCCCAATGTGGTCGGGTTCGATCCGTTCGCGAAGCTCGTGGACTATCTCGAAGTGCGGGCCGGCTTCGCACCGGTGACGGTGTCCTGATGCGATACGGATACTGGCTTCCGGTGTTCGGTGGGTGGCTGCGTAATGTCGAGGACGAAGGCATGCAGGCCTCGTGGGCCTACGTGCAGCGTCTCGCGCGGCGCAGCGAAGAGTTGGGATACGATCTCACGCTCATCGCCGAGCTGTTTCTCAACGATATCAAGGGGATACAAGCCCCAGCGCTCGATGCGTGGTCCACGGCGGCCGCCTTGGCGGCGGTGACGCAGCGGCTCGAGCTGATGGTGGCGGTGCGCCCCACGTTTCATCATCCGGCCACGCTCGCGAAGCAGGCGGCGACGATCGATCAAATCAGCAACGGGCGCCTGTCGCTGAACGTGGTATCGTCGTGGTGGAAAGACGAAGCGCGGCGTTACGGCTCCACGTTCGACGAGCACGATGATCGCTACGCGCGCACGGCGGAGTGGCTGCACGTGCTGAAGAGTGCGTGGAGCGAGCCGAGCACCACGTTTCAGGGGAAGTACTACACGGTGGACGAGTTGGTGGTGCAACCGCGACCGCTGGCGAGTTGGAATCGTCCACATCCGGCGCTGTATGCCGGCGGGGAATCGGACACCGCGAAGGAACTCATTGCGTCTCGATGCGATGCGTATGTCATGCACGGCGATCCCGCCGAGCGCGTCGCGCCGAAGATTCTCGAGATGCGCCTGCGCCGTGAGAAGGCCGGATTACCACCAATGCAGTATGGTGTCGCGGCGTACACCATCGTGCGGAATACTCCCGCAGAAGCGCAGCGTGAACTGGAGCGCATCACGACGGTGACGCCCGGTTCACCGGGCTATGGCAATTTCCAGGACTGGATTGCGAATACGAAACTCGAGCAGACACTGTCGGTACAGGATTATTCGGTGTCGAATCGCGGACTGCGGACGGGGCTCGTGGGAACGCCCGAGCAGGTGGCCGATCGCATTCGCGAGTTGCAGAACGTGGGCGTGGATCTGTTGCTGCTGCAGTGCAGTCCGCAACTCGAGGAAATGGAGCGATTCGCCGCGCAGGTCATGCCGTTGGTGGAGTCGCGCGCTCGCGTGGCAGCGTAGAGGATTTCTGCGGTTGCTGATCCCGATTCGGTCTTGCGGCCTCGCGGGCGCCTGAGGCTTTCTGGCCATTCGGCAACCCGCGTGCCGGAGATGTGCACATCAGCGCATCGGTGGGCACGCGCTTGCCCCCCGCGACGAGTCGAGCGACTGACGACGTTCCCGGCATCCGGGTCGCATGGCGTTGTACGAAACGACCACTGACGACGGGTCCTCACGACAGCCCGCTGACCCGTCCCTCCCGATCCATCGTCATGCGGGTGGCCGCAGGCGTTTTCGACAGGCCCGGCATCGTCATGACGTCACCGCACCGGGCCACCACAAAGCCCGCGCCCGCGCTGCCACTCACCTCGCTCACGGTGATGCGGAAGTCACGCGGGCGCCCGAGATGCTCGGCGTTGTCCGTGAGGGAATACTGGGTCTTGGCCATGCAAACCGGCGTCTCGCCCATGCCGTTCGCTTCGAGCCATGCGATGCCGCGTTCGGCGGCCGGCGTGAAGTCGGCACCCGCGCCGCCGTACACGCGCTGCACAATGGTCTCGATTTTCTCGCGGATCGGTCGGGACGTGTCGTACAGCGGGCGGAACTCGTGTCCACGCGCGTCGAGCAACGCGAGCACTTCGCGGGCGAGCACTTCGCCACCTTCGCCACCACGCGCAAACACATCGGTGAGTGCCGCACGCATGTTGTGCTTGGCGCAGAACGCCAACACACTCTCGATCTCGGCCTGCGTGTCGGAGGCGCGACGATTGAGTGCCACCACGACCGGAACGCCAAACTGACGCACGTTCCCCACGTGGTGCTCGAGGTGCGGCAACCCGCGTTCGAGCGCACCGAGGTCTTCGGTGTCGAGCTCCGTTTTGCGCGCGCCGCCCTGCATCTTGAGCGAACGCACGGTGGCCACGAGCACCGCCGCTTCGGGATGCAACCCGCCGGCGCGGCACACGATGTTGAAGAACTTCTCGGCGCCGAGATCTGATCCGAACCCGGCTTCGGTGACCACGATGTCGCCGAGTGCAAGCGCCGTACGCGTGGCCACCAGACTGTTGCAGCCATGCGCGATGTTGCCAAACGGACCAGCGTGTACGATGGCGGGCCCGCCTTCAAGCGTTTGCACGAGATTCGGACGCATCGCGTGCTTGAGCAAAATGCTCATGGGCTGCGCCGCGTCGAGATCGCCGGCGCGCACCGGTTCGCGCGCCGCCCCTGCGCGCGTGCCCACGATGATGCGGGCCAGTCGCTCCTGCAGGTCGGTGTAATCGCGCGCCAGCGCCACGATGGCCATGACTTCACTCGCCGGCACGATCACCCATCGTTCCTCGCGCGGTACCCCGTGCGCGGCCCCGCCCATTCCGATCACGGCATGTCGCAGCGCACGGTCATTCATGTCGATGGTGCGCGGCCATGTGATGCGGCGAGTATCAAGGCCCAGCGCATTGCCTTGACTCAGGTGATTGTCGAGCAGCGCACTGAGCAGGTTGTGCGCCGACGCAATCGCGTGAAAGTCGCCGGTGAAATGCAGGTTGATCTCTTCCATCGGCAACACCTGACTGTATCCACCACCGGCCGCGCCGCCTTTCACCCCGAACACGGGCCCGAGACTCGGTTCGCGCAGCGCGAGCACCGCGTTGCTCCCGATCCGGCGCAGCGCTTGCGCCAGGCCAACACTCACCGTGCTCTTGCCCTCGCCCGCGGGTGTGGGGCTGATCGCGGTGACCAGCACGAGCCGCCCGCGCACTGGTTGCTGCGCGATTTCGAGCGGCAGCTTGGCCATGTAGCGACCGTACGGATCGAGTTCGTCTGGGATGAGACCAAGATCCGACGCGACATCGGTGATGGGCCGAAGTCGCGCTTGCTGCGCGATTCTAATATCGGACGGAAAATCGGTAGCAGACATGCGTGCGTCGAGAGAGTGAAAGAGCGGTTAGGGCAGCGGCAGTTCGATCACGCGGTCGTCGACAATCGCGAACACACGTTCCTCTTCCTGGCGAGTCCACGCGCCACTGCCTGTGAACGCCGAGAAGGCGGGAAGTATGAGGCAATCGGGCCCGACAACAAAGCAGGGGAGTCGGACACGGTCGCCGCCGCGTCCGGAGAGTTTGATGGTGGGGTGCACGTGGCCGCACAATCTGAACGGCGCAGGCGCGTCATCGCGACCCGTACGTTCCGTGTCGGGCACGACCTTGACGCACAGCGGATCGTGCGCAAACGTAAGCGCGCCCACGGTGAGTGGTGCGTCCACCGCGCCGATGCGCAGACTGGCTGGCGGATCACCGGCGTGCGCGTCGTGATTGCCTCGCACGAGTGTCACCCGGAGATCGGGCCATCGGCTGCGCCATGCCTGGACGGGCTGTAGCGCACGATCCTCCCAGCCGTGGCGTGAATGTGCGAGATCACCGAGCACCAGCAAGTGATGAGCGCGCGTGCGGTGCAGCAGCGCATCGAGTCGCAGCAGATCGGACGTGGTGCCGCCCGCGGGTACCGGCACACCATACGCACGTAGCGCCGTGGCCTTGCCCCAGTGCACATCGGCAATAATCACCGTGCGTGTACGCGGCAGTTCAGCGGCGCGCTCGGCGTGCAGGATGATCTGCTCGTCACGAATGGTGAGACTCAAGTCACTGTGCGCCCGGGCGGGCGATGCCGTTGGTGAGTTGTTCATGAGCGCGGCGTCATCGAACGGGCCGCAGCACCACTTCGCGGCTCGCGCCGGTGCGCTTTTCCATCTGCGCGGTCATGCGCCGCACCCGATCAGCAAGTTTTTCGGTACTCAGCTTTTCACGCGTTCGGTCCACAAGCAACGGAAACGCCAGCGGTGTGGGACGTTCCACGTCAATCACGCGCACCGCTGATGCCGAGAGTCGCGTGAGCACCCGCCCGATGCGGCTGGCTTCGAGTTGTCGTTCAAGAACCTCACGCTGTGCCTGATGCAAGAGCAGGTTGTCCGGATCAAATCGGGTGAACACATCAAAGAGCAGCCCACTGGATGCCTGCACCTGCTTCATGGATTTCTGTTGCCCGGGAAAGCCACCAAAGATAAGTCCGGCCACGCGGGCTATCTCCCGGAACTGGCGACGTGCGAGTTCGGCCGCATTCAGGCTCTGGGTAATGTCGTGCAGCAGATGCGCGGGCGCGAGCAATCCGGATTCAATGGCCTCTTCGAGTGGCGCCAGCTCCGGCGACATCAGATCGAACCCATAGTCGTTGCACGCGAAGGTGAAGGTAATGGGCGCCAGCTGCGCAATCCGGTAGGCGAACAATGCGGCGAGCCCCTCGTGCACGAGCCGCCCCTCGAACGGATAGATGAACAGGTGAAACCCGTCACGGGTTTCGCAGCGCTCGATGAGCAACTCGTCCGGGCGAGGAATTACCGAGCGCTCCGCCTGCAGTTCCAGCAGCGGTCGAACGGACTCAAGCTCCGGCGTGTTGTACACGCCGAGTCGCGCACTCTCCAGCGTATCGCGCACTGCCGCCGCGAGTTCGGTGGAGAGCGGCATGCGTGCGCCGGCCCACCGGGGAATGGCGTGCGCCATGGATTTGGCTTTTCGGACCCAGGCTACCAAGTCCCGTACGCGCACGAACTCGAGCGCACGTCCCGAGAAGAGAAACACATCGCCGGGCGTCAGCCGGGCGATAAAACTCTCTTCCACGGTGCCAACGCGCCCGCCGGTGAGGAACCGGACGGCGATCGCGGCATCACTGACGATGGTACCGATGTTGAGCACATGCCGCCGCGCGACCTGTGCGTCACGAACCATGTAGCGATCGTCCTGCAGCACCAGCCGTGCATATTCGGGGTACGCTTGCAGCGTATCTCCGCCACGCGTTGCAAAATCAATCGCCCAATCGAACTCCTCGCGCGTGAGCGCGGCGTACGCACGCGTGGTACGAAGCTCGGCCAGCGCTCCGGCCGCCGTGAATCCTCCGCCGAGTGCGAGTGTGACGAGATGCTGCACGAGCAGGTCGAGCGGTCGGTCCACCGGATCGCGCGACTCAATCGCGTTGGCGCGCATGGCATCACGCGCCGCGGAG
>JBBRFQ010000207.1:0-6442 GCA_038224035.1 Gemmatimonadales bacterium
TGACGGCGTGTGGCACGCGCCGACCGGGAACTACTCGTATCTGGAGTTCGACCTCGATGCAGTCGAGTTCAACGTCAGTGCCACGTCACGCGACGGCAAGCACACGAAATAGCGCTTCTGCGGTTACCATGCCCGGCATCATTTGCTCACACGATGAGGCTTCCTTCTCCTCAGGTAACGCACCACATGCCAACGCGTCACCAGTTCTTCTGGTACACGGTCGGCATCAGTGCGGGATCAATCGCGCTGGTCGCGGCCGATGCACGCCTGACCAGACAGCGCTACGACTAGGCTACGCGCGAACTGTGGCGCGAGCCCCTGACGCGCGCCACCGGGTTGACGGCGGTACACCACGCGTTGATTCGCGCGGCAACGCTGGCCCCATCGAGTCACAATACGCTGTGCTGGAAGTTCGGCTTGTCGCCCGATGCGATCACGATTCTTCCCGATTTAACCCGACGGTGCCCGGCGTCCGATCCCGACGATCATCACCTCTACGTCTCGCTTGGCTGCACCGCCGAGGATATCGCGCAGGCGGTGACGGCACACGGATTGCGCGCGATCGGCGCACCGGTCGCACCGGTTGCTGGCTACCGCCTGCAACTCTCGCGAAGCGCTCGATCATCGCGACGGTCTCTTCTCGGGCACAGCGGGAATCCCTCGATTCCGAGCAATACGGCGCATTGGATGGTGGTGGGGCGCTGTCTCGAGCGATTCGCGCTGCAGTGCACCGTGCTCGGCATCAGTACCGCGATGATCAATCCGCCAGTGGAAGTGTCGTCCGCTCGATCGCAGTTTGCCGCGCACCTTGGTCTCGGCAGACAGCGTCCCGATCTCGACGTGCGGTTCGGGCGTGGGCCCGCTATGGCGCGATCACTGCGACGGCCAGTGAGCGCGGTGATCGTGTGATGCCGCGAGCCTCGCCATGAAACGCATCCTGGTCACGGGCGCCACGGGTCAAGTCGGTTCGGCCGTGATTGCGGCGCTGCGTGGGCATGACGACATCGACGTTCGCGCTGGTGTGCGCAACATCGCGCTGGATGCCGCGACGTGGCGTGACGACGCGCGCGTCGAGCCGGTGCCGTTCGACTTTCTCGACCGCGCCACTCAAGACGTCGCGCTGGCCGACTGCGACAGTCTCTTTCTGCTGCGTCCGCCGCAGCTGACTGACGACTTCGCTGGCCTCATTCAGCGAGCGCGACAACACGGCGTCGCGCACATTGTGTTCCTTTCCGTGCAGGGGGCGGAGCACAACTGGTTCGTCCCGCACCACAAGATCGAGCGGCGGCTGGTATCCAGCGGCGTTCCGTACACGATGCTGCGGCCGGCCTACTTCATGCAGAACTTCACCAGCACGCTCCACGAGGAGCTGGTGCGCAGGCATCGCATCTTCCTGCCGGCCGGGAACGCCCGGTTCACGCTGGTTGACGTCCGTGACATTGCCCGCGTAGCTGCGCTCGTGTTGACGCAACCGGGCACGCAGCACCACGGGCAGGCCTACACGTTGACGTCAGAAATTCCGCTGAATTTTGCGCAGATGGCCGCGCAATTGACGAACGGATTAGGCACGCCCATCACGTATGAATCGCCCAGCGCCTGGCGCTTCTTTCGAACGCTGCAGCGCGACGGTCGCGAGCCCGGCTTGATTCTGGTGATGATGCTGCTCCACATGTTGCCGCGATTCACGGGTACGCCACCCGTGACGCACACGGTGGCCGAGGTGACGGGCCGAGCGCCGGTTGAGTTCGCGCAATTTGTGGAGGCCCATCGTGACGAGCTGCTTTTGCAGGAGGCCTGACCCGCGCCGTCCATCGAATTGGTTGCCGCCCGTCAGCCGCATCGAATGACAACGATTGCACCGAGGAGAGAACGATGGCTATCGACGCCGTACTGGCCAGCGTGGCCGTCAAGGATCTGAACATCGCGTCCGCGTGGTACGAACAGCTGGACGCGATGGGCGTTGACACCACTCAGTAGTCTTCAGACAGCAAGATCAAGACCGTGATGGTGACCGACCCCGACGGCAACCACATCTCTTTTGCCGAAGCCAGTGATCCGACGCTGGCTCAGGGTTGGACCATCGTTTTCCACACGTCCCATGGCTTTCTCGCGCAGCCAATCGCCAGCTGCTTGAAGGATGCGAGAGCCCTCGCTTCCATTCGTCGATTGGTGAGACTCCAAGCCGAGGCCGTCAGGCAAAATACGACTTGACGCCGCTTAGCTGGGACCAGCAGTGTAGAGCGTCCTCCACGGAACGAGGTCCCAAATGCTGAAAGGTGTTCGCACCGTCCTGGCGCTGTTGTTCGCGGCTTCGGCGTGTACTGTCCAGTCCGGTGCGCCGGCGTCTGGTGGCACCGCAACCTCCCCGCTTCCCGGCACTGCGCGCCCTAACCGCAATGTGATTTCGCTGGACGAACTTTCCAGTCCCGCCATTCGTGCCATGAATGCGCTGGACGTCATCCGCTCTCTTCGCCCGGCCTATCTCACGGAACGGGGCAAGACCAGCCAGAGCAACCCGGAGGCGGGCAAAGTGCATGCCTCGCTCGACTACAATGGCGTCATTGCACTCAGCGATCTGCGCAACGTGTCCGCTGCGGGCATCCTTGAGATTTTGTACCTCGACGTGGCGACCGCGATGAATCGTTTTGGCGGTGCGGCGAACCAAGGCCCTGTCATCGTGGTTCGCACGCACTGACGGGCACGTGCGCTCGTGTCGTCGCTTCCCTCGCGGAGTGTCAGGCAAATCCTGACCATGCGCGTGCCAATCATCTATAAGTATCAGCTACGATGACGTTCAGGGAGGCACGCGTGGATCCGGCTCGGAACTTCTCGTGACCTGACTTCGGACACTGGACGCCACCATTCGGCCGCACGGGAGGCTGGATAGTTCCCTGGGCAAACTGCACCAGGTGTCATGGTTTCATCCCCACCACCAATGTCGAGGGGGTTCAGTCATGGTCGTCCGTTTGTCACGAGCACTGCAGGCCTGTTTGATCGGCTGCGCGCTTCTCGCCGTGAGTCCATCCGGCATGCAGGCGCAAAATCCTACCGTCATCTCTGGTCGGGTTGTCAACGATCAAGGCACCGCGATTGTCGGCGCCACAATCAGCGTGGACGAAACACCATACAGTACCATCACGAATGTTGATGGCCGATACACGCTTTCGGTGCCTGGCACGGTGCGAGGCCCCGCCAGCGTGACCCTTCGCCTGATCGGCTATCGCCTCTCGCGCAAATCGGTAAATCTCACGGGAGAACCGGCGACGCTCGACTGGTTGATGACGGCGCAGATCACCCAAATGCAAGGCATTGTGATCACCGCGCTCAGCTTGCAGCGCGAGAAGGCGACCATTGGTACGTCACAGCAATCGCTCTCTGGTGACGAACTCACCACGGTGCAGGCGCCGAATGTCATCAGCGCGATGTCAGGGAAAGTCAGTGGCGTGACCATCAGTCAGTCGGGAAACATGGGCGGCTCGTCGCGCATCGTGATTCGCGGACAGGGCTCCATTCTGGGCGAAAACCAACCGCTCTTCATTCTTGATGGCATTCCGATTTCAAATGCCGGGTTTTCCACGGCGTCCGCGGGGGGAGGCCGTGACTATGGCACAGCCATTTCCGATCTGAATCCGGATGACATTGAAAGCATGAACATTCTGAAAGGCCCGAATGCGGCGGCGCTCTATGGATCGCGCGCCTCGAACGGCGCTGTGGTGATCACAACGAAAAGCGGACGCGGTGCGCCGGCCGGCACCAATGTGAGTTTCACCAGTCGATTCACGTCTGAATCGCCGTCCATTCTCCCCACGTATCAGAATCAGTACGGACAGGGATTTGGCGGCGAGTTTCAGTTCGTCGATGGTGCGGGTGGTGGCGTCAACGACGGTGCCGACGAATCATGGGGCCCACAATTCAGGGGCCAACCCATCGATCAGTTCAGCGGTAAAGCGCAGCCCTGGATCGCGCATCCGAACAATGTGCAGGACTACTTCCGTACCGGCAGCACCATTTCCAACACGCTGAATGTCACCTCATCCGGTCGCGGCATGGGCGCACGGCTGTCCCTTACCAAAGATCAGGTCACTGGTATCGTGCCGAACTCGCGGCTCTCCAAGCTCGCGGGTACGATGTCGGCCAGCGCCGTGATCAAGGACAAGCTGACGATGTCCGGCTCGCTGCAGTACGTGCAAAACAGCGGCGACAACCGAACGGAGAATGGGTATACCGAAGGCAATCCGTTCATGACCTTCACCTGGTTCGGACGGCAGGTTGACGTGCAGTCGTTGCAGCGCCAGTACTTCAATACGGCTGAAAATCCGTATGGACTTGCCGACGGCAGTTTGTACAACTGGAACGAGAACTACCATCGCAATCCGTATTGGCAGGTCTTTGAGAACACGGCACCGGACAGTCGCGAACGCGTGATCGGGCAGGTGTCGGCCGATTACCAGTTGACCTCGTGGCTGTCGGGGCTGGTGCGCGTCGGTTCAGACTCATACCGCCAGACCACCGAACAGCGGTTTGCTCGCGGCAACATCGACAACGCCAGCGCGTCGTTCAATGGTGGGTTTACGAACGCCACCAATCGCGCGAGAGAGACCAATGTCGACGGTATCCTCACGGCCCGTCAGTCGCTGGGCATGCTGGACATGACGGTCAACCTCGGCGGTAATCGTCGCCGCAACGACCGATTCACGAACTCCTTTGGCACGGCCGGCATCCTGGTGGAGAAGATTTACAATCTCGCCAATGCTGGAATTGCTCCGACCATTGCGAACGCTGAGTTTCACTCGGCGGTGAATTCGGCGTATGGATCGGCGGTCGTCACGCTAAACAAGCTCTGGACGGTCGAAGTCACGGGGCGCAACGACTGGTCGTCCACGCTGCCCAAAGAAAACTCGTCGTACTTCTATCCGTCGGTGAACTCCTCGTTGGTCATCAGCGATCTCTTTCCGGCCATCAGGAAAAACAACTGGATTTCCTACGCGAAGTTTCGTGGCGGCTTTGCGCAGGTCGGATCGGACGCCGGGCCGTACCAACTGCAAACGCTGTACATCGGCAACACCAACAAATTCGGCGGCCAGTCGTTGTATTCGCTGAGCAATACCTCCGCCAATGCTGGACTGAAGCCGGAACGTACCATCGGCATGGAAGGGGGTGCCGAAATTTCGTTCTTCAGCGATCGGGTCACTGTGGACGGCACGTATTACGTGAAGCGGACGCGCGATCAGATTATTCCGCTCACGATTGCCCCGGCCACCGGGTTCCAAAGCACCATCATCAACGCCGGCCAGATTACCAATAAGGGATTCGAGGCACTGGTGACCGTGCAGCCCATTCGCGGTCGCGACCTCTCGTGGCGCACGACGTTCAACTACACGCGCAACCGCAATCGCGTCGATTCGCTGGCACCGGGCCTCAAAACGATCATCGTGGCATCGCAGTGGGGTGCGAACATCGAAGCGCGTCAAGGTGAGCCGTACGGTGTGCTGTTCGGCTACGGCTATCTGCGCGATTCCGCGAGCGGCCAACTCCTGCTCGCCGATGGCCTCCCGCAACGCGCCGCGGCGAAGTCCGTGCTTGGCAACGTGAATCCGGACTGGGTCGGTGGCTGGGCCAACGAACTGCGCTACAAGCGCCTGACGCTCAACACGCTCATCGACTTCCGGCGCGGCGGACAGAATTTCTCGATCGGCAACTGGTGGGGCACGTATGCCGGCGTTCTCGAAACAACCCTGAAGGGTCGTGAAGTGGATTGGAACGACCCGGGGCTCGTCGTCAAGGGAATTGATCAAGCCACTGGCGTGGCGAACACCGTCAACGTGACCGCGGAGGACTACGGACACAGCGTCTATCCCATCAACGAAGCCGGTATTTTCAACACTGGTTTCGCCAAGTTGCGCGAAGTCCGCTTGAGTTGGGATGTGCCCACATCACTCGCATCACGTGCCAGGCTCTCCGGCCTCAACGTGTCGTTCGTGGGACGGAACTTGTTCACCTGGACTGACTTCCCCAACTACGATCCGGAAAACGCCGCCAACGCCGGCAACGGCGGGCAGGGTTTTGACATGGGCGCCATGCCCACCACGCGTTCGATTGGTCTCAACCTCACTATCACGCCGTGATCGGCCACCGGGAGGATTCACAGATGAATCACACACGACTCTCGGTGGCATTGCTCGCGGTGGCATTCAGCGCCACCGGGTGCTCAACCGATCTGACAGAACTGAACGTCAATCCCAACAATCCAACCTCCGCGCCCGCCTCATCGCTGTTTACCAGTGCGACGATATCCGCTCTCGGCCGGTTCAACGGTTCATTCCAAACGCTCTCGATGACGTCGCTTTTTGCGCAACACATTGCGCAAGTACAGTACGTAGACGAAGATCGCGGACACATTCGTTCCACCACGGTGGACGCGCTTTTTACCGGCGCGTACACC
>JBBRFQ010000208.1:0-6425 GCA_038224035.1 Gemmatimonadales bacterium
TGATCGACCGCATCGAAATTCTCCGTGACGGCGCCGCTGCGCAGTATGGCTCCGACGCGATCGCTGGTGTCATCAACATCATCCTCAAGTCGAATGCGCCGGCCGAGTTCTCCGCGACACTCGGTCGTACGCAGACAACACTCGAGGGCAATCCCGACGTACCAGCGGCCACGCAGAACTTCAGGGACAATCTCAGCGATGGTCAGGTCCTGCAGCTCGCCGGCAACTATTCCACTGATTTCGGTGGCGCAGGATTCCTGACGCTGGCCGCGGAGTATCGCGACCGGGCGCCGACGAACCGCTCACTCCCTGACACGCGCACCCAGTACTTCGCCGGCGACCCGCGCAACGGCAACGCGCCCGCGATCAATCACCGTCAGGGCGACGCCGATGTGCGCGACTTCACCGGCTTCATGAACTACGGCCGCACGCTCAACAGCGGGGCGCAGCTGTACTCGAACATCGGCGTCAGTCGCCGTGACGGTGAGGCAGCAGGCTTCTTCCGCCGTCCGCTCGACGATCGCACCGTGCGTGCGTTGTATCCCGATGGTTTCCTTCCCCTGATCACATCAACGATCTGGGACTATTCGGGAACGCTCGGCCTGAAGGGCGACCTCGGCGGGTGGGGCTACGACGTCAGCACCGTGATCGGACGCAACAGCTTCGCGTTCGACATTGCCAACTCCGCCAACGTCACGTTGGGGGCGCAGAGCCCGCAAGCGTTCTACGCCGGACAGTTAGGCTTCACGCAGAGCACGACGAACGTCGACTTCACGCGCGACTTCAACGTGGGCCTGCGCAAGCCGCTGCAGATCGCGACGGGCGCTGAGTTCCGCTATGAGAGCTACGACATCACCGACGGTGCCCCCGACTCCTATCGCGACGGCGGTGTCAGGATCATCGGCGGGCCAAACGCCGGCCGTCAGGGTGCGTTGGGCTCGCAGGTGTTCCCGGGCTTTCGTCCGGGCGACGCCGGCACCAACACACGCAGCAACGTGGGTGCCTACATCGAAGCCTCCAACGATGTGACTGATCGGTGGCTGCTATCGGCGGCGGCGCGCGTGGAGAATTACAGCGACTTTGGCGGAACAGCCACCGGCAAACTTGCGACCCGCTTCTCGCTGCTCGACCAACTGAAGCTCCGCGGCGCCTTCAGCACCGGCTTCCGCGCTCCGTCGTTGCACCAGCAGTGGTTCTCGTCGACTGCCACCAACTTCATTGACGGTGTGCCGTTCGACGTGCGCACCTTTCCCGTGAACGATCCGATCGCCCGCGTGCTCGGCGCGGAAGACCTCACGCCGGAACAGTCGATCAATTGGAGCGGCGGTTTTGCCGTGGAAGCAACGCGCAACCTGTCGTTCACTGCTGACTACTACAACATCTTCATCAGCGACCGGGTCGTCTTCTCTGAGAACTTCACCGGTGCACAAGTGACCGCGCTGCTCGCGGCCAACGGGCTCTCCGGCGTGTCGGGAGGGCGGTACTTCACCAACGCCATCAACACACGGACGCAAGGTGCGGATTTCGTCGCGAACTACGGCTTGCAAGTGGGTGCAGTCGGCTTTGTCCGCCTGACCGGCGCGTACAACACCACCGAAAACAAGGTGACGTATGTGAAGCCCACGCCGGCCGCGCTGAACACGCAGGGTGAGGCGCTGTTCGGACGCGTCGAGCGCGGCCGCATCGAGCTTGGCCAGCCACGCAGTAACGTGATGTTCTCCGCGAACCTCACCCGTCGCGCGCTCGACGTCACGCTGCGTGCCCAGCGGTTCGGCGAAGTCGTGGCCCGTGGCACCAATCCGAATGGCTCGCTCGACAACACGTATGGCGCCAAAGTGATCACCGACCTCTCGCTCTCATACACGCTGCCGCGTGCGGTGCGCTTCACACTCGGCGCCGACAACCTGCTCGACGTGTATCCCGATGCGAACTCGGCGACCACCAACAATGGTGGCATCTTCCCGTACAGCGGCATCTCGCCCTTCGGCTTCAATGGCCGATATGTCTACGCGCGGGTCAGTATGACCCTGTAACCGTGCGGTGATCGGCCGGGTGCAGGCCGATCGCCAACGTGGTCAGCCGCCGCGTAACCAATGGTCAAAGCGGCCATACAGTGTGGAGCATCGGTTCGCGCGGCGCGGCATGGATCGGTGGGAGAGTTTTGCTGGTGAAAGGCGCCGTGATTGGCGATCCGGAGCGTGATCGCGCCAAGCGTGCTCATGCAATACGCCACACGATTTACCGAAGAGCCGGGTGGTCGCCAGCAGTCGCGTTCGCTGTAGGCCAGCCTTGCAAGCGCGGGGTGGATGTCCGATGCTTACTGCGTGGTGAGAGCGCCCCACGTCATCAGCCCGTAGACACCTTTGGAGGATCTCAGGATGTCGAACCCGGTGAGAGTCTGTCACGAGCGTGTGCTGCCCAATCAAATCTTTCGACCGCAGGCCACTGTGCGACGTGGCGGCGCAACGCGTGCCGTATTCGAATGGCGCAAAATGTGGGTCACTGGAACCCGCCTGCGCGTTCGATTTCTCGACGGTACGACGGAACAGCAACGCATCGTGCGTGAGCAAGCCGCATGGTGGACAGAACACGCGAACTTGTCATTCGCGTTTACAAACGACTTGGATGCGGAAATCCGCATCGGCTTCGACGCGGACGACGGCGCCTGGTCCTATGTCGGAACTGACTGCTTGCACATTGCACGGCATCTCCCAACGATGAACCTTGGCTTCCTTGACGGCGGCACCACCGCACACGAGTTCGGCCACGCCATTGGCCTCGGGCACGAGCACCAGAACCCGTCGCCGGGCATTCAGTGGAACGAGGACATCGTAATTCGCGATCTGGCCAAGCCGCCCAACCAATGGACGGAGGAAGAGACGCGGCACAACGTGTTGAACAGGTACAAACGCGATCAGATCCGCGGCACACACTTTGATCCGCACTCGATCATGCTCTACTTCTTTCCTGACGCGTGGGTTCAGGGCGGCCACGGCACCGAGGAGAATCATGTCCTCTCCGAACTCGACAAAGCGTTCATCAAGAGTCGTGAGGCGTACCCGCATGACGCCAAGCCATACGTCGACCTGAAAGTCGGCGCGCGAACCTCTACCCGAGCGGCCATCGGCATGCCGGGAGAAGAAGACGTCTATCGTTTCGCCGTGAAGAGCACTGGAACTCACGTGATCCGTACCGGCGGAAAGTCCGATGTCGTGCTGAAGTTGTTCGGCCCTGACAGCGCCGGCCGCCTCATCGCGGAAGACGATGACAGCGGCGTTGGACTGAATGCGAGAATCAAGGCCTCGCTCCTCCCTGGCGAGTATATCGCGCAGGTGCGACACGCCAAGAAGAGCGCGACGGGCGCGTACACAATTCGCGTCAGCCGCGAGTGACCAGCGCGCTTGCACGCGTTTGAGAACCTCGCGGACACGTTCTAACGCGCGAACGGTGACGTGGCGGGACGAGTGTTGCAGTCCCGTCCACGATCCGTCGTGGCGGGTGATGGTAGAAGCGGCCCCGGTTCAGAAGAGCTGCATCGCCGATTCCAGATCCTCCTCATCCTGCGCGCGAGACTGCGCGCCGCCGTTGGAGAACACTCGGCTCGTCGGCACCGCCGCACCGCGCGGCGCGCCGCGAGTCCGACGGGAGGATGCAGTCGTGCGACCGGTCACCATCCGGCGCGCGTCCGCCTCCGCCGTGAGGTGGAACTCGCCAACCATGGCCGACAGCGTCTGCGACTGACCCGACAGCTCCTCGGCCGCCGACGCGGACTCCTCAGCGTTGGCCGCCACGCCTTGCGTGACGATGTTTATCTGCTCGATCGCCTGGTTGATCTGGCTCACGCCCACACTCTGCTGAGCACTCGCGGCGGCGACCTCGTCCACCATGCCCACCATGCGGGTGACCTGCGTGGTGATCTCGGAGAGCTTCTCCTGCACCTCGCTGTTGAGCTGCACGCCCGTCTTCGCATTCGCGACGGAGAGCTCGATCAGCTCGGCCGTCTGCTTGGACGCTTCGGACGCGCGAATAGCGAGCGAGCGCACCTCGTCAGCAACCACCGCAAAGCCTTTGCCGGCGTCACCGGCGCGCGCGGCTTCCACGGCCGCGTTCAACGCGAGCAGGTTGGTCTGGAACGCGATCTCGTCGATCGTCTTCACGATGCGCGCGGTCCTGTCGGCCGAATCCTGAATGCTCAGCATGGCTGAGGAGAGCCGCGTCATGCTCACGCCTCCCTCCTGGGCGGATGAACGCGTGGCCTCGGCGAGCGTGCGCGCCTCGACGGCGTTCTTCGCGCTCTGCTGCGACATCGCAGCCATCTCTTGCATGCTGCTTGCCACTTCCTCGAGGGACGCGGCCTGCTCGCTTGACCCTTGGGCCAACTGCTGGCTACCGGCGGTGATCTGGTCGCCGGCGGCGGCGACCTGACCGGCGGCGGCGTTCACCTGGCCAAGCGCGACGTCGAGAATCTCGATGGCGCTGTTAAGCGAGTTCTTGATGCGGGCGTGGTCGCCCGAGTAGTTGCCCTGCACGCGCACGGTGAGGTCGCGGTCGGCAACGCGTTCCAGCACTTGGCTGGCTTCGACCACGGGTTCCACGACCGCGTTCAGCGTATCGTTGATGCCCTGGACGAGGTCCTGAAAGGCTCCCTGGTACTTGGCGGCGTCGCCGCGACGCGACAGGTCGCCCGCCTTCGCGGCCGAGACGAGCGTCCCGGTTTCGGTCACGAGCGACGCCATGGTGCCCCGGAGCTGGACAAACGCATGACCGAGCACATCCTTGCTGCCGCGCGTGCTGACGGCGACGCTGGTGTCACCGGCGGCCAGTCGATGGGCGGCATCGGCGAGTCCCCGCTGCGATGAAATCATTGCGGCGAACGCGGTGGCCAGGACACCGACCTCGTCCGTTGTATCGGCCACAACCACTTGGTCGACATCGCCCAGTGCAAGCTGCTCCGCGATGTGGGTCAGACGCTGCACGGGCCTGGACACGATGCGCGCAATGGCGAAGGCGAGCACGAGTCCGAACACGATACTGGCGATGATTGCTGCGGCGATCCACAGGCGAGCTGATGCGTAAGTTGCCGCTGCGCGTGCGCTCGCCTGGTCGGCACCAGCGCTGTTGTTCGCTACCAGTGTATCAAGCAGGCTCGTGGCTTCCAGGCGGACCGCGCGCGACGCACCGATCATGAGCGCCGTCGCCGCAGTGTTGTCGCCCCCCTTGGCGAACGAGTGAATCGTGTTCGTGACTTCTACGTGCGCCTTCCATCGTTCCTTGAAGGCGGTCAGAAGACGGCGCTCCTCGTCAGTGGAAACCAGGGGCTCGTACTCCGCGAGATTTGCATTGAAGCGTGAGATCTCGCTCGCGAGGCGTTGTTCGGCGTCCTGCAGTTCAGTGGCGTTCTGGGCGGTGATGATCGTCCAGAGCCAGACGCGTACGTCCGACTCGTTGGCGTTCAGAGCCGATGTAACGCGCACACTCGGCAGCCAATTCGTGGCCAGTTGCGTGGCTTCCTCGTTCACGTCGGCGAGTCGCTTCACCGCGAGTACACCGACGGCAGTGTTGATGAGGAGTAGCCCGACGAAGGCCACGATGAGTTTTGCGGATAGGCGAAGATTCGAAAACCAGCGCATCGACTTGGGGTTCCTGTGGCGGAGAAGGGTGGTGTCGGACTGGGGATCCGCACGAGTGGTGGTTGGTCTCGTGCATTGCAGTGTCGGCGTGCTGTGGTCCTTCAGCCTTACAGCGACGTGACGTTTGCATTACAGTCCTGTAAGGCAGGTCGTTCTGGCCCCGCCAGCTTCCGCGCCGCGGGGCAGTCTTGAGGCAGGGACGGATGGATGCGCATTCTGATCGTGGAGGATGACGCACACGTTGCCGAGTGGCAGCGGCGCGTCTTGAGCGAAGCGGGATACCAGTCGCACGTCGCGTTCACCGGCGATGCAGCGCAGCGCATGGCGTCGAGTGGTGACTACGATCCGGCCATCATCGACCTCGGACTGCCTGACATCGCCGGCGTGAGCCTGGTAGAGGCGCTGCGCCGGGACGGCCATGCACTCCCGATCATCATTCTGAGCGGACGTGGTGCGGATCAGGCGATCGTCGCAGCGCTCGACGCGGGGGCCGATGATTTCCTTACCAAGCCCGTGCCGCAGTCCATTCTGCTGGCGCGCGTGCGCGCGGCGCTCCGCCGAGGAGGGGCGACCCGGTCGGACGAGTCGAGACTGGGCGATTTGATGATCGACCGGGTCCGTCACGTGGTGCGATCGGCGGGCCGCGAACTATCCCTTACGCCGCGGGAATATTCCCTGCTCGACTATCTGCTGCTGCACCGCGACGCGCTGGTGACGCGGGGCGAGTTGCTCAAGCGTGTGTGGGGGCTCGAGTTCAGTCCGGGAACGAATGTGCTGGAAGCCACGATGAGTCGG
>JBBRFQ010000209.1:0-6412 GCA_038224035.1 Gemmatimonadales bacterium
CCCCCGGATCCCTCAGAACTCCAGGTTCAGCCCGATCGACGGGAATAGTCCGATACTTTGATTGGTGTCGACGGCGCGCGTTCTCGGGTTCCACACCGGTGCCTGCTGGTTCTGCCGATTCGTGAAGTTCTGCAGGTCGATAAAGGCGATGAACTGCGTGCGACCCATGATGAAGCGTCGATCGACGCGCAGGTCGGCCGCAAAAAATGTCCCCACACGCCGGGCGTTGTAGCGCGTGAAGTCCAAGGTGCCAGCGAGTGAGCCTGTGGCCACGAACGGCGTGAACGGCAAGCCGGTGGCGCCGCGCAGGCGCGTCGCGACTTCCCACTTGGAGTTGGGACGCCATCCCAATACGCCGTTGGCCGTCACGGGGGAATCGAACGCGCCGCGCGTGGTCGTGCCGTCGATCCCGGTAAAGCGCGTGCGATTGAGACTCGTACTCAGCTGTCCATAAAACGGTGACGCGCCAAACTTTTTTTGCGCGAACAGCTCGATCCCGTACGCCTCGCCGGTGGCGGTCGATTCGAGTGGCTCCAAACCAAATGGAATATCGGTCGTCGCGTCGTCGAAGCCGCTGGGACTCAGCACGGCTTGCGGGCGGAACCGGCGCGCGGGATAATCGCCGTAGCGCTTTCCGTACACCTCGAGTTGCACCTTCACATCACTGCCGACGAGCCGCGTCACACCGGCCACCAGCTGATCCGCGCGAAACGGTTTCAGGCGCTCCGCGTTCTGCGGGTCGCCAACGAGCCAGATGTAGCTTGGCGCTTGCCAGTAGCGGCCGCCGGCCAACGTCAGCGTGGTGACGGGATTCACTTGCAGCGACGCACTCGCGCGCGGCGAGAAGCGCACGGCGTGATCGAGAAATCCGTACCAATCGTTGCGCGCACCGACCGACAGCCGCAGCCGTGGCTTCGCCTGCCACGTCGCCTGCAGATACGTGCCGTTGCGTAGCGCGCTGAAACTGGTATCGACGCGCAGTGGCTTCGGAATACCTCCGGCGTCACGGCGCGTAAAACCAGCCAGCGTCGCGTCGTAGCGCAGGTCGCTCGCGTACTTGAAGATCGTCCCGGACTCGATCTCCACGCCGCGTCCCGCGAGCCATGTCACATCAGTGCGCAGCGTGTTCTCCCCTTCCGCCGAATTGCTCTCGAGAATCGGCACAAGCAGCGAGTCCCGCTGCGTAGTCGCGTAGCGCGTCCACGTGCGACCGAGTGTCGTCGTCACAACACCTCGGCTCAGCAGGCGTTTCCACGTGATCCCGCTGAAGTACTGGTCCTGGGTTGGCGCGACGACCTGCGAGTTGGTCACGCGTCCGGAGTCGGTCGAGTTGTCAAACGAGATAGATCCGCGCGCCGCGATCGTGAGAAAGCTGAATGCATCGCGCTGCGTGGGACGCCACACCACCTTGACGGTCGCATCTTCGTACGACGGAATGAAACTGAAGCCGAAGGCTTTGAACAACAGATCGAGGTAGCTCTTGCGCACGTTCGCCAGGAACGACGCGTTTTTGCCGAGTGGACCCTCGACAACCGCGCCGTATTGTGTGGCGGCGACATTGAGCTCGCCGGCAATGCGCTCGCGATTGCCTTCACGCAACGTGAGCGTGGTGGCCGACGACGTGCGATCACCGAGTCGCGCGCCGAAACCGCCGGCCGACAACGCGGCGGATTCGATGAACCGGATGTTGATGAGCGACACCGGTCCGCCGGTGGAGCCCTGCGACCCGAAGTGATTGATGTTTGGCACCTCGATGTTGTCGACCACGAACAAGTTCTCGAACGGCGCGCCGCCACGTACGACGAGGTCGTTGCGGCCGCCACTGGTCACGCCCACACCGGGAGCAATCGAGACAGCGCGCAGCACATCTTCCTGAGCGCCCGGTTGGCGCCGGACCTCTTCGGCATCGTATCGCTGCGTGGAGACGGGCGTTGACGCCGGTGCCTGCGCCGGGAACGCATCCGGTCGCACTGTGACGACGCCCAGCTGCACGTCGATCGGCCTCAACATCACCGCTACTTCGGCGGGCTTCGCCGGGGAGACGACGATGTTGCCCTTGGTGACGGGAGCGTAGCCCAGTCGCCTCACTTCGAGCGTGACGATCCCAAGACGAACGCCGCGCAACGTGAAGCGCCCGCTGGAGTCTGACGACGTGGCCACTTCCTGCCCCAGCACGCGCACCGTCGCGCCGACGATTGGCGTTTCCGTCAGTGCCTCGATGATGCGGCCACTGATCAGGCCGCCGGCCAAGGCACGCTCTTGTGCCTCAGCTGAGGCAGCCAGCAGGCTGGTGGCAAGGCCGACCACGGCCAGCATCGATGACACGACGAACATAAGGCGCGGAATCGCGCGAGGAATGAGACGCTTCACGTGCGCGCGCATGAACAATGGCTGAGATGGAGTTGACGCAAATAGTCGGGAAGTTCGCAGGAAACACCGTCGTGGATGCAGCGGACATATCCGCTCACGATACCCGTCCCCTCAGCCGAGGGCGGCTCCCAATGACGTGCTCACGTCCAGCCCGTCATGCGGTGTCGACCGATTCCGAATCCGAGAGTACCCGGTGCATGAGCGAAAGCAGCGCGTGCGCAGTGTACGGCTTGGCAAGGAAATGGCGTACGCCGGCGTCGGCCGCTCTCGCGACGCTGCCATTGGCTGCGAGACCACTGGCGGCAATGATTCGCAGCGTCGGATTCATGCGACGCAGAACGTGAATCATGGTGACTCCGTCCATGACGGGCATCATCATGTCGGTGAGCACAAGGGCCACCTCGTTTACACACGTGGCATAGACGGCGACGGCTTCCGCGCCATCCGACGCCACCAGCACCCGGTACCCAAAGGCTTCAAGGGTTCGTTGGGTAATATCCCGCACCGACGCTTCATCGTCGACGACCAGCACAAGTTGCCCTGCACCGCGCGGCAAATCGACCGCCGGGGTGTCGCCCTCTGCGGAATGAGCCGCGCCGCCAGCCGGAAGGTACAGACGGAAGGTGGTGCCGCGCCCGATTTCGCTGTAAACGCGCAGTGCGCCACCATGACTGCGCACGATGGCCAGCGACGTGGAGAGGCCCAGTCCGGTGCCCTTACCGAGCTCCTTGGTCGTGAAAAACGGATCGAAGACCCGCTCGATGTTCTCTGCCGGAATCCCGATACCAGAGTCTTCGATGGTCAGCAGCACATACACGCCCGTTTGAAGCTCCCGCGAAGCAGCGACGGAGAGTTCGTCAACCACGATGCGTTCAGCGCGCAGGTGCAAGTTGCCACCGTCAGGCATCGCATCGCGTGCATTGATCGCGAGATTCAAGAGCACCTGATGCAGCTGCGTGGGGTCTCCTGCGACTGGCGGCAGGCCCGGCTCGACGCTGGTGCGAATGGAAATGCTGCGTGGAAACGTTTCACTCGCGAGTTTCGTGACGTCCGCGAGCACGCGATCGACGGCGACTGGAACACGCCGTCCCTCCACGCCGCGGGCGAACGAGAGTACCTGGCCTACCACGTCGGCGCCCCGCCGCGCGCTGGTTTCGATCGCGGTGAGTACGCCGTCCCGTTCCACCTGGCTGAGCGGCTCGCGCAGCAGTTCAACGGACATGAGTATCGGTGTCAGCACGTTGTTCAGATCGTGTGCAATGCCGCCGGCGAGCGTGCCAATGCTTTCCATGCGCTGCGCACGAAGGAACTGCTGCTCGAGTTTACGTCGCTCACTGATGTCCTGGACGCCGCCGCCGACACGACTGATCAACCCGGCGTCAGTACGTTCGGCTTCCCCGATGAAGCGTGTCCAGCAGCGTCGGCCGGTGTGTGTAATGATCTCCACTTCGACGTCAAACGGGGCGCCGGTTTCCGTGCAGCGCTCAATCATCGTGGCGGTCTCGCTCCGGGATTCGGCGACCACGAGGCTGATGCAGTCTTCGATCGAGACGCGTTGCTGCGCGCTGAAATCAAAGAGTTGCAGCGCGCCATCGCTCAGCCACAAGTTGCGTGCCGGCAACTCCAGCATCCAACCACCAAGTCGAGCCGTCCGCGCCGCGACGCGGCGTAACGTATCAGCACGCCGAACCTCGAACTCGGCTCGGCGTTGGGCGCTCACGTCGTACGCCACCACCATGCGAGCTGGTGTCGATTCAAACAGCAGTCGATTGGAGGAGATTTCCACCCACAGCTCCTCGCCGCTCCGCGTGCGATGGCGCCAGTAGCCACTGATGCGCGGCCCGGCCGGGGTGTCGGCGATTTGCGCGCGCACGGCCTCCATGTCTTCCTCCGGCCGGATATCGGCGAGCGTCATGGTCAGAAACTCGTCGCGTGTCCAGCCATATCGCTTCACAGCGGCGTCATTCACGGCGAGGAACTGCAACGATTGTTCGTCGTAGACCCACATCGGTTCGGGGTGTGCGTCGAACAGCAGCCGATACTGCGCCTCGTGATGCTGCAGCAGCTCATGCGCCCGCACGCGCTCGGTGATATCCTGCACGGTGCCCGCCAGCTTGCCGGCCCGCCCCGTATCCACGTCAACCAGTCGTCCGCGCTCATGCACATGTCGAACGCTGCCATCGGCGCGCACGATGCGGTGCTCCACATCCAGCAGTCCATCACCGCGCAGTGCATGCTGCTGCGCCGCCGTCATGCGCGGCACGTCGTCCGGATGCACAAATGACAGGAACGCGTCGTACGTGGGGGTAAATGCATCGCGCGTCACGCCAAAGATGCGAAAAATCTCATCCGACCAGTGTAACGTGTTGCTGTCGAGCTCAAGCTCCCAACTTCCCACACCGGCGATGCGCTGCGCCTCGGCGTAATGTTCCGCCAGCTCGCGAATCGCCGCACGCTGCGTACGCAACTCAAACAGCGCGACCACCTGCCGACCCAGCGCCGTCAGCACAGCGAGCTGCTGATCCGTGATCGTCCGCGCGACGGTATCCATGACGGTGAGTGCACCCACGGCATGACCGCCGGATACCAGCAGCGGCACACCGGCGTAAAACCGAATAAACGGCTCACCCGTGACGCACGCGTAGCTAGCAAACCGTGCATCCAGCAGCGCATCGCTCACCACGAGAGGCTCGGTGCCCTCGATGGTGTGGGCACAAATAGCGGTGGAGCGTTCCGATGCGCGCTGGGAGACACCGAGCGCCGACTTGAACCATTCGCGGTCAGCGTCGATGAGCGTGATCGTGGACATCGGTGCGCCGAACAGCTGGGCGCACAGCGATGTGATGTCGTCAAAGGCCGCTTCGGGTGGCGTGTCCAGAATCTGAAGGAGGTGCAGCGCGGCGAGACGCGCGTGCTCCTGCCGATCGTCGGGTAGCGTAGGTGTCTCCTATTAGGCAAGAGATTGTAAACGTCGTTCTTGGCTGGTTCCCCGTCAAGCCGGCGTTGTTCCCGGAAATCTACCCATTTGGAGCGATTCATTCGCGCGCTCGGGTGACTCAGCTTCAGGGAGCATACGTACACACCCGTGTCTAGAGCGAGTGCGAGCGATGACGGCGGACGAACGGCGCGTTGACAGGCGCCGCACCATGCGTCGCCGAACCGTTGGAGAAACCGTCATGAAGATTCGATCGGACAATGTTTGGCGGACTGCCTCATGAACGCTGGACGAGCCTTTCTGGCCGGAGCAGCCGGAGGCGCGGTCATGTCACTGCTGATGTGGTTGGCGCGCACGGTGATGGGGATGCCAGCCAACATCGAGATGATGCTGGGCACGATGGTCGCCGACCCTGGCACCACGACGTGGCTGATCGGGTTCGTGATGCACCTGGTGCTCTCGGGTGCGATTGCCCTGCTCTATGCGTGGGGCTTCGAGAACGTGACGCATCGATCGGGTTGGCTGACCGGCGTCGGCTTCTCGGTCATTCATGTTGTCATCGCCGGCGTGTTCATGGGCGTGATACCAACGATGCACCCGCGGATGCCTGATCCGATTTCGCCGCCCGGAGCCTTCCTGTCCAACCTGGGAACGCTGGGGATCGTGGCGTTCGTCATGCTGCACGTGATCTATGGTGCGGTCGTGGGCGCGATGTACGGCCCTGTGCTTCACCGTCGTCCGCACCCAGTTGATGGCCGCCCGATCGCATCCGTTTAGGTTCGCCTGTCCTCGACGGCGAGTATGAATCCCGCGCGCCTTGGCTTTGCGCGACGCCGAGCGTGCTTGTTGGCGATCAGCGCGACGTGCGCTGCACTGGCGGCGTGTGGCCGGACGTCGGAGCTTCCGATCACTGCGGGTATGGGTCCCTCGCCCACGCTTCCCGCGCCTTCCGGTGGGCTCATCCCGACCATCAACGTCGCCACGGCGGTGCGCTGGCCCGCGGGTCGGACGCCGATCGCGGCGAGCGGCCTGGCGGTCGTCGCGTTCGCGTCGGGCCTCGACCATCCGCGGAATCTGTACGTGCTCCCCAACGGTGACGTACTGGTC
>JBBRFQ010000210.1:0-6357 GCA_038224035.1 Gemmatimonadales bacterium
AACCGGGCCCGCGTCGTGTTCTCGAACGGCGTGAAGACAGTAACCATGGAGCTGCCGATTCAGTAACTTTCATGAATCCCCCGGCGCTGGTGCGCCGGGCTCATGTGATCACTGAGCGCTTCGGCGCACATCCGAACTCCCCATGGCTGCTTACGACGTCATCGTTCTGGGCGGCGGGCCCGCTGGCTATGTCTGCGCGATCCGCTGCGCCCAACTCGGGCTCACCGTGGCCGTCGTCGAGCGCGAGGCGCTCGGCGGGACCTGTGTGATTTGGGGCTGCATCCCCGCCAAGGCGCTGCTGGAGAGCGCGCACCTCGCCAACAAGGTGCGCAAGGCCGGTGAGCACGGCATCACCACGGGTGAACTGGCGTTCGACTACGAGCCCGCCATGAAGCGTTCACGCGCCATCAGCCTGCAGAACAGCAAGGGCGTCGAATTCCTCTTCAAGAAGAACAAGGTCACGTGGATTCGCGGCACCGGCACGCTCAAGGCCGGCAAGCGCGTTGAAGTGAAATCGGCAGACGGCAAGACGGAAACGCACGAGGCGAAAAAGGCGCTGGTGATTTCGACGGGCTCGCGCGTGAAGGGTTTGCCGCAGGCCGGTCTCACGCTCGACGGCAAGCGCATTCTCTCCAGCGATGACGTGCTCGTGCTCGACCACACGCCTAAGTCGATGGCGATTGTCGGCGCAGGCGCCGTCGGCTGCGAGTTTGCCGATGTCTTCAACGCATTCGGGACTGAGGTCACGCTCATCGAAGTCGCACCGCGTGTGCTGCCCATCGAAGACGAAGACGTCTCGAAGGAGCTCCAGCGCGCGTTCAAGAAGCGCAAGATAGACGTGCGCGTGGGCGCTAAGCTGCAGGGCGTGAAGGTGGGCAAGAACGGTGTGTCGCTCACGGTGGAAGAGAACGGCAAGAGCGAAACGCTCGAGGTGGCACACGTGCTCGTGGCAGCCGGTCGCGCACCAAATGTCGAGGGCATCGGCTTGGAGACGCTCGGCATCAAGACCACTGAGCGTGGCTTCATCAAGATCAATGAGAAGTTCGAAACAAGCGTGCCGGGCTACTACGCGGTCGGTGACGTGGCGGGCAATCAGATGCTCGCGCACAAAGGCTCGCGCGAAGGCCATGTCCTGGCCGACATGCTGGGCGGCGAACACACGCATCCCGTGGACTACGGCAACATTCCCAGCTGCACGTATTGCTCGCCGGAAGTCGCGAGCGTCGGCCTCACGGAGCAGGCGTGCAAGGAGCAGAAGCTCGAGTACGTGGTCGGCAAGTTCGCGTTTTCTGCCAACGGGCGTGCGCGTACGTCAGGTGAGACCGACGGATTCGTGAAGATCATTCGTGGCAAGCAGTACGGCGAAATTCTTGGCGCGCACATCATTGGCGCGAACGCCACGGAGATCATTCATGAACTGGTCGTGGCACGCGCGAATGAGTTCACGGTGGAAGAGATCGACCTGGCCGTGCATGCGCATCCCACGCTGAGCGAGGCCATCGCGGAAGCGGTGCTCGATAGCCTCGGCAAGATGGTTCACGCGTAAGTTGGAACGTGATGGCGCGCGAATCGTGGGTCGCTGATGTCAGCCGCGTTGCACGTGCTCGAGCTCGGCCTCGTGGAGTTCACACAGGCGCTCGCGCTCCAGCGGCGTGCGGCATTGCTGCGCATTGCGGAGGAGTTACCGGCGGACGTGCTCATTCTGTGCGAGCATCCGCCGGTGGTGACGCTTGGCCGGTCTGCGAAAGCGGCGGCCCATGTGCTGCTGTCGGCAGAGGCGCTCGCGGAGCGCGGCGCGGCGTTGCACGAAATTGAACGCGGGGGCGACGTGACATTTCACGGACCCGGGCAGCTCGTGGGGTACACCATTGTCGATCTCAAGCAGCACAAGAAGGACTTGCACTGGTTCCTGCGTCAGACTGAAGAAGCCATCATCCGTGCGGTGGCGCCGTTCGGCGTGGTCGGGGAACGCAGTGCGGGCTTCACGGGCGTGTGGGTGCACGGGCGCAAACTCGCCTCGATCGGCGTGCACGCGCGCGACTGGGTGACCTGGCACGGTTTTGCGATCAACGTGACCACTGATTTGTCGTGGTTTGACACGATCGTGCCGTGCGGGATCACCGGCGTCACGATGACATCGGTGGAGCGGGAGATGACGCAGGAGATGACGCGGGAGAGCGGCGTGATGCTCATGCGGGACGTTCGGGAGGCCACAGCCCAAGCGTTCGCCGAGGTGTTTGGGCTGGAGGCCATGCCGCTACCGCAAGCGCTGCGCTCGGCGCTCGGCACGAGCGCCATCTAGCACGCTGCGCGTGCGTTCGTTACGCAAAACGCGCGCTTCGCAACAATATGCGAAACGCGCGGTTTGCACTGCGATTGCACGTTGCTCAGCCTGACTTGAGTGCGGCCTTGTCCACCGAGTCCTGCCATCTGCGATCGCGCTCAGGATCCGGGATGTTATTGTCGGCCGCGAACTGCGGATAGAACTTCCAGCCCCAGCCTACGAGCGTGTCAGACTCGATGACAACGGGGGTTTCGGCCGTCTTGAGAATGGGATCGTTCAGCGAGCCCGGTGCTTCGCGATACCACAAGACCTCGATGGTGCGGCCGTTGCTGATGAAGGCCTGACGACGGTAGCCGTTCACAAGTCGCGGTGCATCTGCGGCGACATTCGAGGCGAGCGGTCCATTGCCCATGGTGGAGACGACAAGACTGCGATCGGCGCCTGATTCCAGCCCCTTGAGGCGTGAGGCTCCGACATCGGACGGGCCGCACGCCGCGAGCAGCAGCGTAAGCGCTCCGACGGCCAGGCCCCGGTGTAGTGCGCGGCGCGGCGCCGCTTCGGACGAAATAGAGTGCATGGTCAAGAGATTCGGGTGAAAGGAAGCACCGGCCGTGGCGAACCGACACGATCAAGCGTGCCACGGTGAAAGATAGCGGGTGCCTGTGAGACACAGGTAGCACCGTGAGAGGTTCTACCCACATGGCAGGAAAAACGAACGGCCCCGCCATAAGGCGGGGCCGTCGTTTTTCAGTCCGCGTCAGACGCGGACTGAAGGCTCATCAAGGCACGCCAGGCGTGTCGAAGATGGCCGTGATGTTACGCGCGCCGAAGCCAGCGTTCACGGTGCAGATGACCGTGTTCGGGAAGGCAAGCGGGTAGGTCGCCGCGGAAAGCGTCGAGCAACCAGCCGGCGCGATCTGCAGCGTCGATCCGGAAGCCGGAGCGATGGTGTAGGTCTCCACGCCGTCAACGCGATTCTGCGTTTCACGAACAACGCCGTTCGAGCCAGCCGACTTCATAAGCTGGAACGCCGGGGCAACACCCGCGGTGATCGAGCCGCCGCCCGGGCCAAAGGCACGGAGGGTGATGGCAGCGTTCACCGGGTTCGTGATGTTCGCGAACGTCGGGCAGGTGCCGCCGTTGGCGTACGGACGAGTGGCGATACCGTCGCCGCTTGCATCCACACCGACGGCGCGGAAGCAGCCGGCAGTGTTCGTACCCGGCTGGATGATGCGGCCGTTAGTGACCGAACCAACCGTGTACGAGTACTGCCACACACGAGCCGAACCCTGATCGAAGAGCGCCGGATTGCTCGGAGCGTTCGACACCAGGTCGGCGATGTACACCCACTGACCACCGACCGAGTCATTGAGCGTCGTGCCGGTGGAGTCATAACCACTGCCCGTGTGCTGCGCGTTCGGCTCCCAACGGAACAGATAGACCGTGGGGAAGATCGGCTGCGAAGACGTCGAGTTCGTGGTGGCGCGGAAGTTGATCGTGGAGGCAGTGTTGCTGAAGCCAGCCCAGGTCACGAGACCCTGGAAGCCGGTTGCCGGCGTTCCGAAGTCCTTCGTGTGCCAACGCGTGCCGTTCGAAACGTTGAGCGGGAAGATGTTGTCGACGTATGCCGACTCACCCGTGGCATCACCATTGCTGCCGCCAATCTCGAACGCGAACATGTTCGTCATGCCCATGTTGCGGTACGGCGGGTCAGTGGCGTACGGAGCCAACCACGCACCGATCTTGCTGGCGCGCACGTCGAAGGCGTACACACCCAACAGGTTCGGCTTGAAGCCGACGAACCCGCGAGTACCGTCACTCCACACAATCGGCGAATCCGTGGAGTCCGTGGCTTCAATGCCGCGGATGCTCGGAATCGGGTTCGTGAGGCCGTTACCGGAGAGCGCAGCGCCCGGGCCAAACGGCGTCGCGAGCAGGCCATCCGTGAACACGTCCCACGGGTTGTGCCAGTTGGTGTACAGGTTGCGGCGGAAACGGATGCGCGCGCCACCGGCGAGCACAGTCGAGTTCACCGTCGAGTCACCAATCATGCCCATGCCCGGGTAGCGGAAGAACATGTCGGCGTCGAACGCTTCGATGTCATCCGTGCCGGTCGGCGTGTAGCGCTGCGCGACGGCCGTGGCCGTGCCCGTTGCGCCCAGTACCGCGGGCTGATCCACGCCAGTGATGATCGGCGAGGTGTTGTCGATCACCGCACGCTGACGGAGGCTGGCGGTGTTGCCGGCACGGTCGCGAATGGTGAGGTCATACTGGTAATAACCAACCGCCGGCGCAGCCTGCAGCGCTGTACCCGAGCTCGTGCCGCTGATCGGGCCACGACCATAGATCGTGATCGAGTCGCGACGGAACGTCGGATCTTCGTTTTCGACCGGGTTGCCGAAGCCACCCGCGAAGTTCATCGTGCGGGTTGCGACGTTTTCGCTCACAGCCACGTTGCTGAACAGCGGCGTGGCATTCGGGCGCCAGCGAAGCACGGTACGGGTACCATGGTTCGTGATGTTGAAGCCCGAGCGCGTGTCGCGGTAACGCGAACCGAAGTAGAAGTCACTCGGGCCCGTGCCCGGAGCAACTACGGCGATCGGCGTGGCAAATCCTACGCCACCGGCCTGGTAGATCGAGTCACCCGTCGCGCGGTAGTGGTCGGGCATGTCCGGGATTACGCCCGCGCCATCCCACGCCAGCGTCAGATCAGGCGCCGTGTTGTCGACACCGAACAGCGGGGCCGAGGTCACGGTGCTCGTGGTCGACGAGCGGTTACCGAGACGGTCCGTTTCCGACGCACGAATCGCGAACGCATCGTTCGTGAAGTCGCACGGGTGTTCACGGTTCGTGCTCGGCGCCACCGACGGCAGGTTCGCCACGGTCGCGTTCAGGCTGCCGAACGTCACGAACGTCTGCGGACCAGCGCAGGCATTACGCGACGCAACCTGGAAGAACATCACCGGATCAACACGGCCAGCCGTCGTGAACAGACCCACGCCAACCGGGCCCGGGAACGAAGCGGAGAACGCGCCGGAGTTGAAGTCACCAGCGGTGTAACCCGTGGCGAACGCCCAGGAATCATTCACCCAACGCTCGAGTGACGGACCCGGAACCGTGATCGAGATCGTCGGGCCGAGGTAGTCAACGCGGATCGCGTTCGGGCTCATCACCTGAGCCGACTGACGGTACAGCGACGGACGCGGACCGGCCCACACGTTCGTCCCGAGATTCGGGTTGTACGCGTAGATCGAGCGCGGGCCCGGGTTCTGCGTGTTGTCGAGCGAGTACGTCACCATCGGATAGTCTTCGAAACGGTAGTTGTCGAGACCATCGTAGGCGCCCGTCAGGCCACCGCAGCCAACGTGCGTTGCGGTGCTGCCGGCCGGAGCGGCCGTTCCAACGGTGTAGATGTACGGCGCGCCAACCTTCTCGACGCCATTCGGAAGACCACCGACGCCGAAGCCCTGGCAGAGACCGAAGGTCGCCTGCACGCGCTCGATCGTACGACTCGGCGTGTAGATGACCGGCCACACCTGGAACGACAGGCTACCAGACGGCTGACCGATGTCGCTGACCGTCGGGCCACCCCACCACGTACGCTGATTGGCATCAAGCGTCGAGTTGGCGGGCGCCGTCATGCCAAGCGCGAAACCGTCGATGTTGTTGAAGTTGAAGCTCTGACGGTTATTGGCCGCGTTCTGGATTTCGCAGCGGTTGCCCGGCTGAACCGCCGTCGTCGGGCAGGATGCGCCAGCCGGCAGCGAGACCCACACCGAGGCCGAGATGTCCTTCAGGCCGTTCAGGTAGAACACTTCGCCGATGCCCGTGACGGGATTCAGCGTGAAGTCAGCGGTATTGATGTAACCCGTGACCAGCTGACCGGCCTGCGGGCTGATCTGACGCGCTGCAGCGCGACGGCCAGCCGTCGTCGCCGGATTGATGTACACAACCACCGAGTCAACCGTCGCGCCATTCGTGGTCAGGTTCAGGCGGACCTGAATCTGATCCTTCGTGTTCGCGATGTCGACTGACTGGTCGAGCTGCGGGTTGAGCGACTGGCGGATGCCAGC
>JBBRFQ010000211.1:0-6247 GCA_038224035.1 Gemmatimonadales bacterium
AGCGCGCGCGATCGGGATCCATCTTATTCTCGCGACGCAGCGTCCGAGTGTGAACGTGATTACGGGGTTGATCAAGGCGAACTTCCCGTGCCGTATCGCATTTCGCGTGGCGTCGCAGGTGGACAGCCGCACCATCATCGATGGTGCCGGTGCCGAAGCATTGCTCGGGAACGGGGACATGCTCTTCATCCCGCCGGGGCGGTCGGAGCCGTCGCGGCTGCAGGGCGCCTACCTCTCCTCCGAGGAGACGGAACAGTTGATGGCGTGGTACACGTCGGAGCGCGACAAGCGTGCCGCGGCGGCGGCTGGGCTGGTGGTGGAGGAGCCGGATATTCTGGAAACCGTGCGTGCGCTCGATGCCAAGGAAGACGCGGACGACGGCGACGACGCCCCTGACGGGGATCGCGACAGCCGCTTCCGGGAAGCCGCCGAGATCGTGATTCAGCAGCGCCAGGGCTCCACCTCGCTGCTGCAGCGCAAGATGAAGGTTGGATACGGCCGAGCGGCCCGCATGATTGATCAGCTGGAAGCGGCCGGAGTGCTATCTCCGTCAGAAGGCGCGTCGAAAGCGCGGGATGTTCTGGTGGGTCTGGCCGACCTCGACCGCATCTGCGGACGTCAAGGCCTCTGATGTATCGCGCAAACAACTCTTCCGCAACGTATTGACGGCAGCGGCCTCGTCCGCGATTGTTTGCGCAGTATCCGCCTCGTCACATCGTCGACTGCGACGCTCGTGGCAACGCGGCTCCCACCCGGCTCGCCCGCAGAGCGCAGCGAGCTTCCGTTTCCCCTGTGGTGACAATCCCCCTGTCGAGGTGCGTGATGTCCCTTCGAGTTCTTCGCCGATGTGCCACGATGCTTTCCGCGATCGTGGGCGCATTGGCACTGGCGGCCAGCCCGCTTCTTGCCCAAAACGGTACAATTGCCGGCCGCGTTACTGACGCGGTCACCGGCGCCCCCGTTGCCTCGGTACAAGTGCAGGTAGCCGGCATCAATGTCGGCGGTTCGTCCACAGCAGACGGTACCTATCGCATCGTTAACGTACCAGCCGGTTCGTATACCGTGATCATGCGCCGTATCGGATACAAGGAACGCCGCACGGCGAACGTTGTGGTGACGGCGAATGGAACCGCCACGGTCAACGCGGCTATTGAAGAGGCCACCAGCGTTCTAGGCGCGGTCGCGGTCACAAGCACGCGAAACCAGCCCGAAAAAGTGCTCGACGCGCCGGCACAGATCTCGGTGATCTCCAGCGAGCGTATTGCGGAACGGCCGGCCGTGACGGTGGCAGACAACCTGCGGGCGGTCGCCGGTGTCGACGTGCAGCAGGGCGGCATCGCACAGTCCAACATCGTCGCGCGCGGCTTCAACAATGCGTTCTCCGGCAGCATGCTGATGCTGCAGGACTACCGCTTCGCCGGCGTGCCGTCACTGCGCGTCAACGTGCCGTTCCTGTTTACCGGCACAAACGAAGACATCGATCGCATCGAAGTATTGCTCGGCCCGGCGTCCGCCCTTTACGGACCCAACTCAGCCAACGGGGTGCTCCACCTCATTACCAAGTCGCCGTTCAACTCGCAGGGCACCACGGTGAGCATTGACGGCGGCGAGCGCTCCATCATTCGCGCCGGGCTGCGTCATGCCGGTTCGACCGGTGAAAAGTTCGCATACAAGTTATCAGGCGAACTCATGCGCGGACGCGACTGGGAGTACACCGATCCGGCCGAGCCCCGCACCTTCGGCAACTTCGCGCCGCCCAGCCTGCGAGGGCAGGCCAATCAGCGCAGCTTCGATCTTGAGCGCTACACGGGCGAAGCGCGCATCGACGTTCGCCCGCGTGAAGGCATGGAGCTTATTACCACGTTCGGTTACACCAACGTCGGATCGGGTCTCGAACTTACCGGCGCCAACGGCACGTCGCAGATCAAGGGCTGGACGTACACCAACCTCCAGCAGCGGTTCCGCTGGAATCGACTCTTCGCGCAGGCCTTTGTGAATCGCAGCAACGCTGGCAACGATGACGCGACGTCTACCGGCGGCACGTTCCTGCTCCGCTCCGGCCAGCCTATCGTGGACAAGTCGCAGGTCGCCGCGTTCCAGGTGCAGCACGGCTTCGACATGGCGCAGAATAAACAGACCTTCACGTACGGCCTCGATTTCATCGCGACCACCCCGGAGTCGGGCGGTACGATTAACGGTCAAAACGAAAACGACGACAATGTCTCCGAATACGGCGCGTACCTCCAGTCCACCACGCGCCCTTCGTCCCGCATCGAACTGCTCACGGCCCTTCGGTTTGACGGCAACAACGTCATCGAGGGGTCGTTCTTTTCGCCCCGCGTCGCGCTCACGTTCAAGCCCACGGAACAGCAGAGCATCCGGGCCACGTACAACCGCGCCTTCAGCACGCCGGCCAACTTCTCGTTTTTCCTGGACCTGATTCAGGCGCCGAATGCGGGCGGTTCCGGCTACGATGTCCGCGCATTCGGCAACAAGCCGAAGGAAGGATGGGCGTTCCGTCGTGGGTGCACCGGCGCGTTCGGTGATCTGTGCATGCGTTCCGCGCTGCCTGGCATCGGCGATTACGGCGGGGCCAGTGCCGCACGTGGCTTCGGGCCGATCTTCCAGGCGCGTGGTGCTGCCGTTCAGGCTGGTATCACACCGGGCATCATTGGCGCGCTGCAAACGCTCGCCGGCTTGCCGGCACCAACCGCGCAGGCGCTCGGCGCGGCGCTGGGTCAGGGCATCGTGGGACATCTTGGCTCCCGCACGCCAACCGACGCACAGCTTGGCACGCGTGTGGCGTTCCTCGGGACCGCAGGGAGTCTCGCCCCCGGCGACGTCCAGGACATCGCACCGCTCGAAGCGTCATTTAACAACACGTACGAAGTCGGCTACAAGGGCGTCATTGGAAACCGCGCCACGCTGGATGTGTCGTTCTGGCGCCAGCAGCGTGGTGATGTGGGTACGCCGGCCGGTCTGGCCACGCCCAGTGTATTCTTTCAGAGCAGCGACAATCTCCGCGCGTATATGACGTCGGAGATCACGGCGTACGCCCGCGGCTTCTTCCTGCAGCAGGGATTCCCGGAAGCCAATGCCAACGCGCTGGCTGCCGGACTGGCCGCCAACATCGCCGGTGGACTCGCCCCGCAGTTCGCGCCCGCGCCACTTGGCACCGTCACCTTTGACGGCGCGAACATCGCGCCGAACGTGGTCTATGCCACATACCAGTCCATCGGTCGTGATATCTGGGTGAGCGGCCTCGACCTCGCGGCCAGCTTCGCTGCCACGCAGCGTCTCTCGTTTGAGAGCACGTACAGCTTCATGAACAGGAACGTCTTCGAAGGTATCCCCGGCGGCAATGGTGCCCCGCTCATGGCCAACTCGCCGCGTTCACGTGGCACACTCGGTGTGCGTTTTGAGGATGCGGAGCGCGCCTACTCGTTGGAAACGCGGGCGCGCTATCAGGAATCGTATTCCGTCAACTCGGGTGTGTACGCTACGAATACGGCGTTCGTGATTCCGGCCGGTAACCCGGGTGCTGTCGCCAACGCCGCGGGTGGATTCAATCGCTGCAGTCCCGCGCCTGCCGGCACGTTCTGCTACGAGAATGTCCCGGAGTTCGTGACCTTCGACATGCAGTTCTCCAAAAGGTTTGCCGTCGGCGCGCAGGAGCTGCGCTGGTCGCTCAACGCTCAGAATATCTTCGACAATCGCGTTCGCACCTTTCCGGGTGTGCCGGTCACCGGCCGCCTGCTCATGACGCGCTTGCAGTACTCGTTCTGAGTAACCGAAAAGGCTCACGCAGCCGCGTGAACCGTGCCTAAGGGGGGCGGCGCTTCTTCGGATGCGCCGCCCCCCGTCACATCCTCGCACGGCGCTGCGGCGGCAGTATCTTCCGCAGATAATGAACATCCTGCTCGACCCAGCGGCGCGCCCCGTGATCGGGCATCGTGGCAACCGCGCGCACTCTCCCGAGGACACCCTCGAGTCGATGCTCGAGGCCGTCGCGCTTGGTGTTGACGCGCTCGAGTTTGATGTGCACGTCACCCGGGATGGCGTCGCGGTGGTGCACCACGACGCCGCCCTCGATCGCACCACCAGCGCATCCGGATCGCTCGCGTCACGCACGCACGCGGAGCTCGCGAATGTCGATGCCGGCTACCGCTTCACGAAAGACAACGGCGCGTCTTATCCGTGGCGTAGCCAGGGGGTACGCATCCCCACGCTCGACGCCGTGCTCGACGCGTTTCCGACGCTGCCGATGATCATCGAGATCAAGACGCACACCGCCACATCCGCGGTGCGCGCGTGCATTGCACGCCACGCCGCCGAACGTCGCGTGATCGTGGCGGGATTCGATGTGCGCAGCGTGCAACCACTCGCCGGCGGACCGATCGCACTCGGCGCGAGCACGCGTGAACTCGTCCGCATGTTGCCGTTCGCGATGTTCGGCCTGCACGGACCACCCGCCTCATTCGTGGCGGCCTGCGTTCCGACGGTGCATTACGGCCTCCCCGTGCCCATCGCTCGCTTCGCGCGCCTCATGCGGCGGCGTGGCGGAGTAGTGCATGTGTGGACCGTGAACACCGCCCGTGAAGCCGAGCAGCTCTGGTCCATCGGCGTGCAGGGCATCATCAGCGATGACCCGGCGCTGATTCTCGCGGCGCGCGCTATTCCCGGCGAGTGAGTCGCGCCGCGGAAGCGGCCAGCACACCCGCTACACACACGGTGAGCAGCATCAGTACCGGCACCGGCACCGGAAACACCCCGCTGATCGCCGCGCTCAACCGGCTGAAGGCCGGATGCGACACTTGCCACACCAGCAATCCAGCCCACGCGAGCATCGCACCGAACGCCGCTTCGCTCACCGCGCCCGGCTGCCGCTGCCGAAGCACCGCATACAAGGCGCCGCACAGCGGCACTGCCCACCAACCGCCGAACCACGTACCGATCGCCACAACCGCGGCAACGCCGAGCACTCTGAGAAGTCGCATCATCAGCGGGAAGGAGGTGTGAGCGTGAGCTGCGCGCGACGTTGATTGCCCGGTAACTCGTTGGCGGAGCGGGGAACACGCAGCGAATCGAGTCGGCCCGCCGACCAGGCGGCGAGTCGATCGTCATACCGCACACTCGCCGGATGCCCCGACTGTCCGCCCGGATAAATCGCGCGCGCCTCAACTTCGGGCCCCAGTTCCACCACCATGCGCCAGCTCGCCCCGTGCGTGCCCGCGCCGGTGGAGGGATTCAGCGTACCGCTTCCCCCCTGCATCGGAATGCCGCTTCGGCTCAGTGAGGGCATGCGCAGCAGATGATTGATCGTGGCGGTACGATGCGCCGACCAGCGCCAGCTGCTCGAGTCGGGCTGGCCGAGTTGTACGGAGAGCTCGTCGAATGACATTTCCAGTGCGTCGGCGATAATCTCGTCGCGTGTTTCGACCGCGGCAGTACTGCGAAGATCCCACCACGCGTTGGTTGGTTGCTCCAGCAGGATCGCTGTCATCATATCTGTGGGACGCGGACCCGTCGCGTCGGCCTCATCGCCCCGCAGTTCGTCGTACAACATGCCAGACAGGTTTGCCATCACCGCCTCAAAGAGCACAGCCACGGTATTGTCTGTGGTGTAGCGCCGATCCCACGAGGCGAGCAGCTGACCCGCGCGCACGATCGAGGGCTTCGGCGGGGCGTTGCGCGCAACCTGCGTGAACACGGGCACAAACGCGTCGGCACGGGCGCTGCGCGGCTCCGTCTGATACTGCCGCATGTCGTCGGCCGTGACCTGTGCGTTTCCGCGCAACAACTCGTTGATGCGTATCGCACGCCACGGACGCTCCCAGTCGGCACCGAAATAGCGTGGCTGCACGAGCGGATCGAATGGTTCCTGATTCGCCGACGCCAGATAGCCCTGCGCCGGCGAGAACGACTGGGGATACTCGGCGACAGCCCAATCACCGATCCAGTCGCTTCGGCGAGTGTTTCCCATTCGCAGTACATCACCGCGTCCGCTGTCGGGACGAATCGGATAGCGACCCGTGGACCGGATGCCGATCTCACCGCTTCGATCAGCGGCCAACATGTTCTGCGCAGGCACGTAGTAGTACGCCGCCATGTGATCAAGCAGCTCGCGCGCCGATGTTGATCGCGCGGCGCGATCGAACACCTCGGTTTCTCGCGCCGCCCCTTCGAGTACGGTCCAGCGGTGCGAAATCCAGCGATCGTTGATTCGGCGAAGCGGACCACGATGCGT
>JBBRFQ010000212.1:0-6220 GCA_038224035.1 Gemmatimonadales bacterium
CTCGCACGTCCGATCTTCGATGTGGAGCGCGGAACGATCCGTTTCTTCGGTGATCCGGATCTCGATCCCGCGCTCGATATTGCGGCGCTTCACGTGATCCGTCAGCAGCGCGCCAATTCCAATCGCCAGGATGTGCGCATCCGTGTACGCATGGGTGGCACACTCAATCAACCCACGCTCACACTCAGCAGCGCCGACAACCCACCGCTCCCCGAGAGCGACATGTTGAGCTATCTCGTGACCGGCGAGCCGGCGTACGCGCTCTTTGGCACACCGTACGCCGATCAGGGCGCCACACTCGCGCTGCGATTGGCGAGCAGTTATTTGTCGAGTCGGCTGGCTGGTGGGAGATTCGATCTCGTGCAGGTGGAGCCGACCGCGCTCAATCCCGGTGAGGCGAGCAATCTGCGGCAAAGCGGGCTCGGAATTCTCGCCGCGACGCGCGTGGGCGTTGGTGGTCAGGTCGGGACGCGCACGTTCCTCAGCGTCACGACCGGATTGTGCGGGCTGGCGCCGCAGGGGACCGGAAGCGCCGACCCGCTCTCGCTCTTCGCGCAGGGTCTGGGCGTCAAGCTGGAGCGTCAGTTCGAAAGTCGTTTTTCGGCGGCACTGAGTGTTGAGCCCGGCAGTTCGGCGCAGACGTGCGGGCGCCCCGGCGCATCGCGCACGTTCCAACAGACGCCGCCGCAACTCGGCTTTGATCTGTTCCGCTCCTGGTCCTGGTAGCAACGCCACGACGTCACGACGCCACGACGCCACGACGCCACGACGCCACGACGCCACGACGCCACGACGTTTCGGCGCGGGCGCTGGATCGTCTGGTTCGTACATGCCCGACACCATTTTCCCCGTCGCTGCCCCACCAGCGGTTGAGCTGGCGTCTGCCCTCGATGCCGTAGACCGTGCCGGTTCGCCCTCCGCGCGCCTGCGCGTGGCGGCCGATGTGCTGTACGCCTGGGGCTTTGGACGCGTCATGCTGGTGCTGCGTGACGCGGCGATGGCGCCGCTCCAGATCGCGGTTGCGGGCAATCGGGAGACCGACACCTCGCCCGACGCGATGCAGGCGTTGCCGGGTGTGATCTGGCGTCAACGCGTTCCCTTGCTCGCCGCGTTCGCGCGCGATGCCTGGTTCTTCCTTCCCGGCAGTGACGCATGGGTGGCTCGCGAGTTCTGGGCCAGTGCACCGGTCGCGCGTACGCACCACGAAGCGTGGGGCCCTCTCGATCTGATCGTGTCGCTCATTCGCGGCGCGAACGGCGACATTCTTGGCACGGCCATACTCACCGACTCGGATGCCGAGCTGCGTCCCGATTGCCATCGCACACTCGAAGTGTCGATGTTGCTTCGGCATCTTGGTGGACGGGTGTCGCATGATGCCTTGCAAGTGCTGGCGCAGCGTCGGGCGGAACGACTGCAGCGGCTGCAGGAAGCGGGTGCCTCACTCGCGCGCTCGCTCGACGAACGGGAGATTCTGCGCGAGCTTGCCCGACAGGTCGCACGGGCCGCTGATCCCGATGGCGTCGTGGTCGTCTCGCCGGATCTGAGCGAGGGGACGTGTCGCACACTGGTACGGTTCATTGGCGGTGTCGAGCGACCGACTGCGCCGATGCGTTCGCTGGGCGATGGTGTGTTCGCGAACGTCGCGCGCAATGGTCGTCCGGTTCGTTCGCCAGCGGATGAGCGACCGGGTACGCGCCCGGAAGCCGACCCGTGGTCGCCACTCGCTGCGCTCGACGTCATGGGAGAGACGATCACGGAACTCGGTCCGCCGGGATCGGTGCTGGCGGTCCCGATCATGTCGGGGATCCGATTGCTCGGCGTGCTGGCGCTGCACGCGTCGCAGACCGGACGATTCTCCGCGGAGGACGAAGAGGTCGTGGCCACGATGGCGTCGCAAGCCGCAACCGCACTCGCCAACGCGCGGCGCTACGCGGAGAGCGAGCGCGAACGGCGACAGACCGAGGCACTGGCTGACATCGCGCGCGCCGTGGGCGAATCGTTGCGTCCGGGTGAAGTGCTGCAGCTCATTCTGCGTCACGCCGTGGCGCTGCTGCAGGCGCGGGGCGCGTGCATTGCGCTGCGCCAGGGCGAGTGGCTGCACATCGTGGCCGGCACGGGCGCGGCCGATCTGCTCGCCGGCGTGCACGTGCCGCTCGACGGATCGTTGCTCGGCCGCGTGACGCGCGATGGCGGTCCGGTGCTCTCGAATGATCTCGCGGGCGCAGACGGTGCGTATCTGCCGCTGCAGCGCATCGCCCCGATCCACAACACGGTGATTGCTCCGCTGGCTACGGCGCGGGGCATCATCGGTGCGATTGCGGTCATCAACCGCGACTCGGCGTTTATCGAGGAGGACGCGCGCATTCTGCAGCGGCTTGCTGATCAGGTGTCGGTGGCGATTGTCAACGCGCGCCTGTTCGCCGAAGTGGAGCGCGCCACGCGTGAATGGAAGGTGGCCTTCGACGCCGTGGCGACCGGCCTCGCCGTGCTCGACGAAAGCCGTCGAATTGTGCGGTGCAACACGCGACTCGTTGAACTGTGCGGACGCCAGGAGATTCCGGAACTGCTCGGCGCCCCGTTCAACTCGGCGCTGCTCGGCGACTCGGTCATCGCGGCGGAAGACGACGTGATTGCCCGCGCGAGCCGAGAGGGCGCGGTGGTGCGGGGGGAGGTACGCCACGCACGTCGCGGGCTGATCTTCACGATTGCCGCCTCGCCTCATCCCGATGGCGGGACGATGGTCACCGTCGACGACATCACAGAAGTCCAGCGCCTCGGTGAGCGCTATCAACGTGTGGTAGAGACTGCACTCGACGCCATTGTCATCACGGACAATGAACGACGCATCGCGTTCGCGAACCCGGCGGCGATCGCGTTGCTCGACCGCGGATCGAAGCTCATCGGCGTTGCAGTGCGCGATGTGGTGGCTCCCGAATCGGAGACTGACGTCTCGCAGCGCGAAGCGCTCGCCCTGCTCGGCGATCCGCAACGGTACGAATGCGTGATCGTTCGCGCTGACGGCACACGTCGTCGTGTGGAAGTGAGCACGGCTCCGCTGAAAGAGCTTGGGGCAATCACCGGGACGGTGGCGTGCCTGCGCGATGTCACGGAGGCGCGTGCAGGTGCGTCGGCGCTTGAGCAGTCCGAGGCACGCTACACACGACTGGTGGAAGAGGCGACCGATGCGATCTTCACGGTCGATCTGCTCGGTTGTTTTACGTCGGTCAACCGTTCGCTTGAAGAGGCGAGTGGCATCTCGCGTGTGCATCTGCTCGGTAAGCGGTGTACCGGAATCGTTGATCCCCGCGACCGCGCACTTGGGGAAGACAGCATCCGTCGCACGCTCGTCGGCGAGCGGTTGCAAGTACGCGTTCGATATCCGGCCGCCGATGGACGCATCAAGATCGGCTCGCTGATTTCGTCGCCGATGTTCGAGCACGGAGAGATTGTGGGTGGGCTTGGCATCATGCGCTTCGAGCGGGACGAAGAGCTCGGCGCCGAGTGAGCTGACCGCCACGCCAACAGGAGGTGGGGCACTTCCAGTCGGCGTGTACGAACGCGATTGTTCGGCCATGACGACACCGGACTTTCCGTGGGAAACCCTGGGCTTGAAGGTCGGCCACGCTACCGATCAGGACGGCGCGACGGGCTGCACCGTCATTCTGGGTGCGCATCGTGCTTTCCGATGCGGTGTAGCGCTGCTCGGCCGAGCCAGTGCGACGCGCGAACTGGCGACGTGTGACCCGTCCCATCTGGTCGATCGCACCGACGCGGTGCTGCTGACGGGTGGTTCGGCGTACGGACTGGATGCAGCAGCCGGTGTGATGCGATGGATGGAAGAACGTCAGCGTGGCTTCCCGGTCGCGCAGGGTGTCGTGCCGATCGTGCCGGCGGCCAGTCTGTTTGATCTCGAGCCGCTCGGTCGGTTCGACGCGCGTCCGACCGCGGACATGGCCTACAGCGCGTGCACCAATGCGTCCTCGCGCGATGTCGCCGAGGGCAGTGTGGGAGCGGGCACCGGTGCACTTGTGGGTAAGGGAGCAGGCGTGACGCACGCGATGAAAGGCGGCATCGGTGTGGGTGTTGCGGCCGGATCGGACCAGCTCGTTGCGGCCATTGCCGCGGTGAACGCGTTCGGTGACGTGCGCGATGCGAGTGGCCGCATCATTGCCGGCGCGCGCACTGACAGTGTTGGATTCGTTGATGTGGCGGCGCGCATGCAGGAGGGTGTGGTGCTGTCACGATTCCCGATCGCGCGTGAGCACACGACGATTGCTTGCGTGGCCGTCAGCGCGTGTCTCACCAAACTGCAACTTTCACAGGTGGCCGACGCCGCGACCACCGCGCTGCGCACCCGAATCACGCCGTCGGCCAGCGCGTTCGATGGTGATGTGGTCTTCGTGATCGGTCCGTCGACCGGCGAGTCAGCGCCGCTGCCTGTCGTGGAAGCGTTGGCCATCGCCGCGCTCGAGCGTGCGATTGAGCGCGGTGTCCGTTTGGCACGTGGACGTGATGGGTTTCCCGGACTTGGTGATTCCACTCCTGACGCAGGTGTGTTGTGATGCCCACTTCGATGACGCCGCTTGAGATTGGCGCGACCGCGCGCGTGCGTGCGGCGATCGCGCCCATGCTGTCGGCCGCGCGCATTGCGTCCTCGCTGACGTCGCAGTGTACAGCGGGCCATGTCGTGTCGTTGCTTGAACGCGAGAGCGACTGGTGGCGCGTGCGCGGAACCGATGGGTACGAAGGCTGGGTGCACAGCGGATATCTGGAATCCGCGCGCGGTGACGAAGGTGACTGGCCGATGACAACCGGCGCGACGGTGCGCGAGGTCGACGGTCGCGTGCGCGGGTTGCCGTTCGGTGCGCTGGTCTCGCCGGACGCGATGCTGTTGTCGGGCGAGGCGTACGACGACGATGAACGCGCGAGGCAGTTTCCGCCCGAGCCGGCGGCGATCGCTGCGTCGGCCGAGACGCACTTCGTCGGCGCGAGCTATTTGTGGGGCGGGGTGACGCCTTGGGGCTGCGACTGCTCGGGCTTCGTGCAGGCGATTGCGGCGCTGCACGATGTGCACTTGCCGCGCGATGCGTGGCAGCAGGCAATGGAAGGGGAGGAGATCGCCGTGTCGTCGCTGGCCGATGGCGCGCTTCGTGCGGCGGATCTGATTTTCTTTTCGGATCGCGAGGATCGGCGCGTGACGCATGTCGCGATGGCACTCGACGCGCATCGCATGGTGCACAGCGCCCTGGCGCGCGGGGGAGTGCAAGTTGAGGAGCTGCGCGGGGAGAGTGCGTACGTGGCGAGGTTGCGGGGGCAGGTGGAGGGAGTGCGGCGGCTGGTGGGTGGTTGACGGTCGACCGCAACTCCCTCGCTACGCACTTCTCGCGTACCGCCGCCGTCGCGCCTTTAGTTCACGGTTCGGGTCGACAGTTTACAGTCTCTGGTTTGCATCGGAACCGATGCACCGATTGGTGAACGGTCCCGGTACCCTGTCAGCACCGCTCGGCGCAAACCAGGAACCGTGCACCGTCAACCCTCACCGTAAACTGAAGGCGCGATCCAGACGGTACGGGCGACGTGCGTAGCGAGGGAGTTGCCGTTGACCGTAAACCGTTCACAGTTGACCGTTGACAGTCAACCGCCACTCCCTCGCTACGCACTTCTCGCGTACCGCCGCCGTCGCGCCTTTAGTTCACGGTTCGGGTCCACGGTTGACAGTCTCCGGTTTGCACCGGAACCAATGCACCGGTTGGTGAACGGTTTTGGTGCGGTGTCGACAGCACACGGAGCGAACCAGAAACCGTCAACCGTCAACCCTCACCGTAAACCGAAGGCGCGATCCAGACGGTACGGGCGACGTGCGTAGCGAGGGAGTTGCTGTTGACCGTAAACCGTTCACAGTTGACCGTTGACAGTCAACCGCCACTCCCTCGCTACGCACTTCTCGCGTACCGCCGCCGTGGCGCCGGTAGTTGACGGTTCGGGTGCACGGTGGTGGGGTTCCGGGTTGGCTCGGGACCAAAGCACCGGTTGGTGAACGGTTTTGGTGCGGTGTCGACAGCACACGGCGCAAACCAGAAACCGTGCACCGTCAACCCTCACCGTAAACTGAACGCGCGATCCCGACGGTACGGGCGACGTGCGTAGCGAGGGAGTTGCCGTTGACCGTAAACCGTTCACAGTTGACCGTTGACAGTCAACCGCCACTCCCTCGCTACGC
>JBBRFQ010000213.1:0-6215 GCA_038224035.1 Gemmatimonadales bacterium
GCTGCTGTTCGCAGTGCCCGCGCACGCGCAACAGAAAACCGTGACTGGCAAAGTGACACGCGATGGCAGTGTTCCCCTCTCCGGCGTCTCCGTCGTGATCAAGGGCACGGCGCAGGGCACGCAGACGAACAACAGTGGCGACTACTCGATCAACGTGGACGTCGGGCAGACGCTGCAGTTCCGCCTGATCGGGTACGTGCCGCGGGAACGCCTGGTCGGTGCCGCGAACGTGATCGGCGTTCAGATGGACAAGACGGCCACCGACCTCAATGCGGTGGTGGTGACGGCACTTGGGCAGACAGCGCGCCAGCGCAGTATCGGCACCGCGCAGCAGACGGTCCTGGGTGCGGATCTCGCGCAGACCGGACGCGAGAACTTCATCAACGGCCTGCAGGGTCGAGTCGCCGGTGTGGAAGTGGTGAGCACCTCCGGCGTGCCGGGCGCTTCCACCTCGATCACGATTCGCGGCGTCAGCTCCATCAGCAGCAGCAATCAGCCGCTCATGGTGATCGACGGTCTGCCGATGGACAACAAGACGCTGAACACCAACGTGCTCGCGTCTGATGCGCCGGGCTCGGTGAACGCCTTCAACAACCGGGGCGTTGACTTCACCAACCGCGCCGCTGACATCAATCCGGAAGACATCGAGACGATGGTCGTGCTCAAGGGCCCGGAAGCCTCGGCGCTCTACGGCATTGATGCCGCGAACGGCGCGATCGTGATCACCACCAAGCGTGGCAAGGCTGGCACGAGCGGCCTCGAGTACAGCACCAACTTCCGTCTCGACAACACGCGCGCACAGCCCGTGATGCAGCGGACGTACGGACCCACCACGGTCGACGGCGGCGAGATCGGCTCATTTTCGTATTTTGGGCAACCGTACGCAGCCGGCACACCATTCTTCAATAATGTGGACGGCTTTTTCCAGACGGCGTTCACGCAGGCGCACAATCTGGCCTTCAGCGGTGCCTCCGCGGACAACCGCATCAACTACCGCGTTTCGGCCGCCGCGAACCGCCAGGAAGGCGTGGTGCCCGGCTCGGAATACAATCGCATCACACTCACCGGCTCGTCTGGTGCGCAGGTCACGAGCTGGCTGCGCTCCGATGTGTCGCTGCAGTATTCGCAGGCGGGCAATGAGCAGGCGTACAAGGGCGCCAACGGTCCGCTCATTGGCTTGCTGCTCTGGCCGCAGACTGACAACGCGTCCGAGTTTCTGACGCCGGCCGGCAACCGCCGACGCATCACGCTGCTGGCGGCCTCCGGCGAAACGGACAACCCGTACTTCAATGTTCTCCGCAATCGCATCAACTCCGACAACAACCGGTTGATCGCCAACGTGGGCTTGATCGTCACACCGTTCTCGTGGGGCAACTTCCGTTCGAACATCGGCTCTGACGGCTACACCAACGAGAACCTGATCCTCCGGCATCCGGAGAGCGTGTACGGCATCACGAACAACGGTATCCTCGATGTTGCCACTGACGTCACGCGCAACATCAACGTGCAGAATCTGTTCAACATCAATCAGTTCAACGTCACAAAGAACCTCTCGCTGACGGCGATGGTGGGCAACGCGATCAACGATTCGCGCTCGCAGACCAACGGTCTGGCCGGACAGGATTTCCTCGATCCGAACTTCGTCTCGATCAACAACACGAACCTGCGGCAGAACCGCACCGTGCTCTCGCAGCGCCGGTTGGTCAGCGCCTTTGGTAGCATCTCGGCGAACTACCGTGACTACCTGTTCGTCCAGGTGACGGGCCGCAATGACTGGACGTCCACGATTCCGCAGGAGCGGAACTCGTTCTTCTATCCGTCCATCAATTCGTCGTTCATCTTCACCGACGCCATTCCGTCGCTCGGCAACTTCATGACCGGCAAACTGCGCGCGGGCTATGCGGAAGTGGGCCGCGACGCCCGTCCGTACGCGTTCCGACCGTCGCTTGAGTTCAAGACCACATCGTTCGGCGGCTACGGCTACGGCTTCACCGGCCCGAACATCAATCTCAAGCCGGAGTTCGCCCGGTCGTATGAGTTCGGTACCGAGCTCGGGTTCTTCCAGGACCGGCTCGGCCTCGACATCACGGGCTATCGCAAGCAGACGAAGGATCAGATCGTCAATGACATCCGCGGCAGCTACGCCACCGGTTTCATTCTCTTCAACCTGAATGGCGCCGTCACCCGGAACGAAGGACTCGAGATCACCGCGCGCATGACGCCGCTGCTCAGGAACAACTTCTCATGGGACGTGCTGGCCAACTTCGATCGGTCCCGTGGCCGTGTGCTCGCGCTACCCAATGAGCTCCCGGAGTCGTATGTGTCCGACACCTGGCTGTTCGGCAACGTGCGCAACGGCACCGCGCCGAATCTCTCCACCCGTTCAATGACCGGTCTGTTCTATTTGCGGGATACGGTGCCGGGGCGACGGGAGTTGTTGATCGATCCCACCTCCGGCCTGCCGATCCGCTCCACGTCGTTCATTGACGCCGGTTACGATCGCCAGCCCGATTTCACGGTGGGCATCACCAACACGTTCCGCTACAAGCGGCTCTCCCTCAACTTCCTGATCGATCTCCGCCGCGGCGGCGATGTGTTCAACGCCACCGAGCAGTTCCTCACGGCGCGTGGACTCAGCGAGCGCACGCTGGATCGCGACGTACCGCGCGTGATCGATGGCGTGCTTCGTGATGGCAAGGAAAACACTGCCAATCCCACACGCAACACGATTGTGGTCATCCCCTCCGTGCAGAACTCGTTCTACACCAACATCAGTGAAGAGCTGTTCATCGAGAAGGACATCAACTGGGTGCGACTGCGCGATGTGACCATGCGCATGACGCTTCCGGGCCGGCTGGTCGGCGGCCGCGACGCCAGTGTGTTCGTCACCGGCACCGACCTGCTGCTCTTCACCAACTATTCGGGGCTGGACCCGATCGTGAACGGCAACACGGCCGCCGTTGGCGGGTCCGGCGCCGCGGGCATTGACTACGGAAACTTCCCGATGCCGCGCGGTTTCGCGTTCGGCTTCAAGGTGGCGTACTGACCATGCGATCCCTCTCAGAACGCGCCGCGCCCCGCGCGATGCGCATGACACCGCCTACATCAAAGCCCATGAAAACACTCACTGGAGTGCTGCTGGCCGGCGCTCTGGCCTTCACCGCCAGCTGCGACGACTTCCTCAACGTCAACATCAACCCCAACGCGCCACAGGAAGTCTCGGCCAATCTGTATCTGCCACCCTTGCTCTACTGGATGGGCACATCTCCGCAGTTCGATGGACGCTTTGTCGGCCGTTACACGCAGCAGTGGTTCATCGCCGGCGGATCGCTCAGCACCTGGGACCGCATGGGCTACGATCCGTCCAGTGACAACGGTGCGCAGCAGTGGCGCGACGTGTACTGGAGCCACGGGCAAAATCTCGTGGACATGATGCGCATCGCCGGCGCCGAAGAGCGCTGGGACTTGCTTGGCGTTGGTTATGCCATAAAGGCCTGGGGATGGATGGTGCTGACGGATCTGCACGGCGAGATCATCATCAAGGAAGCAATCGATCAGACCAAGTTCAGCTTCAACTACGACTCGCAGGAGTTCGCGTATCAGGAAATCGCGGTACTGCTCGACTCGGCCATCACCCTGCTGCAGCGCACCGATGGCGCCGTGGATCAAGTCTATCTCGGTCGTACCGACAACTTCTATCAGGGCGACCGCACCAAGTGGCTCAAGTTTGCCTACGGGCTGAGGGCACTCTCGCTGAACCACTTTTCCAATAAGTCGTCGTACAATCCGGCGGCGGTCATCGCCGCGGTGAACAGCTCTCTGGCGAGTAATGCCGACGACGCACTTGCCGGGTTCCCCGGCACCAACAATAACGACCGCAATTTCTGGGGCCGCACGCGCAACAACATGAATGCCTACCGTCAGACTCGCTTTGTGCTCGGACTGATGAACGGCACCGAGTTCGCTGGCGCGGTCGATCCAAGAATGAGCCGCATGCTGTCACCAGCTCCGGATGGACTGTATCGTGGGCTCGATCCGAACGTGATCGGGTTCGGTGGCTTGCCGACGGCGTCGCAGCCGAACAACCTGCAGGGTTATCCGGGAGCGGGCGGACTTGGCTTGCCCGGACGTTACCTGTTCGCGGATAAGGCGAAGCTGCCGGTGATGACGTACGCGCAGCTGCAGTTTGTGAAAGCTGAGGCCGCGTACCGCGCCAACGACAAGGCCACCGCTCGTTTGGCCTATATCAACGGGATCTCGTCTCACATCGACTTCGTGAATGCGCGCAATACCGACGACGCGCAGGCGGTGACTTTCATCACGGCCGCCGAGAAGGCCGCGTTTCTGGCGAATCCAGCAGTTATCCCGGTGAGCCCGAACGATCTCACCCTCACGCACATCATGTCGCAGAAGTACATCGCGCAGTGGGGATGGGGGCACAACGAGTTGTGGATGGATATGCGTCGCTACAACTACACCGACATCGATCCGGCCAGCGGCAAACAGGTGTTCCCGGGCTTTACACTGCCCATTAACCTGTTCCCCGACAACAGCGGAAAGATCGTGCAGCGCATTCGACCGCGGTTCAACTCCGAGTACGTCTGGAACATACCGGGGCTGGAAGCCATCGGCGCACGTGCGCTCGACTACCACACCAAGCCGATCTGGATCACTCAACCGTAACCATCAATGAAACTTCATAGATCTCTGGCGCTGCTCCTGTGCGCCGTCTCGCTGACGGCCTGTGAGAAAAACGCCGTGCAGGACATTACCGGCGCGCTGCCCGGCGCGCGCATCAAGTTTTTTAACTTCGGCGTGAACGCGCCGCCGGTGAACTTCTACGCGAACGACACCAAAGTCACGGCAATCAGCTCGACGTCTGGCGCGGAATCCGTCCTCGGTGTCGCCTACGGCGCTGTGGGAGCGGGTGGACTGTACTCGGCGATCGAACCTGGGCAGTACACGTTCTCGGGGCGCATCGCGGCCGCCGTCGACAAGGACCTGCCGATCTCGTCGCTGTCCGCCACGCTGGAGAACGGAAAATCATACTCGTTCTACCAGAGCGGCTTCTACAACACCACGTCCAAGACCATCGAAGGTTTCTTAATTGAGGATCCGTACGTGGATCAGGACAACTTCAGTACGGCCCAAGTTCGGTTCGTGAACGCGATTGCGAACTCCTCGCCAATGACACTTTATATCACGGGGACCACGCCCGTGACTGCAGAAGTTGCCGTTGGAGGGCCGGTTGCCTACAAGTCGGGCAGCGCATTTGTAGCAGTGCCTAACGGCGTGTATAGCGTGGCCACGCGCACGACCGGCTCCGCCACCAACGTGATTCTTCGCACCGGTGTGTCATTCGTGGCCGGACGCATTTACACGGTCGGGGCACGCGGCGACATCACGGTGACGTCAACCACTGCGGTCACTCGTCCGTTCCTCGATAACACGATCAATCGATAGTCAGACGCACGGTTGCAAAAAGGGCCCCGGCGAATCATCGCCGGGGCCTTTTTGCGCGCGTTCACGTCTCGCTAGCGAGTCCAGAATACGATACTGCCGCATTCGCTGAGGCCAGGCACAAACTGCGGTGGCGCCTGCGACTGCGAGTACACCTCGATACCCTGAATATTCTTCGCCGGCACCAGCAAATCGATGTCCGACGCGCTCACCCCCACCATCAACGAGCCGTTCAGATACACGGCCGGATCACAGGTGTCGGTAAAGATCCCCTTCATCTTCACTGTGCGATCAATGCCGGCCACACCATCGACAGAAAGACCCGGCACCATCATGAACAGGTCGGTGGTGACCGTCGGTGAACGCTTCGCGATGTCCGAGGCCGTCAGGAATCGGCCCAGTCCTCGGCGGCTGCGTTCGCGAAACCCATCGAGATTGCTGAACCGGTCGTACTGCGCGACCACCTTGAGCGTATCGATCACCGACTTGTACGTCTTGAGCGCCACCCGCACCGGCGCGGCACCGTCCACCACATTCACCGTGCGTCGCTCGGGATAGAAGCCAACGGCGCGGATCTCCAGCAGTCGTGTGCCACCGGGCGCGTCGGCAAATGCCCATTCCCCACGTGCGTCGGCACGTACCTGCGGGCCGTTCGCAAAAAACACCTGCGCATCGGCGAGCGGCTTCCCGTCAACCGCGCTCACCGCCGAACCACGCAGCCGTACATCGCCAACGTTGATGCGACGAACGCGAGG
>JBBRFQ010000214.1:0-6204 GCA_038224035.1 Gemmatimonadales bacterium
GTGCAAGTTCCTCCGCGAAAAACGGGATCGGGCTTGACGGACACGCATTTCGAAGCGATCTCGATGCAATATGAGCGGTCATTCGCGGCGCGACCAGTGAGTGCACGGACCGCGGCTCCCGACGCGTCGGCCTTCGCGCACGTCTCAAACACATGACCAGCCAGCTGAAAGTGTGAACGCTCCGATCAATACTGCTGTCCGGAGGCGTGCGCATCGCATGCCGAACAGCCCGTCGACAATGGCTTCGCCTCCCCCGGACGCCCCTTTCCCGTGTCTGCCATGCCAGTTCAATCCACCCGAAAGTCGATCGCGCGTTTATCTCTCAGCGCCGTTGTGGTTGCCCCCGTGCTGCTGGCCGCGTGCGCGCCCGCGTCTCAACCGCCGGCTCCACCAACCGCGACCTCGTCGGCCGCACAACCCATAGGCGGCGATGCCACAACGTCAACGCGACGCGCCATCCTCGTCTCGTTTGACGCGCTCAACGAGCGCCGGGCGTTGGAAACGGTCCCAGCCGAAGCGATCCCCACATTTCACGCGATGTTCGACAACGCGGCGTGCGCGGCGTCAGCGAGGCCGGCGTTTCCGAGCGTCACCGCCCCGGGACACGCCGCGCTCTGGACCGGTTCGTACGGCAATGTGAATGGCATTTCGGCGAACTCGCAGCCAAAGCTACCGCGTCACAGCAACTCGCTCACATCGCAGGTGTCGGGCTACTTCGTCGACGCGCTGCGCGCCGAGCCGATCTGGATCACCGCGGCACGCGCCGGACGGCGGGTGGCCGGACATCACGTGACGCAGGCGCCCAACGCGCCTGGGTATCCGTACGTGGACGGCGACAACGACTCGGACCGTGCATCGCTCGATGCCGCGCGCGCCGACGCGTCGCGTACGCTGCGCATGAACGAGCTGCTTGTCATGAACGGCTACAACGTGTCGGTTGCACCATCGTGGCTGCTCACCGAACGTGAGGTCACACCGCGTGCTGCGGCGCAGTGGCGCGGGCTGGCGTCACTGCGCAGCGGTGTGCTACCAATGGAAATCCGCTGGGTGGCGGGCGCCGATTCGCTGTTCGGCGTATTCTATGGCCAGCGAGTGTACGATCGCGTGATCTTGGCGGCTCAGCGCGATGTCGCGTCTGGTGTTGTCGTGATTGCCGCTCCGGTCGAAACCTCCGCGCCCGGCACCACGCGTGAGCTGGCGCGCCACTTTCCCGAGGCCGTGCTGGTGGAGACCGCGCGTGGTCTCGTGCCGCTCACCGGCCGTCTGTTCGCACTGGCCGACGACGCGTCAACCTTTGAGTTGCTCATTCCGGAACTGCGCGTGGTGGAGGGAAACCACGGAGGCGATGTGCGAGTGTATCAGCAAGCCATCGGGGGTTGGTACGGGAACGCGGCGCTGTCGGTGTATCGCAGCGGTCGCTTCGGACCCACGCTCATGTCCGGCGGAGATGGCCATGCGGAGCTGCGCTATCTCGAATCGTTGGAGCATGTGACGCGGCAGTACATGCGCGGCAGCGAATGGATGTGGCGAACTCGCCGTGCGCAGTTGCTGCTCGACTACTTCCCGCTCATTGATGAAGTGGATCATGAGTGGTACGGCCACGTTGACGCCGCGACGCCGCTTTACAACGCTCGAGTCGGCACGCGCTTGGCGGAGTACCGCGCGCGCGCCTGGTCGCTGGCCGATCGCCGACTGCGTGCACTGTACGCACTCGTGGCGGACGATTCCGCCGCGGCGTTGATTGTGTCAGGCGATCACGGTATGCGCACGTTCTGGCGCGGTTTCCGTCCCAACGTTGCGCTACGTGCGGCCGGCTTGCTCGCGCTCGACACGGCGGGACGCGTAGATCTGTCGCGCACCAAAGCGTACTCACCAAACGGCTACTACGTGATGATCAACCGCACGGCGTGGAAAGATGGCATTGTGTCGCCCGCCGAAGAAGAAGCCGTGCTGAACGCGGCCGAGCGCGCACTGCAACAGGCGCGTTCCCCCGACGGTGCACGCATCGTGCTGCAAACGTGGCGCGCCGACGCACCAGATGCGGACACCCTCGGACTCGGCGGACCAGCGGGCGGCGACTTGTACTACGATGTAGCGCGTGGCTACACCTGGAACGCCGGACTGGCTGATCCTGTGAGTTCGGAACTGTCGCGTCCCGGATCGACACACGGTTACCCGTCCACCAGTCCGGAAATGCATACGGTCCTGTGTTTATGGAGCAGTGGCGTGTCGCCGCATCGTGTCGGGCCCGTGCGCAGCAGTGATGCCGCGCTCATCACCGCAGACTGGCTTGGCATTCCGCGTCCGGCAAATGCGCAGGGAGTTTCGCCCTACGGTGCGTTGCTCAAGCGCTGACGAAAATCCGTCAACGCCGTGGACAAGCGCTTACGTGCCTCGGTCAGTCGTGCGCGTAGGCTATGAGATTCTACCGCAGTCCATCGCTCGACGCGCGCTTGAGCGAGAATCGGATTGGTGGCGATATCCTCACTGCGCGAACACCAGACCAACCCCTTTTAAACACCACGCCCGCGCCGATATTCGTGGTCTCGTCATCATCCCCGTCGAACTGCCAGCGCGACACGCGGAGCTGCACGCCGGTGCTCCGTGCCGGGGCGTTCGGCCGGCCGCTGAGCACAGGCGTGAACGCACCCACCGGTGTGAAAATCAACCCGAAGAACCCGGCTGCGGCACCGTCAGATTGCACAGTACGCCGACCCGCGGCCGAGGTCGCTACGTTACCTCACGTAGACGCCGCGCATATTATCCGATGTTGCCACATCTCCCTACCCGTATAACGTGCCGCGACTGGAGTGTTCCGTCATGAGTACAGTCAGAATCGCCCTGGCCAATCTTCGCGTGCCGACCACGCGCGAAGAGTCCGTACGCCTCGCGTGCGCGGCAGTCGCCGAGGCGGGTCAGCAAGGAGCGCTCGTCGTCTGCTTTCCCGAGTGTTACGTGCCGGGTTACCGTTGGCCGAACACTGTCGCTGCCGCGCCAGATGCCGTGTTCCTTGCGCGCGGCCTGGCCGAAGTCGCGGATGCAGCACAGGCGGCCGGTGTCACCGTCATTCTCGGCACGGAGCGTATTACCGAGCGAGGCCTGCAGATCACGGCGTGTGTGATCAACGCCGACGGCAGCATCGCGGGATGGCAAGACAAGGGCCAGCTTGATCCGTCGGAGGAACCGATCTATCCCGCCTTCGCCGCTGCACGGCGCGTGTTTACGGCCGGACCGCTCACGTTCGGCGTGGTCATCTGCCATGAAGGATGGCGATATCCGGAGACCGTGCGGTGGGCGGTGCGACGCGGCGCGCAGGTTGTATTTCACCCGCACGCACACATTGCCGAGCCCGGCAGTTACCGTCCCACGACGTTTGCGGATCCTGCCAACACGTTTCACGAAAAGGCGATGCTCTGTCGCGCAGCGGAGAATACGTGCTACTTCGCCTCGGTGAACTGCGCGAGTGAAGGGTCCGGCACGACGTCGGCGATAGCGCGTCCTGATGGAACGTTGCACTGTTATCAGCCGTACGGCGTCGAAGGACTGCTCGTCGGGGACATCGATCTGAACGAAGCGACTGGACGACTCGCCGCGCGGTGCCGGACGCCCGCATCGCACCTTCGTCTGTTCCAACGTTGAAACTCGCTGAGTTCCATGAAACCACCACAACGCGACGCTCTGCTTCGCACGCTCAAAGCACGATTCGAGAAGCACCTGCACCGACACCACCGCGTTGTTTGGGCTGATGTGCAGGCGAGACTCGAGGAGAGTGGCGCTGCGCTACAATCGCTCAGCGAGATGGAGTCAACAGGCGGCGAGCCGGACGTCATCGGCTACGACGCAGCGACCGGCGAATACACCCTTTGTGATTGTTCCGGCGAAAGCCCGGCGGGCCGCCGAAGCGTGTGTTACGACCGCGAGGCGCTTGACTCCCGGAAAGAGAACAAACCGGCTCATAGCGCTGTCGAAATGGCTGCAGATATGGGTATCAACCTGCTCACGGAGGAGCAGTACCGCGCACTGCAAACGCTTGGCGAGTTTGATACTAAAACATCGAGTTGGATCCGCACGCCGACTGACGTACGAAAGCTCGGTGGCGCTCTCTTCTGTGATCGTCGTTACGGCAAGGTATTCGTGTACCACAACGGCGCGCCGTCGTACTACGCGGCCAGAGGCTTTCGCGGGTCGCTGCGAGTCTGAGCGCTGCCCACGCCCGCGGCAACTTCGGCCCATCACGCAGCGTTCTATCTGCATTGCCATAGCCCCTCGCTGCACGGACCGACGCTGACACCATGCCCTACACTTCGATCGATCACACCATCGGCAACACACCGCTGGTCCGGCTGCGACGCATTCCCGGCCCGGAGCTCGACGCCCGGGGTACGGTGATCCTCGGGAAACTCGAGGGCAACAATCCCGGCGGTTCGGTCAAGGATCGTCCGGTACTGTCCATGATTCGCGGAGCGGAGGCGCGTGGCGAGATCAAACCCGGCGATCGGCTCATCGAGGCGACGAGCGGAAACACCGGCATCGCACTGGCGATGATCGCGGCGATGACCGGCTATCGCATGACGCTCATCATGCCAGACAACCTGAGCACTGAACGGCGCGCGTCGATGACCGCATACGGCGCCGAGTTGATCCTCACACCGGCCGCGCAGGGCGGCATGGAGTACGCGCGTGATCTCGCGGCGTCGATGCACGCACGCGGTGATGGACACGTACTCGATCAGTTTGCCAACTCCGATAATCCGCGCGCGCATTACGAGACCACGGGACCGGAGATCTGGCGCGACACCGCGGGCGGTGTGACACACTTCGTGAGCGCAATGGGCACGACGGGGACTATCATGGGCGCCGGACAGTTTCTCCGCGAACAGAACCCACGCGTCACGATTGTTGGTGCACAACCGGCGGAAGGCTCGCAAATCGCTGGCATTCGCAAGTGGTCACCGGCGTATCAGCCGCGCATCTATCATGCCGATCGTGTAGACCGCATCGAGACCGTGTCGCAGGCCGAGGCGGAGTCCATGGCGCGGCGCATGGCCGCCGAAGAAGGCGTGCTCACGGGTCCAAGCGCCGCGGGCGCACTTGTCATCGCGTTGCGCGTCGCCCAAGAGCTGACGGATGCGACCATCGTGTTCATCGTGTGCGACCGTGGCGACCGGTACCTCAGCACCGGGCTGTTCCCTGCGTGAGCGAAGGGGTGCCCGGCGTGCAACAGCTTGACGAAGTGTGTATTTAGTCACGAAGACGCGGCGTGCACGAAGTGCCGTATGGCTTGCGTAACATTTGTCACCGGTAGAGCACGGATCGGAACCGCGAGATGCGCGCGAATAACCGTCGAAGTCTGCAGCCGACCGAGCCTTCCCTCAACGTGAGCCGCCGAAAGCTGTCGCTGTGGCGAAACCGGGAGTAGAGTGCTGTACACCGTTCGTTCCGCTTCCCTCTACTCGACAGGTTGTGATGGCTGGAGCCATGCTCACACCATTCGGTCGGCTGCTGCTTCTGAGTGCGAGCGGTGTGGCGGTGCTCGCGGGCATGCGCGTCGCCGCACCAGTGATCGGTCCCGTGCTGATCGCGCTGCTCATCACGATCGCGTGGAGTCCGGGCTCACAATGGCTCAGGCGACGCGGGTGGCATCCCACGTTGGCAGCGCTTACCGGTATTCTGATCGGCGTCGTCGTGATAGGACTGCTGATCCTGCTGGTCTGGTCTTCAGCGCTGCAACTGCAGGATAAACTCCCGGAGTATCAATCGAGGGTGGGCGAGTTGCGCGAGCAGGTTGTACAGTTGCTGAATCGGCTGCCGATCGACAGTTCGCGCATTCTCTCGACCGATGCCCTGCAGCCGGGCGCGATCGTCTCGCGCGTGCTGCAGGTGGTGGGAGGCGTCACCAGTATGGCGGGTGCCTTCAGTTTGCTTGTGCTCATCATGGCATTCATGATGATCGAAGCCGTTCGCTATCCACAAAAGCTCTTCGACGCGATGACCAAACGTCCGGCGACGGGTGACGCAGACGCAGCTGCCGATGGGCTCGACCGCTTCGTCACCAGCATGCGCAGCTACATCGTGCTCAACACCGTGTTCGGCCTGATCGCCGCCGTGTTGAACACAGTCCTCCTGTGGGCGCTTGGCGTAGACCTCGCGCTGTTGTGGGGTGTATTGTCGTTCCTGCTGAGCTTCCTGCCGAACATCGGCTTC
>JBBRFQ010000215.1:0-6176 GCA_038224035.1 Gemmatimonadales bacterium
CGAACTTCCATCCGATTCGAGGCGCCGCATGACCCGCTTCCGCAAAACCGCCTTGGTGGCGGGCTTTCTCGTGGTCCCCGTGCTCGCGGGCGGCTTTGCCCTGCAGGCGCGCGATGTGCGAGGCGGCGCCCAGCTGCTCGATCAGGTGCTCACCTTCGTGCACATGCGTTACGTCGACACGCTCGATGCCAACGCACTCTACGAGAAGGCCGCCCGCGGTCTCGTGAAGGAACTCGGCGATCCGTACACCGAGCTGTTCTCGCCCAAGCAGATGGAAGAGTTCACGCGCAATACCAACGGTCGCTACGCCGGTCTGGGCATGGAAATCACCCCCATCGGCGACTATGTCACCGTGGGCAAGGTGTTCTCCGAGACGCCGGCCGAACGCGGTGGGGTCATGGAAGGCGATCGCATTCTGCAAATCGACACCTTCCCCGCCCGCAAGTGGACCACACAGCAGGTGCAGAACAAGTTGCTCGGCGTGCCGGGCACGCAGGTGCGGGTTTCCTTCGGACGCCCCGGCGTTCCGGAGCCTATCACCATGAATTTCCGGCGCGCCGAAGTGAAGGTGCCGGCCGTGCGCTACTCGCTCATGCTCGACGAGCGCACCGGCTACATCCCGATCGAGCGCTTCAGCGAGAACACTACCGCCGATGTCGCGCAGCACGTGCGCTCGCTCATCGAGCGCGGCGCCAAGGGCATCGTACTCGACGTGCGCAACAACCCGGGCGGCATTCTCGATCAGGCCATCTCCACCACCAACCTCTTCCTGCCCGCGGGCAAGGAAGTGGCGAGCGTGCGCGGACGCGGCGACATGCAGAAGTTCGTCTCGGAGCAGCAGCCCATCGCGGGCGACATTCCGCTTGTCGTACTCACCGACGGCGGCTCCGCCTCGGCATCCGAAATCGTCGCCGGTGCACTGCAGGACTACGATCGCGCCCTCGTGATCGGCACCACGTCGTTCGGCAAGGGGCTCGTGCAGTCGCTCTACCCACTCGACGGTGGCTACGCGCTCAAGATCACGACGGGCAAATGGTACACGCCCAGCGGCCGGTCCATTCAGAAAGACCGCCGCATGGGTGACGCCATCCTGCTCGACCCAATCTCCGATACCGTCGTGACCGATACGTCGCGCCACGACCGTCCGGAATACAAGTCCACCGGCGGCCGGATCGTGTACGGCGGCGGCGGCATCACGCCGGACGTTATGGTCGTGCCGGATACGATCACGACGGCTGAACAAACCATGCGCCGCCTCCTGCTGCCCAAAATGGGCGCGGTCTTCAGCGTGGTGGGCGAGATGGCGATCGAGCTCAAGGGCCAGGTGCAGCCCAACTTTACCCTGAAGCCGGAGTGGGTCGAGTCGTACTACACGCGCCTGGACACGGCCGGCGTGAAGATCGACCGCTCGACCTGGGACGCGGGACGCCGCGAGGCCGACCGCTACCTCGAGCAGCGCATTGCCCGCACCGCCTTTGGCGATACGTTGGCCAAGCGCCGCGAAATCAAGGACGACAACCAGCTGCGCAAGGCCATGGAGTTGCTGCGCAAGGGCAATACACAGGCGGAGCTGTTCGTGGCCGCCAAGGCGGAAGCAGCGCGTCCGAGCCGCGGTACGGCCAATCGCGGTAGCAACGAGTAGCTCCACCAGGTTTGGCACGCTCAAGGGCCCGTTGCCTCCTGGCGGCGGGCCTTTGGTGCATCTGTGGCGTGCAGACACGCCGTCCCGTCTCCACCGCGACCGCGTATCCGGTGCCTCCGTGATCCTACGGATTGTCGGGCTTGCGTGCGCTGTTTAGCGTCCCGCATGCCTGTCAATCCAAATCTCCGTACGCGCGCTGCGGCCCGCGTTTGTGTCAGCGCCTTTGCCGCGCTGCTGGTGACCGCCTGCGGTGACAAACCCGCCGCCGACGATACCGCTGCGCTGTCCGCCGAGGCACCGGCGAGCGCATCGCCCGCCGTGCTGGTGGAGCCCGAGGAGGGAGAGAAGGCGTACTTCTCAAACGTCCGCCAGCTCACCTTTGGCGGGGAGAACGCCGAGGCCTATTGGAGCGCGAACGGCGAGTACATCACGTTCCAGAGCACCCGCGACGGTCGCAGCTGCGACCAGCAGTATGTGATGCGAGCCGACGGCTCGGAGCTCACGAAGATCTCGGTCGGCGGCAAAACCACCTGCGGCTACTTCTACAACAACGATACGCGCGTCTTTTTCGCCGCCACGCATCACGCCGATACCGCGTGTCCGGTCAAGCCGGATCCATCGAAGGGTTACGTGTGGCCGCTCGACAAGTTCGATATCTACACGTCGAAGCCCGACGGTAGCGACTTGCAGCGTCTCACGAACTACGGCGTGTACACCGCCGAAGGCATTCTCTCGCCCGATGGCAAGACGATGGTCTTCACATCGACGAAAGACGGTGATCTCGACATCTACACGATGAACATTGACGGCACGAACGTGAAGCAACTCACGAACACGCCGGGCTATGACGGCGGTCCGTGGTGGTCACCCGATGGCACAAAAATCGTGTACCGCGCGCATCACCCCAAGGATTCCGCCGAACTCGCGCAGTACAACGAGTTGCTGGCTAACAACATGATCCGTCCGAGCAAAGTCGAGCTGTTCGTGATGAACGCCGACGGCAGCAATCAGACGCAAATCACCAATCTCGGCGGTGCGAACTTCGGTCCCTCGTGGACGCCGGACGGCAAGCGCATTCTGTTTTCGTCCAACCATTCGAATCCGCGCAGCCGCGATTTCAACCTGTACATCGTGAATCTCGACGGCACCGGGCTCACGCAAATCACCACGCACCCCGAGTTCGACGGCTTCCCGATGTTCAGCCCCGACGGCAGCAAGATGATCTGGGCGTCCAATCGCAACGCCAAATCGGAAGGTGAGACCAACGTGTTTGTGGCGGACTGGGTCGGCAAGTAACGGCGTGACGCTGCCGTGGTGTGCGGCGCGGCAGCGCACCGGCGCCAGGGGCTGGAGCGCAACCGCTGCTGAGCAGCACGGCAGGCCGTTAGTTTGACTGGGAGTGGCGCGCTTGCGCGCCCGCCTGTCACCCGCTGCCTGGGAGCTTCCGCCGTGCTCGCGCTTTTGATCGTTGGTCTCATTGCCCTCGCCCTGCTCGTGTCGTCCGTCAAGATCATTGGTCAGGCGGAAGTCATGGTGGTCGAGCGGCTCGGCCGCTTCCACCGCGTCGCGCGCTCGGGGCTCAACATTTTGATCCCGTTCATCGAGCGTCCGCGCTCCATTGAAGTGCGCTTTTTCGATGCCGATCCCGGTGGCCTCAAGCGCGTGGTGCAGTCGGTCACGGCGCGCATCGACTTGCGCGAGCAGGTGCTCAATTTTCCGAGCCAGCCCGTGATCACCAAAGACAACGTCACGATCGACATCGACGCGGTGATCTACTACCGCGTGGCCGATCCGCAAAAGGCCACCTACTCCGTGGCCAATCTGCCGTACGCACTGGAGACGCTCACGCGCACCACGCTGCGCAACATCGTGGGCGAAATGGAACTCGACAGCACCCTGTCGAGCCGCGACGTGATCAATCAGCGCATGCGCGAAGTGATTGAAGAAGCCTCGATCGGTTGGGGTGTCGACGTCACGCGTGTGGAGCTGCAGAGCATTGAACCACCGCGCGACATTCAGCAGAGCATGGAGTTGCAAATGCGCGCCGAACGTGAGCGCCGTGCCACGGTGACCAACGCGGAAGCCAGCAAGCGCGCGGCGGTGCTCGAGGCTGAGGGTCGTCGTGAAGCGCAGGTGCGCGGCGCCGAGGGTGAACGTGAAGCGTCAATTCTGCGTGCGCAGGGTTTGGCGGAGGCGCGTCTGGCCATGGCCGAAGCCGAAGCGCAGGCGATCACGCGCATCGCGCAGGCGTTGCCCGACGGCCAGGCGTCTACCTATCTGCTGGGTCTGCGCTATCTCGAAGCGCTGCCGCAGTTGGCGGCCGGCAAGGGGTCCACCGTGTTCTTGCCGGTGGAAGCCAGTGGTGTGATGGGCGCGCTCGGCGGGTTGCGCGAGTTGTTGCGCGTGCGCGAGGCCGACGACATGTCGCCCGGCAGCGCCCCGCCCAAGCGCATGACGCGTCCGGCACCCTCGCCGTCCCTCGGCTTCCCCGATCCCCTGCGCGGCGTGTTGGGCGCGGGTGCCGAATCGCCGGCTCGCCGTGACGAGGGCAGCGACAAATAATGGCGATCACGCAGGAACGTGCCGAACGCATTGCGCGTGCGCACGCGTGCAGCGGGTGTCAGGAGTACTCGTATCGCAAAGTGGCCGTGAAGCCGAGCAGCGAGGCGCTGCGCGATTCGTTGCGCGTGGATTGGGTGGCCGCGCTGACGTGTGGCGTGTGCGGGCTGGTGTCGGAGGTGGGAATTGATGGGGAGGGGGATGTGGTGTACGTGGGGTGAGACGTCTTCGCTCGCCGAAGGGCGCCGTTAACTGTTCACCGTCGACTCTCACCGTAAACTGAAGGCCGCTTAGCGTCAGCTCGCCCTGCACCGACAGCGCCTCGCCGCGGCGTGTGGCGTTACCCAAAACAAATGAAGCCTCGGGGAACGTGACTACGTCAAAGAAGTCCGGCGAGCGCAGGTGTTCGTCGCGCTTCGCATCACCGGTGGACAGCGAATCCACGTGAATGGTGACGGTGACGCCGTCAATCGTGAGTTCGGTCGCGTCGATCGTACCGACGATGGACTTGAACGAACCGCCTACCGTGGAGATGCCAAGGTACTTGACGGGAAACGTGATCTGGCTGTGCGACGGATCGATGGCCCACTGCATGGTGACTGCCGTGAACCGGCTGCGTTACTCCGCCAAAGGAACGGGACGGGGCAGCTCGGCCGCCGCCGCGCCATGACCCAATCGCTTCAGCAACGAGGCGGCCAGCGCCTGCTCCTCGGAATCCAGCGCCCCCACGGCGCGCTCGATCATGGCCGCGTGGGACGGGAAAATGCGCGCGATCAACGCTTCTCCCTCCGGAGTCAACGCCGCGTAGCGCGCCCGACGGTCACTCGGGCAGTCCTGACGCTCCACAAGCCCCTTGGCCACCAGGCGATCCACCAGAAACGTGATGCCGCCGCTCGACACAAGAATGCGCCGCTGCACTTCACCCAACAGCATCGCGCCACGGTGGTAGAGCGCTTCAAGAATGGCGAACTCGGTGAGCGTCAGGCCATGGCCGGCCACATCGGCCGCCACATGCGCGCTGACGGCCACCTGCGCGCGCGAGAGCACCACCCACAGCTTGAGGGCCGTGGCGGTGTCTTCACTGACCTCGAGCGGGTGGGCGGAATCGGCCACAATCCCGTTCTGAGACGGATCGGCGGTAAGGAAAGCGGAGTCTGATTCGGACTTTCGGCGTGCAGGCATAGGACTCCAAGGCTCGACGCTGGCGCAGCAAATCGCAAGGGTCACAGCTCCCTGAAGGTCCGGACCGAAGGCACCGAAGAACAACCGGCAATAGCGGTTTTGGTGGTTATTCTGCGTTGCTTCAGTAGAGAGATGCGCCAAGAATGGTTATGTTGCCTTCGACGCGCTGGTGCGAGGGTCGCACCACGCCTCGCACACCCGAAGAGGGGGCGTAATGCGGAAGCCGAGACCGAACACCTACAATCCCGCGCAGGCGCTGCACCTGATTGCGAGCGATCGCAGTGCGCTGCCACTGAGTTGCCCGTCTTGTTCCGGCGAGATCACGCGAGAACCTGCGCTGTATCCGCCGCCAACCAACTCACATGTCACGCTCAAATGCGCGGTGTGTGGTCGGTTCGCACGCTACATCGCCGGCCACGGCTGAATACCACCGCGGTCTGCACCGCATCAAAACCGCATGAAACGCAACGCTCCGATCATCTGCGATGGCCGGGGCGTTGTCGCGTCAGCCCAGCGAACTCACTCAATGGGTAATCGTGCCCTGCTTCGACGTGTCCACGTCCTCGACGTCGCCGGACTTGAACAGAAAGCCATCGCGATTGCGACTGAGAAACGTGCGCGCCTGCGCATCCATGAGATTGAGACCGTAGTGGTTGATCAACATGGTCTGCTGCTTGAGCCAGTCAGCCCAGCATGTCTGGCAGATTTCAGCCACCAGACGCTCGGCCATGGCGCCCATCACGCCGATCGGCGCCTTCTCAAATCCGGTGCGCGTCTGACCGCAGCGCTGGCA
>JBBRFQ010000216.1:0-6162 GCA_038224035.1 Gemmatimonadales bacterium
AGCGGCTGGCCACCGTCAGGCGCCGTGCCGCCTTGCGTGACGCGCATGCCGGCAAACGTGTCGTCACCATCCACCAGCAGCGTCTGGGTGCCGCTCACGAACGCGAGCAGGGCCGCCGCGCTCGTCGCACGCGTCTCGGCGCTGTCCAACTCCCAGACCTCACCGCGACGGGTCGGGAGCGTTACCGCGTTGCCGGTGGCCGGCGGGGCACCACACGCCACCACGAGCGTCAGCAGGACGCACCGGACAAGCGCGGCACGACCGCATCCTCGTGCCGGCGGATGGTTGCCCTGTTGCTTCGGTCCCATGCGTGGTGGTAGCGTGAGGGGTGGTTGGTCCTGGGTCCTCGGCACGGAGTGCGCCGCATCACCCATTGCGTCGTCCACCGGAGAGAACCGTCATGCCGCCAGCTGAGGACGAGAGCGCCGCGCTGACTGTTGGCGCGGATCACGACTCGAACGACGCCGCACGCAAGCACCTCGACGAGGTCTTCTCGCTGGCGTACGAGGAACTCCGTCGGCTGGCGGCCTCGGTGCGCCGATCCGACGCCAGCGCCAGTGTTTCGGCGACGACACTCGTGAACGAAGCGTGGGTCCGGCTCGCTGCAACGCCAGCCGTCGCGCACACCTCACCGCTGCACTTCCGTCGAATCGCCGCGCGCGCGATGCGGCAGGTCCTCGTCGACCTCGCGCGGCGTCGCCACGCGGTCAAACGTGGCGGTCCGGATGCCGTCTTCGTGACCCTCGACCACGACATCGTGGCCGACACCGGCGCGGAGCTCCTGTCGCTCGATGGTGCGCTCGAGACGCTCGCCGCACTCAGCCCGCGTCAGGCGCAGATGATCGAGTGCCGCTTCTTTGGTGGCCTCGACGTTGCCGAAACGGCGGAAGTCCTGGCGGTGTCCGAGGCCACCGTCCTGCGCGACTGGCGTGCCGCCCGGGCCTGGCTCGCCGCAGAACTGCAGGCGAGCCGATGACGCGCGATGGTGAGCCCGACGTGGCGGGAGGCCCTGCGGCGCGCGAACGCTGGTCGCGCCTGCAGCAGGCGTTCCACGAGACGCTGACCGTTTCGGCTGACGCACGCGACGCGAGTATCTCGGCTCACGCCCAAGGTGATGCGCTGTTTGCCGCGCAGCTTCACGCCATGCTCGCCGCCGACGCCGGGCCAGACACACTCATCGATCGTGGCCTCGCCGTTGCCGCGCGCGACGTGATGAGCGACGATGCCGGGACGCTGCCGGCACTCCGGCAGGTCGGCCCCTGGCGCCTGCTGCGCCTGATCGGCCAAGGGGGTATGGCTTCGGTGTACCTGGCCGAGCGCGCGGATCTGGGCAGCACGGCGGCGGTGAAGCTGTTGCATCATGCCTGGCTCTCACCCGCCCGACGCGAACGATTCAGCGCGGAACAGCGAACGCTGGCCCGCCTCAACCATCCATGCATTGCGCATCTCTACGACGCCGGTTCCGCTGACGACGGCACGCCCTGGATTGCGATGGAGTATGTCGAGGGTGAGTCGCTGACGGCATACGCGAACCGGGCCAGCCTCACGATCGCTGCACGGCTGCAGTGCATGCGCCTCGTCTGCGAGGCCGTGCAGCATGCCCATGCCAATCTGGTGGTGCATCGCGACCTCAAGCCGTCGAACGTACTCGTGACCGCGGCCGGGCAGGTGAAGCTGCTGGACTTCGGGATCGCCAAGCAGCTCGAACTCGCCACCGACGACGCAGCGCGCACGCGCACCGGCATGCAGTTGATGACGCCGGCTTATGCAGCGCCCGAGCAACTGCGTGGCGAGCTGACTGGCATCTACACCGATGTCTATGCGCTCGGCGTGATTCTGTACGAGCTGCTCACCGGTCAGCTTCCTTTCGACCTGGCCGGCCGCAGCGCGGCCAGCGCTGAAGCGCTCGTCAGCGCTGGCACCGCGGAGCGACCGTCGGTGGTGGCGCGCAGGGAGGGCCGCGAGCGCGGCCTGGGAGCGACGGCATGGGCTGAACTCGATGTGATCTGCCAGACCGCCATGCACTCCGACCGCGCTCGCCGCTATCGCACCGTCGATGCGCTGCTCCGCGATCTGGATCACTTCAGCCGCAGCGAGCCGCTCCAGGCGCGACCTGATTCGACGGTGTATCGCGCCAGCCGATTTGCCCGCCGGCACCGCACGCCGCTTCTGGCGAGTGCCGCCGCGCTGATGCTGCTCGTCGCCCTGAGCACGGTCTACACGCTGCGTGTGCGCGATGCCCGCGACACGGCGGTCACCGAGGCGGCGCGGGCGCAGCAGATCCAGCGCTTCACCCTCAGTCTCTTCGATGGCACGGAGGACAGCGGTGAACCCGGTGACTCGTTGCGGGCCGTCACCCTGATCGAGCGCGGTGTGCGCGAGGCCGCCACGCTCGGACGCGAACCCGTCGTGCAGGCGGAGCTCTTCCAGACCCTCGGCGGCACCTTTCAGAAACTCGGTCGTCTCGAGCGCGCCGACTCGCTGCTGCAACAATCGCTTCGCGCGCGGCGCGCCATCGGCAGCCGACACCCCGACGTCGCGCGCTCGCTGGTCGCGCTCGGGCTCCTGCGTGTCGAGCAGGCACGGCTACCCGAGGGCGAGCAGCTGGTGCGCGAGGGGCTCGCACTCGCCACCGCGACACGCCCCGCCGGCCACCGCGACATCGCCACCGCCACCTCTGCGCTCGGTCGCGTCCTCGAGGAGCGCGCGGCATACGCCGATGCAATCACGGTGATGCGGGAGGCGCTGCGATTGCACGTGGCACTCGATCCCCGCTCGGTTGATGTTGCGGCGGCCGCCACACAGCTCGGCAACGACTACTTCTACGCCGGTGAGTACGCCGCGGCCGATTCCCAGTTCGCCTTCAGTCTCGATGTCGCGCGTGGGCTCTATGGTGACCGACACCCGCTGGTCGCCGATGCCCTGATCAACCGTGGCGCCGTGCAGTTCCAGCGCGGCGAATACGTCGCCGCGGAGCGTCTCGATCGCGACGGGATGGCGATCGTCGAGCGGGTCTACGGTCCCGACGATCCGCGCACTGCCAGCGCACTGACGATGCTGGGCCGCGCCCTCGTCGCACAGTCGCGTTTTGATGAGGCTGTGCCGCTGGTACAGCGTGCGCTGACGATTCGCGAGCGAGTCTATGGGCCGGTCAGCCCGAAAGTCGCCTCGACCCTCAACGAACTGGGGACCATGGCGCTGCGCCAGAAGCACTTCGACGCCGCGGACTCCTGCTTCGCGCGCAACATCGAGATCTATCGCGCCGTCTACAAGGGCCCCCACAACCTGCTCGGCACCGCCATGTCGAACCGTGCCAGCGTGGCCTCGGCGCGCGGGGACAACGTCGCAGCCGAGCGTCAGCTCCGTGAGGCACTGGTCGTGTTCGCGCAGACGCTGCCTCCTGAACATCTCGACATCGGCATCGTTCGCGTGAAGCTGGGACGCTCCCTGCTGCGCCAGCGCCGATTCGCGGAGGGTGAGCGTGAGAGTGCGGCAGGGCTGAAGATCCTGCTGGCCCAGACCAGCCCGGCAACCAGCTTCGTCACCAACGCCCGGGCGGATCTCGCGATCATGTACGATTCGCTTGGGGAGTCGGCGAAGGCGGCAGCCGTGCGGGGGCGGTGAAGGCCGCCGGGTCCTGAGTTGGGGGCCAAGCACTGCCGGCAGACTACGACCCTGTGTCTGTTGTGTCTGTTGTGTCTGTCGAAATCGACCATGGGCCACCATCGACACGAACCGCAAAGGCGGCGCGGCGCGCCAGCGCACCGTGGGTGTGGACACCGGCTTTCAGCCGCGTCTGGCCGCGCGTGCCGCCGCCGCGGGTGCCGGGCGGGTGTTCCCGGGATGCTCGGTGGGTTTGCTCGGATCGACCTTGGATCGGATCCGGAGCAAACTGGCCGCCGATGGGTTCGCCAAGCACTACCTCATCCACCCGTACGAACTCCGCCACACCTGGGCCTGTGAGTCCTTGGAGGCAGGGGCGCTGATTCATGATGTTTCGGCGCAACTTGGGCACTCGAAGGTCTCGACGACCCAGGACATCTACGGGCCTGGTCGGGCCAACGCCGAGCGCGTGAATCAGGCGCGACAGCTTGTCACGGCTGCCGCCTTGACGGGGCTCGAACCGGCGGGCGAAAAAGCGGCCGTGCTGCTCTCCACGCGCGCGCGGGAGGACGTCACCTGGTGACACTGAACGAGCCCGCGCCATTCCAACCGCTGCAGAGATTGCGGCAGCGCGGACGACTGCCGGTGAGTCCCATTGATGGTTGATGGCTTCTCCGCACTTCCTGTTGTGCGGGGGAGGCGTCACCCGGACCAACGCGATCACGCACGCATCGGCGACGGACGGCGCGAAAGCGCCCCGTCGCTTGCCAGCACATGCCCGGAGCAGCAGCCGTGGTATGCGCTCCGGGACCGGCAAAGACAGAAGTCAGTGGCGCAGCGGTTCTGTACGTTTTATGCTCCATCAAGCCGTGTCGCCTTACATTGCTTCAACCCGCCCGCCGTTGCCGAAGGATTCCAGCCAGCCCCCCCGCACGACACGCCCCGCCGCCGTGGCCCCGCCGCCGCACTTGCACGGCACCGTCCGGCTCGATGCGCACGGGATCGCGAAGGTCCTCGGCGATCTCGAGGCCCGGATTCTCGAGGCGATGTGGGCGCTCGGCGAGCCGGCATCCGCCAGAGCAGTCCATGAACGGATCGCGGTCGATCACGCCGTCTCGCCGTTGACGACGATCACGGTGCTCAACAAGCTGGTGACGAAGCGCGTGCTGACGCGGCGGAAACACAACGACCTCTATCACTACGCTCCGGTCCTGTCGGAGTCCGCGTTCAGGGCGCTGGTCTCGCGGCGCGTGGTCGAGGGCATTCTGTCGTTCGGTCCTGAGGCGGTGGCGAGTTCGCTGGTCGATGTGCTGGCGGAGCAGAATCCTGAGCAGCTGGAAGAACTGGGTCGCCTGATTCGCCGTCGCCTGCGCGAGCAAGGCTGACGCCAGGCGGAATCAGGGACCATGACTGCATCGTTTCTGGCGCCACCCATGCGCGACCGCGAGCAGCGCCATCGCAAGCTGGTGCTCGGTGGCGTTGGCGCACTGGTCCTCCTCAGCCTGAGCCCAATCTTCGGACATCACCTCTCGGCACGCGTCGACGCGGCCGTGATCGGGCAGGATCATCTGTGGGGCATGTGTCTGATCGCGCTGCATCTGATTGTGGCGCCGATCCATACGGTCTTTCACGGTCTGCTGGTCGCGGGGGTGGCGTATGCGATCTGGGATCGCGGGCGGGCGTGGTTCCGCCTGCGCCGGGCGCTGGCGTGGCTACCCGGTGTGGAAACGGCCGAGACCCACGCTGGCCTCGATGTCAGCATGCGGCGCGCTGGTCTGAGCGCCAGCCAGGTTCGCGTCGTCGACGGACTGCCGAATCCGGCATTCACCGCCGGTTTTCTGCGGCCGACCGTGTTTCTGTGTCGTACGTTGCCGGAGATGCTCAGCCTCGATGAGCTGACGGCTGTCCTGCAACATGAGGCGCGGCACGTTCGCCAACGCGATCCGCTGCGTCTGTCATTGCTGCGCTTTCTCGGGTGCACGCTGTTCTGGATTCCAGCGTTCAGACGGCTTGCTGCTGATGTCGCGGATGAGACCGAGATTGCTGCCGACGACGCTGCCGCACACGACAACCCGCTCGCGTTGGCCTCGGCCATTTTGGCATTGGCGCTGTGGCGCGACACGTCGCGTCGCTTACCGTCGAATCGCCTGGTCACGGGCGATGTCATCGGGCTGGTCGGCACTGGCCGTCACGGCTCGGTCGCAGCCTTCGATACGCTGCTGGAACGGCGTATTCGCCGTCTCGCCGGTGAGTCGGCCCCAGTGGTCACGCGCCTCACGCGCCGGTCACTGCTCGGCGCGGCATTGACCCTCGGCCTCGTGTGGGGCTCCGGCGTGATCGTCGCCCACCCGATGCCGGGTATGGACCACGCGCATGGTGTGGCGCATTGCGAGCACGGCGAGGCGTCGGCGTGGTCCCACTTGTTCTGTCTTCGCGACGCGGCGCGGGGAACGACTGGAGCGGTCGAGTGTCCGCACGGCCATTCGGGGTAGTGAGGGGGTGACGCGCCACGCGCATTGACAGCGTGTATCAAGGGCTTTACTCTCCATAAAATGCAAT
>JBBRFQ010000217.1:0-6159 GCA_038224035.1 Gemmatimonadales bacterium
CTACACGTTCAGTGCATGGTCGCGCGTTTCGGCCGGACTCCGATTGCTCGGCGCACCAACGCAGCGCGTCTTCGCGGTGTTGTCGGACAACTCCTCGTGGCTGAATCCCACGGCACTGGGTGTGTGGGCCATGCTCACCAGTGTGCTGTTGCTGCGATTGCTCATTGCCGCGTTGCACGTGCAACGGCTCGCACGACGCGCTACACCGGCGGTGGTCGATGGCAACCCGGTGTTGCTCGCCGAAGGTTTTGGTCCTGCCTCGGTGGGTTGGCGTACACCACGCGTGGTGGTGCCGCAGTGGGTACTGGCGCTCGACACACCGCTGCGCGCGCTCGTGCTGCGCCATGAAACAGAACATTGTCGCTCGCGTGATCCGCGTTTCGTATGGTGTGCCGCCATGGCGACGGCGCTCATGCCGTGGAACGCAGGACTGTGGTGGTTGGCGCGACGACTACGGTTGGCACTGGAACTCGATTGTGATGCGCGCACGCTGCAGCACGGCGGCGATCCGCGCACGTATGCGAAACTGCTGCTTTTCATGACGCAGCAGCACGCCGCACCTGCGGCACATCTTCGGTTGGCGAGTTCGCTGGCCGCCTCCCGCTCTCACCTTGCCACGAGGATTACGGCCATGCAGGAGAACTCGAAACTCATGTCTCGCGGAGGGCGATTGGCCGCCCTTGGTGTTGGTGCATTGGCGGTGATCGGTGCAAGCGCCACGCGCATTCCCGACACGCTGGTCGCGCCCGACACGCCGCGACCGCAGGTGCCGGCGGTGTCGGTGGTTGCTGTGGATGCGGCGAAAATGCTGGCGACATCGCCACGTGCTGCTGCGTCGGCAGCGGACCCGTCAATCGCTCCGGCCAGCGTACCAATCACGTCGCCGACAGGCGCACCATCAGGAGCGCCATCACCAGCACCATCGCCAGCACCATCCGCACAAAGTGCGCGCGATACGATCTACTTCGAGTTTCAGGTGGAAAAGCCGGCGGCGATGCGACGCGGAACAAACCGCATGGTGTATCCCGAGCTGCTGCGATCGGCGCAGGTGGAGGGTGTTGTTCTGGCCAGCTTTGTGGTGAATGAGGAGGGTGTTGCAGAGGTGGGCACCTTCAAAGTGATCAAATCTGATCACGATCTCTTCACCGCTGCGGTGCGTGCTGCGCTGCCGAACATCGGGTACATCCCCGCAGAAATCAAAGGACTGCGTGTGAAACAGCTGGTGCAGCAGCCATTCGTATTCTCGCTCGCGCGCAACGATGTCGATACGCTGGCGCCGCCGCAGACCGCGATGCCTCGCGGTGATTTCGAGACCGCCGCGAACACTGTTGCGCGGTCCGCATCGAGAACCCCGGTTGATAGCTCAATCGCCTCGCGCAAGCCCGCCGACGCCTACTTCGAGTTTCAGGTGGAGAAACCGGCCGCGATGCGTCCCGGTCAGTTCAAGATGGTGTATCCGGCGATGCTCAAGTCGGCACAGGTTGAAGGCACGGTGATCGCGAGTTTCGTGGTGGACGAACTCGGTGTGCCAGAGCTGAGCACCTTCAGGGTGCTCCGGTCAGACCATGAGCTCTTTACGCATGCGGTGCGTACCGCGCTTGCCGAGTTGCGTTATGTCCCCGCCGAAGTTGAGGGGAGAAAGGTGAAGCAGCTCGTGCAGCAGCCGTTTGTATTCAGCCTTCCGCGATAGCACTACCGCCACGGAATCTCGGGCGATCGATAGAAGTTCACACCGATCGCCTGCAGGCGCGGACCATGTTCCGCGAGACGCAAACGAAACTCTTCCCAGCGCCGGTCTCCGGCACGGCTCCACCCGAGCTCTGCGATCGCAATCAACCGCGGAAAGGCGAGAAACTCGTAGTCGCTCCGCTTTTCCAGCGTCTCAGCCCACAGCGGTGCTTCCACGCCCAGCACCGACGCGCCACGCACACGCGGCAGATAGTTGTCGGGCTCCCAGGAGTATGCGTGCTGCACGGAGATCAGCCCCGCCCAGCGCAATCCGAGCACGGTGCTGCTGTCGTACTTCATGTCGAGGTACACACGATCGCCTGGCGAGAGAATGATCGACCCGCCACGCTCGGCGTGCAGATACGCCGAGTCGCTCGCGCCGCGGGCGTCACTGCGCCAGTGTTGCACGACGGTGCCCGGGTCGAGATTGGCCGGCGCGATTTCGCCCCAGCCGATCATGTTCTTGCCCTGCGCGCGCACGATGCTCTCCACGCGCTGAACGAATCCGAGATACTCCGCACGCGTGAGCTTCTCCACTTCGTCGCCGCCGAGATGGAGATACGGCCCGGGGGTGAGCTCGGCGAGTTCACGCACCACGTCGGTCACAAACGCGTAGGTGGTTTCCTTGCTCGGACAGAGTGTACTGAACCCCACGCGAATGCCCGTGTAGAGCGGCGGTGCGACACCATCACATGTAAGCTCGGGATAACTCGCCAGCGCGGCGTTCGTGTGCCCGGGCATATCGATCTCCGGCACGATCATGATGTGCCGCGCCTGCGCGTACTCCACGAGTTCACGGTATTGCGCTTGCGTGTAGTACCCGCCCGCGCCGCCACCCACCTGCGAACTGCCGCCGTGCTGCGCGAGATTCGGTCGAGAGAGAATCTCAATGCGCCACCCCTGGTCGTCGGACAGATGCAAGTGTAAACGATTGAGCTTGTACAGTGCCATGACGTCGATGTAGCGCTTCACATCGTCAGGCGGCAGGAAATGACGCGCGACATCCAGCATTGCTCCGCGCCACTCATATCGCGGTTTGTCGGTGACGGTGCCAAGCGGCAGCGGGAGACGACGGGTGAGCGCGGCGCGATGCTCAATCGCCGGCGGAAGCATTTGACGCAGCGTCTGCACACCGTAGAACAGGCCGGCTGGTTCGCGCGCGACAATACGCACACCGTCGGCGCGCACTTCGAGTTTGTAACCTTCGTTGCCGCGATCATCGTCGTTGGGGTTGAGCACCAGACGTATGGCATTGCGCGGTGTGGTGGTGCGTGCGGGTAGCCGACGAGCGGCGCGTATGGCACCGGGACCAAGCATGGTGGCGAGCTGTCGTCCCACACGCTCGACGTCTTCGTTGGCATCGCTGTCGATGAAGACCGCGGTGGAGTCGGTGATGGCAAAGGTGCGTGTGCGATCCAACTCGACGTCGGTGGGAACGGGAACGATGGCGTGACGGGGACGTGGCGCCGTTTGCGCGAATGCACTCGGCGCGAACGCGATCGGCGCCAATGCGCTGAGCGCGGCAAGCGCAAACGCGAGACATGCGGCGCCGGCCAAGCGCGCGGCGGCGTCACGCACCCGCGACCGGAAGGCGAGGAAGTGTGTCATGACGGATGTTACCCCGAAACACGCGAGCGCGGGGAGCCTCATCCCGCTGGTGCCTGCCGTCACGCCGGAACGGTGTGTACCTGCGATCACTGTGCGTGCAATCCGTAGCACACACATTGCTTCGAATGTTTCTCCTCACCTTTCCGTCATGCATCGCCACTTTCGCGCGTCTCTCACGCTATTGATGCTCTCTGCGGCCGCTCTCGGCTGCGTCAGCGGGGAAATCACGCCCGGGTGGCCCACCGAATCACTCTTCGATGCCCATATACCGGCGTCAGACCCCGTGGCCGCTGCGCCGTTTACGCTTTGGGTCGGTGACTCGGTGTTGCTCGCGCCGAGTGCGCGGGTGCATCGGAGCCGGTACGTGCGATGGACGTCGAGCGATGCAACGGTGGCGCGGGTCTCGCCCAAGGGGTGGGTGTGGGCCGTGGACAGCGGCGACGCGCAGATCATCGCGATGGGGCTGGGGGCGGCCGAGTCTCGGGTCGTGCAGGTGCGGAGGCGCGTTGTGCCACCGGTGGATACCGCACCACCAGCCCCGCCGATCGATACGCTGCCAACGCCGCCGGATACGTTGCCGCCGGTGCCCAGTGACACGGTGCCCACACCACCGCCCGACACGGTGCCACCACCGCCACCACCACCACCACCGCCACCACCGCCGCCGTCACCGTCCGGACCGCTCGGCCTGAACGCGGACCTCGGCCGACGGCTGTTCCCCGACGACAATGCGTGGAATCAGCGGGTCGATACCGCATCGGTTGACCCCAACTCCGACGCGATCATCGCCAACATCGGACCCACCAAACGATTGCATCCCGATTTCGGCGCCAACTGGAACGGCGGGCCGTTCGGCATTCCGTATGTCGTGGTGAGTGGCACGCAGCCGCGGCTGCCGGTCTCGTTCCTGTACGCCAGTGAAAGTGATCCGGGTCCCTATCCAATTCCCCCCAACCCGCCGATTGAAGGTGGACCCAACGCCACGGGCGATCGCCACGTTCTCATTGTTGACCGCGACAACTGGAAGCTCTGGGAGTTGTTTGACGTGCATCCGAACGGAAACGGGTCGTGGCGCGCGGGCTCGGGCGCGGTGTTTGATCTCAACTCCAACGCACTGCGTCCAGCTGGCTGGACATCTGCGGATGCCGCCGGGTTGCCGATCCTGCCTGGTCTTGTGCGCTACGAAGAAGTCGCGGACGGCGAAATTGCGCACGCGCTGCGCTTCACCGTGTCACGCACGCGCCGCGCGTATGTGTATCCAGCGCGTCACTGGGCGAGCAGCGATACCTCATCTCTGCGTCCGCCCATGGGTATGCGTGTGCGGCTCAAGGCGAGTGTGAACATCAGCGGGTATCCGCCGCACGCGCAGGTGGTGCTGCGCGCGCTTAAGCAGTACGGCATGATCGTGGCCGACAACGGCAGCGACTGGTTTGTCTCAGGTACGGCCGATACGCGCTGGAATGACGCCGCGATGAACACGCTCAAGCAGTTGCGCGGGAGTGATTTTGAAGTGGTGCGGATGACGGGAGTGGTGAAGCCGTAGGGCGAGTGGTGTGCCAGTCAGCCGCGCGCGTGAGGGACGCAGCGCGTAAGGTTGCTGGGGCACTGGCTCGTCGTCCGGCACACGATCCTATCGGACGCCCGCGCTATATCACTTCATCGACAACATCTTATGCGTCTGCTACCGTGCGATCGAACCTGCGTAGGCCGGACGCTCAGCCGAACTCTGCTGTGCGCGTCCGCGCTCTTGTCAGGCGCCTGCTCGGGCTCCGACGCCTCTCGGGACACGGCCACAGCGGGCGAGCATGCATCGGACTCTGTGGGAAACGCGCGTCCGTCAGACTCGGCCGCTGCGGAATCGACAACCGTCCCCAACGCGCCGACCGCTACCGCACTGCTCGCCCTCGACGGGGAAGGCCTCCGCGTGGTGAACTCCGCGACCGGCTCCACACGCGCCATCGGCTACGGCACGCCCGCCGCTGACGTACTCTCCGCCGTCACGGCCATGCTCGGCACCCCAACCGATCGCGGCACAAACGCCGAGTGTGGTGCGGGCGCGGTGGACTTCGTGACGTTTCCCGGTGGACTGCAGCTCGTGCTGCAACGTGATCGTTTTGTGGGATGGACCGCTCGGCCCAACGGCGATCAGCCGCTGCGCACCATGAGCAACATCGGACTTGGCTCCACGCGAGCCGAACTCGAGGCGGTGTACGCCGCAAACATCGCACGCAGTACGATTGGCATGGAGTTCATGGCCGGTGGGCTGCAGGGCGTGCTGGAATCCGACGCGCCGACCGGCCGTATTACGGATTTGTGGTCTGGCGTGGCCTGCGTGATGCGGTAACTGCTCCGAAACCCCGCACGCATGCCAGCGTCGCCGCGTACGTTGGTGCGATGACACCACTCGTGCGCGTGCTCGCCGCTGTGATTCACCGTGACGGGAAGTACCTGCTGGCTCTGCGTCCGTTTGGGAGGCGACACGCCGGACGCTGGGAGTTTCCCGGCGGTAAGGTCGAGGCCGGCGAGAGTGATCATGACGCGATGTCGCGCGAGTTGCGCGAGGAGCTCGATGTCGCGCTGGTCTCCCTCGGCGGCGAACTGTGCACGCGTCGCGACGGCGACAGTGTGTTCGAAATCGTGTTCGTGGACGTGCACATTGAGGGAGAACCGCGCGCCCTTGAGCACGTGGCCATCGCGTGGGTCGCGCCGCACGAGCTGTCGCGTTATCCGCTGGCCCCGAGTGATGTCGTGTGCGCCGAGGTGCTCACCGGGGCGCCGGTTGCGCCGGCGATTGCGCCTGTGTCGCTCGCGCAGCACGAGGCG
>JBBRFQ010000218.1:0-6145 GCA_038224035.1 Gemmatimonadales bacterium
GCGACTCCGGAGCGAAGACCGACTGCGGCTGTTGCTGGACGCCACACGTGCGGGTATCTGGGACGCCGACGTCGCATCCGGTGAGACGTACGCGTCGGAACAGTTCGACGCGATCATGGGCGACGAGGCTGGCGCTGGACCTCGCTCGCTCCGCGCGTTTGTGCGACGGGTCGTGCCGGAGGATCGCACGCGTGTGCTGGCCGTGATGCGGGAATGCAGGCGGCACGGCGAGCCCTTCATGATCGAATGCCGGATTTGCGATGCGCGCCGCGAGCAGAAGTGGCTGCATGTGCGTGGTGAACTCCTGCTCGACGCGACCGGATACGCCGAGCGCCTCGTCGGCACAGTGGTTGACGTCACGGCAGAGGCCTCGGCACGGGCCAGACGTGACGAGCAGGATCGTTTCTTCGCGGGCATCAACGCCGCGTTGCCGCTCCTTGTGTACGTGTACGACACGTCCAACGAGCAAGTCCTGTTCAACAACCGGTCGTTCGGCGACCTGCTTGGCCTCACAAACGACGAATGGCGTGCCGTGCTCGAAGCGGGTCCACTGACGTGGGTTCATCCCGACGATGTCGCGCGCCTGCCGGAGCATCGCGCGCGCATCGCCGCACTCGCCGAAGGCGACGTGGCTGTCACGACGCTGCGCGTTCGGCATCGGGACGGTGCGTGGCGATGGATTATCGCCCGGAACTCGTCACTTCGGCATCACCCCGATGGATCGGTGTGGCAAATCGTCGGCACCGCCGAAGACATTACCGAGCAGGTCCTGGCGAATGAGCGGTTGCTTGCGCAAGACCGGGAGCTCGCCCGCGCACAGGAAATCGCGCAGGTTGGCTCCTGGACGCGGCACTTCCCCTCGCAGCAGCTCAGTTGGTCCAGCGAGCTGTATCGCATTCTCGGACTTGCGCCGCATTCCGTGGCACCCTCGCAGGCCGCGGTCGAAGCCATGATTCTTCCGGCGGATCTGGCGGGGCTGCGCACCGCGCACGAAGCGTGCATTGAACACGGCACACCGGTTGACGTGCGCTACGCGCTGCATCGGCCCGACGGAGAAATGCGCCACGTGCATTCGCTCGCCGAGGTCCTTCGCGACGCCGATGGCACGCCGCTTTCGCTCGTTGGCACCCTGCAGGACATTACCGATCGCGTCCGGCAGGACGCCGAACGACAGCGTCTCGAGGCGAAAGTGCATCATGCACAAAAGCTCGAGTCACTCGGGCTGCTCGCTGGTGGCATTGCGCATGACTTCAACAATCTGCTGGTGGGCGTACTCTCAAATGCATCGCTGGCGTTACTCGACCTCGATGCTGACTCCCCGGCACGCGAGGTCGTACTCGAAATCGAGAGCACGGCGCAGCGCGCCGCCGATCTGACGAGACAACTGCTCGCGTACTCGGGGAAGGGACGCTTCGTGGTCGAGCCGCTCAGCCTGAGTGCGTTGGCATCAGAGATGGCGCAACTGTTGCGCACCGTGATCAGCAAGAGTGTGGTGCTACAGTTGGAACTCGATCCGGAGTTGCCCCTGATGCGCGGCGATGCGTCGCAGCTGCGCCAGGTCATCATGAACCTGATCACGAACGCGTCGGACGCGCTGCTCGGCAAAGCTGGCAACGTCTCCGTGCGCACAATCGGTGGCGTGGCCGCCCCGCTCGATGCTGACAGTCTGCAGTTCGGTGAACTCGCACCACACACCGACACGGTCTGCCTTGAGATCATTGACTCCGGATGCGGCATGTCGCGAACGACCGCAGAGCGGATCTTCGACCCGTTCTTCACCACCAAGTTCACCGGGCGCGGTCTCGGCCTCGCGGCAACGCTCGGCATCGTGCGTGGACATGCCGGCCGCATCACCGTGCGAACCGCCGTGAATGAGGGGACCAGCTTCCTGCTCGAGTTTCCGGTCGCCCGGCTCGCCAGCCGCTCGCCACGCGAGATTCCCGATGCGGAACAGACAGCAGGGCACGGGACGGTGCTCGTGGTGGATGATGATCGCGTGGTGCGCGGCGTGTGTACGGCGCTGCTCACCCGACGCGGATACACCGTGGAGAGCGTCGAAAGTGGCACCGACGCGCTCGAGCGACTCGCGACGCGCACGGAACCATTTGCGTTCGTGCTGCTTGATCTCACGATGCCGGGATTGTCCGGTATCGAGGTACTGCGCGAGGTTCGCGAGCGTGAACGCGCCGATGGCAGCGCGCCGGTCACGATTTTTCTCATGAGCGGCTACAGTGAGCAAGATGTTTCAAGCGGACTGGGCGACCTCACAATCGCCGGATTCCTGCAAAAACCCTTCACGATCAGCGATCTCGATCTGCTGTTCGCCAGTCTTGACGCGGACTGAATGACGGAGACCCCGTTTCTGACGGCGGCGTGGCGTGACCTCGTCATTCTCACCTGGCCCGTGGAACAGCGTCTGCTCGCCTCGTATCTCCCGCGCGGGGTGGAGCTGGATCTCTGGCGCGGCCAAGCATTGGCCAGCGTCGTGGCGTTTCGGTTTGAACAGGTGCGCGTGCGCGGACTCAGCATCCCGTTTCATACCGTCTTTCCGGAAGTGAACCTGCGATTCTACGTGAAGCGCCTGGGACCGGATGGTGAGTGGCGGCGCGGCGTCGTGTTTGTGCAGGAAATGGTGCCGCGCGCGGCGATCGCCTGGGTGGCGCGGCGGGTGTACAACGAGCCGTACGTTGCGCTCCCGATGCGGGAGGCGCACATCGCCGGCACGCCCGGTGACGACGGCGAGGTCCGTCGCACGCTGCTGTACGAATGGCAGCGCGACGACAGTTGGGAGCGAGTCGTTGCTCTTGCGGTCGGTGCGCCGCGCCCCATGCGCGCGGGATCTGTCGAAGAGTTCATCGCCGAGCATTACTGGGGCTACACCGGCCGCGGCGCCCGGTCGACACGGGAGTATCGCGTCGTGCACCCGCGGTGGAATATCAGTCCGCTCGCCGAGTGCTTCCTGGAGGCCGACATAAGCGGTCTGTACGGTCAGCCGTGGGTGGCCCCGCTCTCAGAAGCGCCACTGTCCGCGTTTCTGGCCGACGGGTCCGAGGTGTGCGTGTTTCCGGGGCAGGACGTCGAGGGCACGGCGCGACGGAAATGACGATAGATTCTGGGCCATGAATTACGATTACGAGAAACTCGGCGCGTTTTACCTCGGCAAGGAATACAATCTCGACGCGCGCGCGCGCCATGATACCATGGTGCTGCTGGATTCGAAGGACTTCACCACGCACGCTGTGATCATCGGCATGACCGGCAGCGGCAAGACCGGTCTCGGTATCGGCCTGCTCGAAGAAGCCGCGATTGATCACATCCCGGTGATCGCCATCGACCCCAAGGGCGACCTCGGCAACATCGCGCTCACCTTTCCGTCGCTGCGGCCGAGTGACTTCCGGCCGTGGATCGATCCGCAGCAGGCCAACACCGCCGGACAGTCTGCGGATGCATTCGCGGAGAGCATGGCCGCGCGTTGGCAGCAAGGACTCAGCGAGTGGGGTCAGGATGGCACGCGCATTCAGCGCCTGCGAGATGCCGCTGAGGTCACTTTGTACACGCCGGGCAGCACCGCGGGCCGTCCGATTTCGCTCCTCAAGGGATTCTCCGCACCCCCGCCCGTCGTGCGCGATGATGCAGAGGCGTTCGCCGAGCGGGTGAACGCCACCGCGACTGGCGTGCTCGCGTTGCTTGGCGTTGACGCGGATCCCATCAGCAGCCGCGAACACATTCTGCTCGCCAACCTGCTCTCGCACTTCTGGCGTGATGGAGTCAGCCTCGATCTCGCCACGCTGATCGGCGCAATTCAGTCGCCGCCGTTTGCACAGATCGGCGTGATGCCGCTCGACACCGTGTTTCCCCCGAAAGATCGGACCGCGCTGGCGATGCGGTTGAACAACTTGCTGGCGGCCCCGGGATTTCAGGCGTGGATGCAGGGCGATGCACTCGACGCGGGCGCTCTGCTCTTCACCGCCGCCGGCCAGCCGCGTGTGTCGGTGCTGTCGATCGCGCATTTGAGTGATGCCGAGCGCATGTTCTTCGTGACGATGCTGCTGGCCGATCTGATCGCGTGGATGCGACAGCAGCCCGGCACCGGATCGTTGCGCGCGATTCTCTACATCGATGAACTGTTCGGTTATATGCCGCCGGTCGCCAATCCGCCGTCCAAGCAGTTGTTGCTCACACTGCTCAAACAGGCGCGTGCCTTCGGCCTCGGCGTGGTATTGTCAACGCAGAATCCCGTGGATCTTGACTACAAGGGACTGTCAAATGCCGGCATGTGGTTCATCGGTCGTCTGCAAACGGAGCAGGACAAGAACCGCGTGATGGATGGACTCGCCGGCGCGTCGGGCAGCACGCCATTTGATCGGCCGGCAATGGAACGCACCATCTCCGGACTCGGCAAGCGAGTGTTTCTCATGCACAGTGTGTACGAGAATCAACCGACCGTCTTTGAGACGCGCTGGGCGATGTCGTATCTCGCCGGTCCGATGACGCGCGAACAGATTCGGCAGTTGGGTGCGAACGGTGCGGCGGGGGCGAGTGTGGCGCAGGCGGCGGTGTCTGCGCCCCTCGGCGCCGCGACGGCGACCGCGACGATCACGGCCGCAGCCGCTCTCACCTCTGTCGGCGCGGGTGCCGATGCGTCGGCCGGCGCGAGCGGCAACTCGCCCGTTCAGGCGACGGTCAGCGCGGCGGAATCCGTTGTATCGCGCCCACCCGTGCTGCCACCGGAGATTCTGCAGGTCTGGCTGCCAACACGTTTCGCGGCATCACTCGTCACCTGGCGACCCGCGATCCTCGGGGTCGCCGACGTCACGGTGAGCAACGCCAAGCTCGGTGTATCGGAGCAAACGCGCCGCGTGCGCCTCGCGCCTATCGACTCCGGCATGCTCACCCTCGATTGGGCCGACGCGGAGCTGCTCGAAGTCGATGTGGCACAACTCTCGCGGGACGTTCGCCCCGGCGCGGCGTTCGATGAGGTCCCGGCACCCGCGTCAACCACGAAGAACTACGCGTCGTGGACGCGCACGTTGCAGAAATTCATCACGACGAGCGATGCCATCACGCTGCACCAGAGCAAAGCGCTCAAGCTTGTGTCACACGTCGGCGAGAGTGAAGGCGCCTTCCGGGCGCGGATGCAGCTCGCGGCGCGTGAAGCGGTCGATGCCAAGGTCGAAGCGGTGCGCAAAAAGTATGCGTTGCGCGTGCAGACGGCGCAGGACAAGGTGCGACGCGCCGAACAGGCCATAGAGGAAAAGGAGAGCAGTGCGTCGCAGGCCAAACTCAGCACGGCGCTGTCGGTCGGCGGCGCGGTGTTCGGGGCGCTGTTCGGTCGCAAAAAGTTGTCGGTGGGTAATCTGGGCAAGCTGGGGACCGCGGCCCGCAGCGCCGCGCGCTCGCAGCAACACTCAGGTAACGTGGCGCGCGCCGGAGAAAATCACGAGGCCGCCCTAGCCGCGCTTCAGGACCTCGAGACACGAGTTGCCGAGGAGCTTGCACTTGAGGCCAGCGCTTTCGATGCGCTCACGGAGCAGCTCGACGAAGTGATCGTGCGCCCCAAGGGCACCGACGTGCACGTGCAGGTGGTGGCGCTGGCGTGGGTACCCTGGGTTGCCGGCGAGCACGGAGCGCTCACGCGAGGTTGAGCGCGCGCGGGAGGCAACGCTCACCCGCGCCGTGCGTAGTTCTTTGATAGGTGGCTTGCTGGCCAGTCATGCGCGAGCCGAGATCGAGTTTTTCACCAAACCAGCGAGACCTGATGACAATGCGCAGCCCCCGCGCCTCTACTCTTGCCGCCTCGCTTGCCCTCGTGGCGAGCGCTGTAGGCCCAGCCCATGCGCAGCCGGCGAGATCGACTGGCGCCCCTTTGGCCAGCGTGCAGCCCGCGCTGCTCGACGGCATGCGTTACCGTCACGTTGGGCACTCCATTGGCGGACGCGTCAACGCCGTCACTGGCGTGCCGTCGGAGCGACGCACGTTTTACATGGGCGTCGCATCAGGCGGTATTTTCCGCACGCGCGACGGCGGCGAGAGCTGGCAGCCGATCAGTGACGGCCAGATCCCGCTGGGCTCGATCGGCGATATCAAAGTGGCCGACTCCGATCCGAAGATTGTCTATGCGGGCACGGGGGCTGACGGCGTGCGC
>JBBRFQ010000219.1:0-6121 GCA_038224035.1 Gemmatimonadales bacterium
TGAGCGCATTCGATTGGCCATCGTGAGTTCGCTGGCCGTGCACCGCACGCTCTCGTTCAATGAACTCAAGGCGCTGCTTGAGACATCTGATGGCAACGTCTCCGTGCACGCGCGCAAGCTCGAAGAAGCGGGATACATCACTTGCACCAAAGGCTATGACGGGCGCATTCCGCGTACGGAGTACGCACTCACTGCCGACGGGCGCAGCGCGCTCGAGCGATATCTCTCGCACATGGAAGCGCTCATCAAACGCGTGGGGGGCGCATGAACCGCCATCGGCCTGAGGTGCCGCAGCACCTCGCCATCATCATTGACGGCAATGGTCGCTGGGCGACGCGCCGAGGACGCCCTCGCTGGATGGGACATGTGAAGGGCGCGCAGACCGCGCGGGCGCGCGCATTCGGCAACGTGATGATCAAGGAAAGCGCATGACCCCGCACCTCTCACGGCTTCTCGTCGCAGCCGCACTGCTGCTCGGCATAGCTGGCAACTGGCTTCTGCGCGCCGAATGGTGGCGCGCCGGATTTCTGCTCTGGGTTTTGGGAGTCGTCGGAGTCGCGGTGGTCGCGTCGCGTCAGGTAGCGTCACCAGAACCATCCGCGCGCCGAGAGCGATACATGTTGTTCGCAAGCGCCGCCGTACTCGCCACGTTGTTGGTCGTGCGCGATGCCGCGATGCTCTTTGTGCTCGACTTTTTCGCGCTGCTTGTTGTTGCCGCCCTCATCGCGTGGCGCGCCGGCGGACGTTCGCTGGCCCGTCTCGAGCCCCGGGACGCAATCGTCGGCGGTGTTGCCGCAGCGGCAACGTTGGTTGCGGGCGCGCCCACGCTCGCGCTCCGGGATACGGCGATGGGAACCATTCGGGCGGATCAGCGACGCGCATTGGGCAGTTACAGTGTCGGGGCACTCGCCGCCGCTCCGGTTCTGCTGGTGGTCGCGCTCCTGCTCGCATCGGCAGACCCGCTGTTTGCGGGAATGCTGGAGAGTGCCGGCACGATGCTTGAGCTAAGCCTTGTCGGCCATGTGCTGGGCAGTGCGGCCGCCGCATGGATCGTTGCCGGTGCCGTGCGCGGCTCACTCATCCCGATGGGTGTCGGCCTGGCGGCCTCGCGAGTGCAGGTCCGGCTTGCATTTCGCACGGTCTCGCCGCTGCTCGGCGGACTCGCCCTGCTGCTCGGCGTCTGGATTGCGCTGCAGGTACGCACACTCTTCGGCGGCGCCGGGTACGTCGCGACAACCGGCGGCGTGACCGTTTCCGATTACGCGCGGCAGGGGTTCTTCGAGCTGATTGTGATCGCCGGGATCGTTCTGGCAGCGCTGCTCGTATCGGATGAAGTGCTTGATTCGGCTGCGGGCCGTGAGCGCCGCGCATTCAGAACCGTTGGTTTTGTGCTGCTCACATTCGTGGGGGCCGTGCTGGTCTCAGCACTCTTCAGGCTGGGACTGTATCTGCAGTTTTTCGGACTGACGGAGGACCGCGTGCTTGCGCTGGCGGTGCTCGTCTGGGTGGGCGCCGTGCTGAGCTGGTTTGGCTTTACGGTGCTGCGTGATCAGCGAGGGCGATTTGCGCCCGGCGTGTTGGTTGTCTCGGCACTTTGGCTCGGAGCACTCAACATCGCGAACCCTGAACGCTGGATCGTGGAAACAAACCTTCGTCGCGCCGAACGTGGACTGCCGTTCGACGCGCCGTATCACGCCAAACTTTCGGCTGACGCCTTGCCATCACTGTTGCGCGGCGCTGATCGCCTCGGTCCAGAAAGGGCGGCGGCAGTGCGAGCCGAAATCTCGAGCGAGTGGGCGCGCCGCGCGGTTGAACGGGCTGACTGGCGTTCCTGGAGTGTACCGTATGTGATCGGCGCGAGGCGCGTGCGGACGCTGACGACTGATCCGGCGCCGGCTCGTGGTTGATCGGCGCAGCGATCAGACACTCTCTCGGGCAGCCTTGTGTCAGCGGCAGCGCTCATCGGCACCAACACGTGTGCCACGCGAATGTAACTGCCCGATCGTTGACGCCAGTCGGGCGTGAGCCGCGCGCACTTCAGCCGCCGTCTCGACGCGGCCGGCGTCGGACAGCACATCCGCCAACTCCAGCAGCGCGCGATCCACATCGGCGGTCAACACATGGTCCCCCAGCGATGACAATGTGCGGCGCACCGCAGCTTCTGCACGCGGCTTGAGCTCGGCGGGTAGCTGCACGAAGGTACGCGCGAAGGCGTGCAGCACTTCCGCGCAGCAGCGATGCTGCATGGCCTCCGACGCGGACACGCCAATGGACTCAAAGGCATCAATGACCCGCTCCAGCACGCGATCACGATAGACGACGGGCAGCGCGTCCTCGGCTTTCGCTGGCAGTTGTTCGAGAGACCATCGCGCTGCGAGGTCGCGCAAGTTCCGCAGACACGATAGCGCGGGGGAGGAGTTCGACAACGCCGTCGAGGTGGATGTCCAACCGATCGTGGCCAGCTGGGTGACACCGTAACCCGGATCCACGTGCAAGTTGCGCTGACGCTCGAGGTCGACGGCTTGCAGGACGGCTTTCTCGATCGTGGATGCGAGCGCGTCACTGCCAGCCCTGATCTCGGCAATCGCATCACGAAAGCAGACGTAGTCCCCGATCGAGACAAACAGCTCGACCTCAAAATCATCACTGCGACCGGCCGCTTTGGCGATGCGGTCCAGATGCAGGTTCGCCATATAGCCGTTGTTGTTCGACAGCACACGTCGGGTTACGGCCGAGCTGGTGCCTACCGCGTGTCGCCGTGTGCGCGAAAGCAGCCGGTGCTGGCGCTCCCGCGAATCGAGCGTCAGATCATGGATTGCCTCCACGATCCGATTCGCGCGCATTTGATTGATCGTGGTGTACATCAGGAATATCAACAGCACGAGTGCGCTGCACGTCAGCAGCAGTGCGAGCAGTGTACTGAACACGGGCGACGAATCCGTTTCCACCGTGGCCATCACGATCAGCACGTGCAGCGATACGCCAACGAACGCACCGAAGTAGAACTGATTCAGGCGTCGACGCATGAACTGGTCGAGCACTTGCGTTGTGAGCGACCCGGCCGACTGCTGCACGGCGATCAGCAGCATGGAGAAGGTGATGGATGTGAGCGTGATCATGCCGCCCGCGAGCGTCGAGAGCAGCGTATCGATGCTCCCCTCGCCTGTGAACAAGCGTTCGGAAAGAATGGCCCGAATCCCGTCCACTTGCGTCGTCACACCGTGGTCAAGAAGATACGAACCGCCAGCGAGCAGCACGCCCACGAGGATCGTGAACGCCGGTACGACGAGGAAATCGTTGACGGAACGCCGGATATCTGCCCACGTGTCCGCCCAGGTTTGCACGCCGGACGCGCTCACGGTCGCGCGCTCACGCTTGCCCGCCGCTCGACAGGGTGCGATGGTCAGGCAGCAGCGACTTGTGCATCGCCATCGCGGCGACCGCTCCCCCCGCGGCGGCGCGCACGGCAAGTTGAGGTCCGGGCGTGATGTCGCCGGCGGCGAACACACCCCGGACCGAGGTTGCACCGTGTTCACTGATGACAATGTGGCCGTCACGGTCGCGTTCGCAGCCGAGTTGCACGCCCACGTCATCGGCGGGATATTGCGCGAGCGTGAAAAAAATCTTCTCGGCGTCGAGCGTCATGCCGTTGGCCAGCAGCAAACTGACGATGTGTTCGCCTTCCCGTCCGAGCGACACGATCGCGTCCGTGAGGACGGTGACGTCGCACGCCTCAAGCTTGTCGCACAGTTCTCTGTCGTCGAGCTCGGCCGGACGTCCGTTCGTGCAGATGATGATGTTGTCGGTCCAGGTAGTGAGCGCGAGTGCCATACCGACCGCACGTCGGCCATTCCCGATGACGACCACTTTCTTGCCACTCGCTTCGTAGCCGTCACAGTCCGGACAGACGTGCGCATTGGCTCCGTACACATGTTCGAGCCCCGGCACATCGGGCCACACATCGCGTACTCCGACGGCGATGAGCAGGCGTGAGACACGGACTGCTTCGCCGCCGCTCAAATGGAGCAACAGATCCCCGTTTCCTTTCGCCTCCGCCAGCAGCACTTCGAGATCCAGCAAATGCACGCCATACTGCGCACACTCAGCGCGGCCACGAGCGCGCAACTCCGCCGGCAAGACCACCGGCAAACCGAGATAGCCGTTTACGCCATACGACTCCCAGTTGCGTGGGTCGCCCCGGTCGACGAGCACAACAGTATGCCCGTAACGCGCACTCCAGACGCCAGCGCTCAGGCCTGCCGGCCCCCCGCCAACAATGCCGATGTCGAAGTGTTTTGGTTCAGCAGGCACCGCAGATCCTCTCGTTTTTTCGATCGTCAGGGATACAGGCAAATACACCTTATGGCATATAGACTCACGGTCATCCATTCCCGACATTCAACAGCGTAGGTCTGCGTACGCGCACCAAGCGGGTTCGCCTACTCCAACGGAGGAACTTGTCATGATCATGACCATCGCGATCGTCCTCGTCGTACTGTGGCTGCTGGGCATGGTCACCGCCTACACGCTCGGTGGCTTTATTCATATTCTCATCGTGCTCGCGATCATCATCGTCCTGTTCCGGGTAATTCAGGGACGACGACCGATCTGACGCGACCGTTGCATCGGAGGGTGATCGCACATCGCCGCAGTTTTTTCATCACGACTTTCCACTACGAGCATGCCTCTGATTCGCGATGTACCGTCGTTCCTCGGTGCGCTCACGCGTATTTCCGAGACCAGAGCCGCGACCTCTGCTTTTGACGGCCGCTTGTTGCGTCCGAACGATCCGGATCTTGATGAACTCGGCGACGATCCGGATGAGGATTCAGATCCCGACGTGGATGTAGACGAAGACGACGAAGACGACGATGAGGACGTGCTCGATCCGGAGTTCGACGACGACGAGGTGCCCGACGATGACATCGCGCCTCCGCGCGTGCCGAAAGGTCCTCGTTAGGGGGCCAAACGGCAGGCGCTCGGATCCACGATGACTCGCCTCTAAATGAGCGGGGGATCACTATCGCGTTCAGGATGCCGGTGTCTTCCCAGCGCGACGACAAACTGTTCAATCGCACTGTCCGGCTTGCCCGATGCGCCCATGATGACGCCCGGATCCGGCTCGCCATTGGGCAACTCTGTTGGCAGGCCACAGGCTTCAAGCAACTGGGAGCCCGCACCGAGTGAGAGAATCGTCTTTCCGTGGCGGTAGACATCGCGCATGAACTCGCGCGTACGCCCGTCGCGAAGCAAGGCATCGATCGACTCCGAGCCGTCAGCGACGACGACGGCATCGAACACAACAGACGGCGACGTCTCGAGTGATCCGTCCACGATCAGCCTTTCGCCGCTATCCGCGGAAATGCTGCCGAGTCGGACACTGATGACCTGAGGAACTGCGCCCTCGTTGCGAAGCGTGTGTTGTACGTGCGTAACGGACGCGCCGTTCACTCCCGCCGCGGCAAGGATGGCGACTTTTCGCGTACGAATGCCTCCGTCGCCGGGATGCGCGTGCAGCGACAGCATGCTCGATTGCGTGAACTCGGGGACGGGTACGTCCTGGGTGGCGCGCGAAAGTGGCGCGGGAACCTCGATGCCGAGGCCTGCTGCTACGCCAGCGGCCAGCTCATCGTGGACATTGGCGAGCGACGCCACCATGCGCTCACGAATTGCCGGCACGGTCACCTTGGACAGTTCAAAGCGGAATGCGTCGACGATGTGTCGACGTTCCACAACGGTGTTGCTTTCGTAAAACAGGCGCGCCTGATTGTAGTGCTCGGCAAACTTTTCGGGCTTCCCGCGTACCTTGTCCTCATGCACGGGTTCCGGGAACGACATGAAACCCACGCTACCAGCCTGAAACGGGCACCCACCGCCCAGGGAGTTGGGCTCGTACGAAACGCGGCCGCGATGCACGGCCTGTCGATGTATGCCGTCGCGCTGGTTGTTGTGCACCGCCGCCAATGGTGCGTTGATGGGGATCTCGTGAAAGTTCGGGCCGCCGAGTCGTGAGATTTGCGTATCCACATACGAATGAATGCGCCCCGCGAGCAGCGGATCGTTGCTGAAGTCGATGCCCGGAATCACGTGTGCTGTACAGAACGCCACCTGCTCTGTCTCG
>JBBRFQ010000220.1:0-6115 GCA_038224035.1 Gemmatimonadales bacterium
GCGGCGGCGAGTTGCACCGACGACACTGCGGAGCGTCCGGACGCGTTCGGCGTGGACACGCGCGTCGGCTCAGCGCAGGAAGTCGATGTGCAGAATGCGGCCGGGCACCTCGTCGCTGCCACGGATCGCAAGCCCACCAACCAACTCCACCTGCTCGTTGTGACCGATGCGCGGCCCGTCCACGACGTGCATCGGGGTGTGTGAAACGTTCACCAACCACCACTTGCCACCATGCTGCGCAACGTATGCTTGCGGCGTGCGATCGGCGTGTTCGTTGGGCGATACGCCGTTTCGTAAATGCCACGTGTGCAGCTTGAGATGATGAAACAGCGTGAAGGTGAGCTTCTCGTCGACCACGGCCGAACCCGTGTCCCGGAACACACGCGCGAACGGCAGCGGCGCCGCGATGCGTTCACCGGAATCGGCGCAGGCGTTGTGTAACCCGGGTCCGGCCACAATCCATTTGCGCCCCGAGTTGCTCGGCGCGAGCATGTTCATCGTACGATACAGCGCGCCCTCCCACTCGGCGGCGTCCGCGCGCTTTTCCGGTGCATGCAATCCGTGTATAAAACTCTTCTCGAACAGCGGCGCAAGATGCGGACCGAGTCGCGTGTACGGCACACGAATCGGCTTGCCCGGTGGATTGCTGCGATCGGTCGGATGCTCAATGAACAACGCGCGCGCACCCATGCTCAACGTCTCGTCTTCTTCGGCGGATCGCGCCGAGTTGACGCGCGTGCCCTGCAATGGGTGACGCTGCAGCAGCAACTGATAGAGCAGCACCGCGAGCGCGTGACGGTCGGTGGCAATACTGGGAATCGCACGGCCCGCGAGCACTTCGGGCGCAATGTAGCCCGGCGTGCCAAGCACCGACGGTGGCGCAATACCGGGCACGACGAGTGAGTCGATGTCGATGACGCACGCATCACCACCCTTGGGGTCGACGAGCACGTTCTTGTTTGACAGATCGCTGTGGGCGAGCCCCGCGAAGTGCATGCGACGAATCGCGCGGGTGAGGCGTACGGCAACCTGCAAGCGTGTGAGCAGGGAGCCTTGTTCTTCCTGCGGCACAAAGTGTGACGCTTTGCCGCCGGTGAACCACTTCACTTCCTTTTCCTGTCGCGTGCCGAACCGGTCCCGGAAATAGAACGCGTCGCGATACACCGGCGTGACGACGCCGAGCGGCGGCCATACCAACTGCTGTCGCCGCGCGAACTCCTGCGGGACGGCGCTGGCCCCTTCCACCATCGCGAGAGGCCACGAAAAATACGGCGTCCAGTAATCGCCCTTCGCGCCGAGCGTGGGATTGTACGTCGCAATGATGCGAGTCAGCCGGTCGACCCGCTCGCGTCGGTCGGCGAGATGGCCGAAAAAGAATCCGACCGCGAACTGCTTGTCGCGCGTCAGAAACACCCGCTTCTCGGCACCGCTGCCGACCGGCGTGTCGTCGAGCTGCAGCGTGCGGCCGTCGGTCAGGCGGACGCTGACGGTGCCCATGGCGTGATGACGTGTGATGCGCTGTGGTGCAGGGCGACGGCGAGTGTACGATCATCGTTCTCGCCGCGCTTTTCGAATGCGAGCCACTCGAGGAGCGTAAGTCCGGGCGAACCGGACGCGAGTACCGATGGTGTGACAGGCTGCGCGGTGAGATTGCCGAGTGGAACGCTCGCGCCGTGTACCAGCTGCGAAAGGACGGCTGGTGCGTGTTTCGCGAAGGGATATAGCGCGTCCTCAACGCCATCGGTTACGAGCACTACGGCTACCAAATCCGCGACATCGTGAACCGCGGTGGCAGCGCGTGCACGCGACATGGTTTCGTCGTCGGGCAAAAAGCAGTGCACCTCGCCCGACCATTCGCCCGCGTCACCAGCGGCCGGTTGCGTGATTCGCCCGTCGGAGTGCGCGAGCACCAGCACGCCGTCACCAACCTGCGTGGTGACGAGCCGCACGCCGCCGGAGTTGCTCGGCTCCCAGGCAACGGCCAGCAGTGTCGTGCGCAGCGTGCGCGGCGCCACGTTCATGGCGGATGCGCATTGACGGAGGGCATCCACGGCCGCCTCGATCGCGCGGTTCATCGAGGCGCTATCGAGTAGCGGGGCATCGCGCAGTGCGGCGCCCACCATATCCACGGCGATCGCGCTACCGAGGCGGCTCCAGGCCGCAGATCCCGCACCATCGGCCACGACCAGCACGCCGCGTGATTCACCAAGGTGTGCGAACACCGCGTCTTCGCACCACGCACCCACGTGCGCGTGCCGACGTCCGCGCCGTGCGGCGCCGATTACGCGCCAGGCGCCCGTGTGCAACTCGTAGATCTGCGAGAGCGCCGACTCATCAACGTCCGCGCCGTGTGAGCCGGCAACCAACGACTGCCGCGCACGAAGCCGATCGGACGTTTCGTGTCCGACCACCTGCGCGATCGCGGCTTCAACTTCCGGCGGACACCACGGCTCGACTGGCGACTTCACGGTCCATGTCGCGGGCTTCGGCTGCGGCGGCTCGGCGCTCGACAAACTCTCGTCCTTCGAACCTACCGGCGATGCCGCGGACTGAGCGTCGCTCACGGAACGATCGTGATGCCGGGAGGTGGCGGCGGAAGCGTAATCGCACTGCCGTCGGCGACGGAGCCAACCTTCTGCGACGTCTGCTTCACCGACGCCGACACAAAGCTGAAGAACGCGCGGAACGCATCAGGCGACATTTCCTGCATGAGAATCACGTTCTCCGTCACCTGCTTGAGCACATTCACATCCGCCTGATCGCCGCAGGCCACGGCGATGATGTTGGCCGGCCGACGCTCGCGCAGCTGCTGCGCGTACATGGGCCAGTCCACATCGGTAGGCGCGCCGTCGGAGAGGATGAACACCAGCGGGCGCCAATCACCTTTCTGATCGGCCGTGGTGCGAACCAGTTCGCGATCAAAACTGTCGATCAGCATGCGCAACCCATCGCCAAAGTTCGTCGTGCCGCCGGCCGTCAGCTCCGGCGGATTGAACATGGCGACTTCTGTGAGCGGCACGGTTTGCTGCGCCGAGTTGCCGAACGTGATGATCGAGAGATAGGCGCTCTCGATGGCTTGCGGATCACCGAGCAGGTCACGATGCAGCTGGCGGATACCAGACTTCACGGACTCGATGGGCGTTCCCTGCATGGAGCCGGAAACGTCGGCGAGAATGTAGACGGGCAGGCGACGGGTCGTCACAGGACGGGTCCGGGGAAAGGCGAGTGAAGGAATTCGCGGTCATCGCGAAGCGCGTGCACAGCGCAGGGTAACGCTAAGTCAACGCACGAGATGTAGACACCGGTTTCGGCGAGTTCGGATTCATCGGCACAAACAGGCGGAAACGAATCACGCCCCGCGGAGCCGGAGCACCGCGGGGCGTGACATCCGGAACGGCACTGAGTCAGCGCTGTGGACCGCCCCGAGCCGCGGTTCCGGCAGGAAGGGTGACCGAGGCCGACGGGCTGGCACGGACACCAGCCGGCACGGTATCGGTCGGCACCGCGGCCGTTGAGTCGGCCGAAACGCCCATCGAATCAGTGGGCGCGGCTGGTCCGTAGATGCCAGGGAAGGGCACACCATTCCAATCTGATCGGCCCCACATGGCCGGGTAGTCCTTGGCCATCTGCGCTCCATAGAGCGGCTTGTACGCCCCGTTGTGACACGTGACGCACTGGGCCTTCGGAGCATCACCCATCGGACCGAGGCGCACCGCGGGATAGACGGGTTCCAGCGATGCGAGGAAATTGGTGTTCACGTCACGCATCATCAGGATACCATGGAACGCCGTCACGCGCGCTGGCGGTGCTTGTTCCCAGCTGGAGAATGCGCGGGTGTTGTGGCAGTACGTGCAGTTGACGCCCAACGATTTTGACTGAGAAATCATGAGCGCGTAGGTCCACTCCGTCTGCTTGACCGACGAGCGATTGTTGTTGGTCGGTTCGAGCGTCTTTGAGATGACCCGTGCGCCATCGCGATCGAGGTAGTGCCGAAGGTAGTCGTTCTGACTGGCGTAGAACCACAGCCCGTTGGGTAGCGGCTTGCCCACGTGGCACGTGTAGCAGGTGACACCGGTGTTCTTCACATGCTCGCTGTACTGCGAGTTGATGTGTCGGGTCATCTGAAGCATGCGGCGGGCAACGATCTTGGTATAAATCGGCTCACCGCTGGGCAGCGTGTCGGCTGCGAAGTTGGCCAGGTTGTGGCAGTAAGCGCAGTTGCCCGTCCCGGCCACCCACGTGCTCATCGCGATCATCGTGCGATTGAACTCGGCGACCGAGATGTCATTGAGCACCTGGACGTTCTGCCACGGCAGCGGTCCGGGCGGCGACTCGCCGGCCGGCGGAAGCACTGCCGGGATCGCAACCTGCGAGAACTTGGCGTCGACCCGGCTCATGTCGTACGTCTGTTCCATCGAGGTACCGCGATAGCCCACTTGCACGACCTCTTTTTCGCCGAGGTCGCAGGCCGTGAGCCCGACCGTGACGGCGAGGGCCACCACAGTCGAGGTCCGTGCACTCAAGGCACTCATCGATTCATCCTCGGGCTCGAGAACAAGGCATCATTAACGTCGTCACTCGGCGGCGGAGCGTCGGGTGGAACGGTAACCGGGACCACAGTGGTATCAGCCGTCGCGCTGTCCGGCGGCGCCATCGTACTGTCCATCATCATGGGAACTGCTGCGGCGGCCGGCGCGAGGTATCGCGGGAAGCTGTCCGGAGACGTGCCCTGATAACGACCGCGCAGGAACTCGGCTTGATCCGGCGTGATCATATTCTGAGCCGGATACGTGGCCACAAGTCCGTGCTTCTGTCCCCACATATACCAGTTGTCCACTACCGTGCCCGTGAGCAGGATGCCAATGCCACCGGTGAACGTGGTGAGCACGGCGAACCACCAGGCCCAGCGATGGATCGACTCCATCGTGGCGTTAAAGCCCATGGTCCACCTCCAGAACAACATCGAACGTTCGGCCGCAGTTCCGCGATCGGTGATCTGCTCGATTTCACGCTCACCGCCCATTCGGGCAACGGCGAGGATCGTGGCGCCGTGCATGGCGAAGAGCACCGCGCTGCCGTACAGAAACACGATCGAGAGCGCGTGGAACGGATTGTAGTAGAGGTTCCCGTACCGGATGGAGAACGCACTTGTCCAGTCGAGATGCGGGAAGACGCCGAAGGGCACCATCTCGCTCCAGCTGCCCACGAGTAGTGGCTGGAAGAAGAACGACAGGTAGAGGAAGATTGCGGACGCGAAAGCCCAGGGCAGGTGCGTTCCCATGCCCAGCGCGCGAGCGCGCTGATACGTGCGCACCCACCAGAGCAGGATGCTGAGCGTGAGAAAGAAGCCGGCCATGAGGTACCAGCCACCTTGCTCGAGCGGCGGGATCCGGAGTCCGAACTGCGGTGGCGGTGGTTCGAGTGCCAGCCAGGGGAGTTGGCGCACGAACTGCACCGGATCCCAGCCAACAGAGGCCCACATGTTCAGGCCAATGATCTCGATCGCGAAAAAGCCGAACAGCAGCGACAGGATGCCAGCCCAACCGAAGTAGATAGGGCCGATCTGAGCGTCACCGATGCGACCGGCCAGCGAGAGGAGGAATGGCTTGCCGTAGCGAGCGCCCGTTGCGCCCATGTCCACCGGCAGACCCGGATCCGGAGCATGTCGCACCTGCACGCGCGTAAAGAGATTCTGGTACTCGAGCATGCGCGATAGCCTCAGGCCACGGGCCAAATGGGAAGATTAAGCCACCAGTTCCACCATTCCGGCCAACCGCGCGTCCAGAAGGGGCCGGAAATGATGATGCAAATGGCGCTCCAGATGGAGGCACTCACGGCGAGGAACAGTCCCAGCCGATGGATGCCGATCGCGCCAATCGAGTAGCCGAGCAAGTCGCGGAAAAAAACGTTTTCATGCTCGCCCGTCTTCACCGGTTCACCCTTCTTCGGATTCGTCACCGACAGGATCAGTGATCCGTGCATCGCGAGGGCGAGGCAGTTCGTGAAGAAGAAGGTGATGGCGATCATGTGCGCCGGATTGTAGTGGAAGTGGAGGTATTGGTACCCCACGTTCGACACCCAATCGAGATGCGAGAAAATGCCGTAGGGGAAGCCG
>JBBRFQ010000221.1:0-6097 GCA_038224035.1 Gemmatimonadales bacterium
ATGAGCTGCTGCAACTCACCGGACTTCACACGCCACGATTCGTTGAATCGCACCTGCGGAAACGTCGGGAACTCATCGCGCGGCAGTCCAAGCAACTTGAAGCGCGAACGTCCGCACTCGAGCGTGACGCGCTGTTCACCGGACGTGGCAATCTTGACCGGTGCCGGCGGCAACTCGCGTGCAATCTCCGACAGCTTGCGCGCCGGAATGGTGATCGCACCGGGTGCTTCGACATCGGCACTCACCTCCGTGCTCACCGCGATATCGAGATCGGTGGCTGAGAGACGAATACCACGATCGGTCGTCTCAACCAGGAGATTGGCGAGAACCGGCAACGTAGTCTTGGCGGGAACGGCAGCCGTGACGGCCTGCAAACCCTCCATCAGCTTTTCGCGCGAGATCGTGAAGCGCATGCCCGGCGTTGAAAGAATGGTCAGCCTTCTGTTGTTCTTTAATTAAAGAACAAACTAGTAGTAGTAGTAGAGCGTGTGGATTTGTCGAGAACGCTCATAAGCTACGAGCGCCGAACGATATGCGCTACAGCAGCTCATGTGCGTTCGATGGGGACAGACCGCTCGCGTCCCCGCTCGCCCACATGATCTGGGTGAAAAACGTTGGCGAGTGTGGATTCACGAGGACAGCACACCGGTTGTCCGCAGAGTTTCCAACATGCTCCGGAGCCGAGTCACCCGCTCCGCAAACTCGGGCATCGCGGCCATGTCCTCGGCTACCCGGTCGAGCGAATGAATGACGGTGGAATGATCGCGTCCGCCGAAGGCGTTGCCGATTTCCACCAGCTGCAGTGCCAACAGCTCGCGGCACAGGAACATCGCCACCTGCCGCGGGCCGGTGAGCTGCTTGGTGCGGGTTTTTGAGCGCAGTCCGTCGGGCGTGACGCCCCATTCCCGCGCGACCACCTGCTGAATGGTGGCCACGGTGATGCTGGTGGGCGGCACATCGGGAAAGTCCGAGGTGTTGGCAGAGCTGCGCAGTTTGTCCTTGAGCGCCTCGCGTGCCAGCTCCACCGAGATTTCCCGGTGTTTGAGGGACGCATACGCGAGCAGTTTGATGATGGAGCCTTCGAGTTCGCGCACACTCGACTTGACGTGCTGCGCGATGAACTCGATGACCTCGTCGGGAATCGTGAGCTCCAGATGGTCGAGACTCGCCTTCTTCTTGAGGATCGCGATGCGATGCTCGAGGTCGGGGGAGTCGACGTTGGCCACCATGCCCCACTCAAAGCGGGAGACGAGCCGGGATTCGAGTCCGGGGATCTCCTTGGGCGGGCGATCGGAGGTCAGGACGATCTGGCGACCGGCCTCATAGATGGCGTTGAACGTGTGGAAGAACTCTTCCTGTGTGGATTCTTTGCCCTTGAGGAACTGCACATCGTCCACGAGCAGCAGGTCGATTTCGCGGTAGCGGCGCCGGAACTCGTGCATCTGGCCGCCCTGGATGGCGCTCACGAAATCGTTGGTGAACTGCTCGGTGCCCACGAAGGCGAGACGCAGCGTAGGCGTTTTCCGGAGCAGTTCGTGGGCAATCGCCTGCATGAGGTGGGTCTTGCCGAGCCCGGTTTCGCCGTAGATGAAGAGCGGGTTGTAGACCTTGCCGGGCGCCTGGGCGGCCGCTTGGGACGCGGCGGCGGCGACGTCGTTGGACTTGCCGATGACAAACTGCTCAAATGTGTATCGCGGGTTGAGTGGCGCGGAAATGGCGGACTTATGTTGTGGTGCTGGCGCTACGGGATGGGGTGGTTGCTGGACAAAGATGTCGAGCTGGGCCCGCTTGGCGCGCTCTTCGGAGATGCGGAATTGCAGCCGGATCGGGTGTCCGAGGGCCACCGGCGCGAAGCTGGCGAGCAGCTCGCTGTGCTTGCTTTCGTTCCAGTCGGCGGAAAACTGGTCGGGCACCACCACCGTGAGCAGGCCGTCGTGGTAGGCGGCCGGTTCGGCGGGTTCGAGCCAAGTCCGGAACGTCTGTTCCGCGAGCACCTGTCGGGCACGGGTGAGCAGGCGCTCCCAGATCTCGGACGGGGACAAGGACATGACGGCGATCGTGGGGTTCGGGCGAGAGCGGGTGGTGGGGCAGCGAAGCTAGCCCGATGAATGTGGATAAGTCAAATGCGTGACGGACCCGTTCACCACACCCTTCATGCGGCAGTTGCGGCGACTTGACGCAAGCCCAAGTAATTGCCTATGTTACGAGTCTGTGCCTGAACGGCATGAAGGCCACCGTCATCGCGCTTCCAAAGCGCGCCGCTCATTCATCACCGCATTTTCTCGATAAGGCAAGCATATGGGCAAGCCCACGTACCGCCCGCGCAATGTTAAGCGTCTCCGCAAGCACGGCTTCCGCGCTCGCATGGCAGACAAGTGGGGTCGCGCGACCCTGAGCCGTCGTCGTCGCAAGGGACGCAAGCTGCTCACGGTCCAGCTGCCGTCCAAGTACGCCGGCGCCTGATTCCCGTCGGCTCCGGCGTGCGCAGCGGGTTACGCGCGGGCCGGAGTTAGAGCGGACACGTCGCGAAGGGAAGCGGGTGCGCACCGGCAGTCTCGAGGTGCGGGCCATGGCTTCCCTTCATGCGCTTCCGCGGGTGGGATTGATCGTGCCCAAGCATCGGCACTCAGCCGTCGAGCGCAATCTGCTCAAACGTCGTCTCCGAGAACTGTTGCGCCTCGAGGTGCTGCCCATGCTGCGGTCGATGCCGGTTTCGCTCGATCTCGTCGTGCGGGTCAGTCCACAGGCGTACCTGCGCTCGTTTACCGAGCTGTCGGCGGAGTTGAATCAGGCCGGGCAGCGAGTGTCCAGAATGACGTTCGTGGCGCCCGTGCTGACGCAGCCCGTTGCTGAGGCGCCGATGCCAGCGCCGATCGCGAGTGCGCCACCGGGGGGTGACGATGTGCGCTGAGCATTCGAATCCGGCCGATCACGTCGACCGTATGGTCGTCGAGGATCAACGCGTCGTCGGTGGCATAGCGGGTGTGCCGCGGTTTCTCCTGATTCTGGGGGTGCGCCTCTATCAAGTGGCGCTTTCGCCCCTGCTAGGCGGCTCCTGCCGCTATTTTCCGTCTTGTTCCGCGTACGCCATCGAGGCGCTTGAGCGTCACGGTGCGGCCCGCGGTAGTTGGCTTGCCATTCGCCGGATCGGACGGTGTCATCCGTTCCGTCCCGGTGGATACGACCCCGTGCCCTGACACGCGGTGAGAGGGCGCGGCCGTCCGGCCGTGGTCCGCTCCGCACGTCAGCGACGATTTGCTGCCCGTAGAACTCCCAATGGAACCACGTCGTCTCGCGCTCGCCGTTTTGCTCATGGCGGTTGTCCTCGTTATCACGCCGATCCTCTTCCCCACGGAAAAGGCGCTCGTCACCGACGGTGGTGTGCCGGTGGACAGCATGACGGCCGCTTTGTCGGGTGCGGCAGGCATTGGCGGCGATGTCACGCCGGGTGCCGCGCCGCGACAAGCGACGTCCGTGGGCGGCATCACGGAGGGCGCGGCCATCACTGCGATGCCCGATGCCGATACCCTGATCTCGCGCGCGGTACGCGTAGATACCACGGCCGTGGTCACACCGCTCGCCACGTATCGCGTGAGTTCGCTCGGTGCAGCACTGGTCTCGGCGGAAATGCAAACGTATCGCGCGCTTGACGGCAGCGGCCGCAAAACCGAGCAGCCGGTGGAGTTGGCGCAGCGCGGTGATCGTTTGCTGGCGTGGCGCATGGTGTTTCCAGGCGGAGATACGGTGAATCTTGCGCGAACGCCCTTTGCGCTTGACGAGTCGCAGCCCGAGGGGCGCACGCAACTGCGGTATTCCGCGAACGTCGGTCAGCGCAACATTGCGATCACGTACAGCTTTTTGCCCGACAGCTTTCGCCTGAACATCGGCGCGACCGTCACCGGCCCGAACTCCGATGGATATTTGCTGGTGGATCTGCCGCCGAGTTTCCGTTCGTCGGAAGCCGATTCGGTTGAAGACCGCACGCACATTTCGTATGCATTCAAGCCGGAGAATCGCAGCGCGGACCTCATCAAGTTCGGAAGCCTCGATCCCGGTGAACGCGAAATCAAGCAGGGACCGTTCACGTGGGTGGTGGCCAAGAACAAGTACTTTCTGCTTGGCGTGCTCGCACCAGAAAATCAGCCGGGCTTCGTTGAACTCGATGTGATCGGTGGTCCTCGGGTGAGCAAGCAGGCTACCCGCGCGCAGGGACACATCATTGTGAATCTGCGCAACGGTGCCGCGGCGCTCGAAGTCTACGCCGGCCCGCAGGAGTTCAAGCGCATGGTCGCCATGGGACGCGAGTTCGAATCGTCGAACCCGTATGGCGGCTTCATGCAGAAGATCATTCAGCCCTTTGCCACGCTGGTGATCAAGACGCTGCTGTGGATGAAAGAAAAGGGCGGGCTGTCGTACGGCTGGGTGCTGATCATCTTCGGTGTGGCCGTCCGACTGATTCTGTGGCCGGTGAACCAGCGTGCGATGCGCACCTCACTCGCCATGCAGCAGATTCAGCCCGAGATTCAGGCGGCTCAGGCGAAGCACAAGGGCGATCCGCAGAAGACGCAAGCTGAAATCATGAAGGTGTACGCGGATCACGGCCTGAACCCGCTGAGTTCGCTCACGGGCTGTTTGCCGATGTTCATTCCGCTGCCAGTGTTCTTCGCGCTCTTCTTCGTGTTCCAGAACACGATCGAGTTCCGCGGCGTACCGTTCCTGTGGTTGCCGGATATTTCGCTCAAGGATCCGTTCTACATCCTGCCGATTCTGGTCGCGGCCACGGCGTTCCTGGTGTCGTGGATCGGTCTCAAGAGCACGCCGGATAATCCGCAGGCGCGCATCATGACGTACCTGATCCCGGGCATCATGTTGATTTTCTTCATCAACTTTGCGTCGGGGCTCAACCTCTACTACGCCGTGCAGAATCTCGCGTCGCTGCCGCAGCAATGGTTGATTGCGAAGGAGCGGCAGAAAATGATCAAGACACCGCGTGTGCAGACGCCGCCCGCGTCGCAGGCCAAGGGCGGTAAATCGAAAGACGCACCGCGCTCTGAACCGAAGCGTCTGAGCTGATCTGATGGAGCTGCCAGGCGCCGCGGATACGATCGTGGCGCTGGCGACAGCGTCGGGGCGCGGCGCGATTGCGATGGTGCGTGTGAGTGGCGCCGCCGCGTTGCGCATCGTGTTGCAGTGTGTTGAGCGCGCGGCGGGAGACTCGGCGAATGACGTCGTGGACTCCGCCGCGTTTTCATCCTTTGGGGACCGCGGGTTCGACGCGTCGCCGCTTGTGCCGCGCCGAGCGTCGCTGCGCCGATTGCGTCATCCGGTCTCGGGTGAGGCGCTGGACACGGCGCTGATCACCTGGTTTCCCGCGCCGCATTCGTACACGGGTGACGAGGTGGTCGAGATCAGTACGCACGGTGGACTTGTCGTACCGCAGGCGGTGATCGGTGCGCTGATCGCCGCGGGCGCGCGCGAGGCGTTGCCGGGTGAGTTCACACGGCGTGCCTTGATGTCGGGCAAGCTGGATTTGCTGCAAGCCGAGGCGGTGGCGGATCTGATTGACGCCCGTTCGCGTGCCCTGCACCGCGTGGCGCTCGAGCAGCTGGACGGCGGGTTGTCACGCCGGCTGATGGCGTTACGCCAGGCGTGTTTGCAGCTGGAAGCGCTGCTCGCCTACGACATTGATTTTCCCGAGGAGGACGACGGGCCGATTGATCCGTCGCGTATTGCACTCGTGGTCGAGACGGTGATGAGTTCGCTCGATGCGCTGCTGGCAACGGCGCCGGCAGTACCGTTGCTGCGCGAGGGTGCGGTGGTGGTGTTGGCCGGTGCGCCGAACGCGGGGAAGTCGTCGCTGTTCAATGCGCTGCTGGGAGAGGCGCGCGCGATTGTGTCGGAGATTCCGGGGACGACACGCGATGCGCTCGATGTGATGCTCGATACGCCGGGGGTGCCGATCCGGCTCGTGGATACGGCCGGGCTGCGCGAGACGGACGATACGCTTGAGCGGCTGGGGATCGAGGTGAGTGCGCGGTGGTTATCGCGGGCGCATGTCGTGTTGGCGATCGGGGAGACGGTGGAGCAGGTGGAGGCG
>JBBRFQ010000222.1:0-6028 GCA_038224035.1 Gemmatimonadales bacterium
TCAAGGCGGACATCTTCTCGGCCAGCGACGTCGCGATCAACTGGTTGATTGAAATGCCCTCCTGTTCCGCGAGCGCGCGGGCCTGCGCATGCAGCGACTCGGGCAAACGGAGACTGATCGTACTCATGCATCCTCCTGAAGGGGCGCCAAGAACTCGCCGGGGGTCACTGTTTGCAGTCCGAACTGCTCGACTCCCGAAAAGTCCCGCGTGTTGAACGTCACGATGTACGTACACTGCGCCTCGACCGCGACTTCCAAAACCATGTCATCATTCGGATCGCGTAAGAACGGGCGCCACAAGTAGAAGATCTTCCGATGGTGCGCCTGCGTACAGACAAAATCGACGACCGCATCCACATCGGCGTGCGTCAGTCCCAGCTCGCGCGCCTGTCGGCGCGCTACGGCTTCGTACTCCAGCACGAGCGGAACGGACACGCTGATCTCGAAGGCACCGTCGGCCAGCAGGCCGAGTAGCGCGAACGACGCGCCGCGGCGGGAGCGCAAACCCGCGATCAGGACATTCGTATCGAGGATGACGTGATGTTTCATCTGGTATCATATATGATACCAAACAGTATCCTCGCCCGCAAGCGAAAACGTGCGAATTGTGATGAAGCCGGTCAGGGAGTTCGGTCACGATGGCCGTGTAGCCGCGCAGATTGCCCCAGTCGCCTATGTAGCGATCGGTCGTGAGGATTGTACAGGCGCGTGCGTGGCGACGCATAATCCGTAGCGAGTCGGTCCCAAGAGTTACGCCGTGGCGTCATCAGCGGGTACCGTATCCGCTCTGTAGCAGGCGGAAGATGCCCACGACGCCAAAAGTGTTCAGCTATTGGGCCGGGCGGGCACGATCAAACCGCGGTGCCGAAGAACCTGCAGTGACGCAGGTCGGTATCGCCAGTGCGTGCGTTCGGCGAGCACTACCTCCGGCCACGCGTGTAGCCTGCCGCGGATGTCGCGACTTCAAGCGATGAGCAGCACGAGCAACGCAAACACAGTGCAAACTGTGACATACCGTTGCGCGTCCGGCACGCAGGCGCGGATCAACCGTGACATGGCATGACAATGATGGAGATCAGTCGTTCGCCTGACTCCCTCCATTCCTTCGATCCAACTCATGCCCTTCTCGCTTTTTAGCCGAGTGGCTTGTGCATCAGGAGCTCTGTGTGCTGCGCTTTTATCGACGAGTGCCGTGCTCTCGGCGCAAGGAACCGATGCCAGTATCCGCGGCGTGGTCGCCGACAGCGCCGGCGCCGCTGTGCCCAGCGCTCTGGTCGAAATCCGCAACACCACCACGGGATTCGTGTCGGTGGTGCGCAGCAGCGAACGTGGGCGCTATGTCGCGACGCAGCTACCCTTAGGCGGTCCGTATCGGGTCACCGCGCGCGCGGTCGGTTTCCGCACCGGTGGCCGCGAGGGTATCACGCTCAATATCGGCAGTGTGGTCACTGTCGACTTTCGCCTCACTCCTGGCAATGTCCAGCTCACCGAGGTGGTGGTGTCGGCCGAGCCGGCACGTGTGGTGGAGCGGAACGGTGCGGTCACGCGTATCGGCGAACAACAGGTCAAAGAGCTACCCAATCAAAACCGCCGCTTCCAGGATCTCATCAAGCTGTCTCCCCTCGCGGGCAGCGGCACAAGCCTGGGCGGCGCGCGGCCCATGAGCACCGATGTGCGCATTGATGGTGTCGGTGCGCAGATGAACAACACCGGGCAAACCTTTGCCGGTCCGCTCACCATGACCATGGAAGCGATTCGTGAGTTCGAAATCGCAACGAACGAATACGATGTAACGAAGGGTCGGCAAGGCGGTGGGCTCATTAACGCCGTGACCAAGTCCGGCACCAACCGCTGGGGTGGCTCGGCGTTCTCATACTATCGCGACAAGAGCCTCACCACCGACGACTATCGTGGGCTGGCTGCGCAAAACTTCACCGTACGCCAGCAGGGCTTCAGCCTCGGCGGTCCCATCATCAAGGACAAGCTCACCGTGTTCGGCGTGTACGATCGTTCCGATCAGTCACTGCCGCTCGAGATCATGAACGTACGCAGCAGCGCTGATGAAATCGAATTCGGCATCGCCCGCGATTCGCTGAACCGCATGACGTCGATTCTGGCGAACAAGTACGGACTCGACACCACACAGCAGCAGACGGGCGTGTTCAATCGCAAGCCGCTCAGTCAGGCGTTCTTTGGTCGTGCCGACTGGCAGCTGGCCGCGAATCATCGGCTCACGTTGCGGAACAACACCACGCTCTACGCCGATCCCGAAGAAATCGGCCCCGATCAGGCGCTGCATTTCGCCGAGAGCCGTGGTGGCGCTGAAGTGAATAGCACTGGAACGTTCGCGTCATTGCGTTCGACGTTTGGCGGCGGTGTGGTGAACGAGTTCAAGCTCCAAGCGCTGCAGTTCACGCGCGAGCGTATTGCGCGCAACGAACTGCCACGTGGCTTCGTACGTATCGCCTCGCGCCTGCCTGACAACTCCAGTCGAACCGTTAATGTGCAGTTCGGCGGCAATCGTCTTGCGCCGGAGAAGTACAAGGAGCGTCAGTATCAGTTAGCCAATACGCTGTTCTGGAATCGCGGCAGTCAGACGGTCACGATCGGTACGGACAACATCGTCACGCAGATCCAGCGTTACCTGCCAGTGGAACAGCGCGGTTTGTTCGAGTTCGACAATCTGGCACAGCTCGATGCGCTGACGCCGGCGCGATACAGCCGTCAGGTACCGCTGCGTGACGGTGGCACGACCGCCGACTTCACGGTGGCCGATCTGTCCACGTTCGTGCAGTCGGAGTGGCACTTCGGTCGCGGACTGACGGCATCGGCCGGGCTACGACTCGACGGCGTGCAGTTCCTCACGGCCGCCGCGTACAATCCGCTGGTCGATCAGCGCTTGGGTGTGCGGACAGATGAGAAGCCGTCGAATTGGATTGTCTCGCCGCGTGCGCAGGTTATCTGGGATGTACAGGGTGATGGCAAGAACGTGTTCCGGTTGGGCGGCGGACGGTTCAGCAGTCAGCCACCGTACAACGTGCATGTGAACCACATCTTGCAGAGTGGACTGGAAGCGGTTGACATCATTCAGATCGGCGCTCAGGCGCCTCGCCCGGATTTCGTGGCGTATCGGCGGGATCTTTCAACGGTGCCCGGCGTACCGGCGGGGGTGAATGCCTCAAGCATTCCGGCGTATGTGAACTACTTCTCGGGTGACTTCCGCGTCCCCACCACGTGGAAGCTGAGCGGAGGCTACGAGCGGCGCCTCGGGCGCCTGCAGCTGGGTGCCTTTGCCTATTTCGCGCGCACGCAGGACAACTTCCAGTACTACGATCGTAACATGGTAGCCGACCCGTTTTTTACGATCGAGGGTGGACGCGGCGTGTTCGTACCGGCTGCCAGGATCACGGCGCTCGGCCGCACCAACAATGCGGATACGCGCATCCACAGCGACCTCGGACGCGTGCTCGAGTTGGTGGGCGAATCTACGCTGGAGCAGCGGTCGCTGGTGCTACAGAGTTCACTCACGCTGCCTCGCCAGTCGTCGGTGTCGCTGTCGTACACGCGCAATGATACCAAGGACAATTCCAGCTTCAACTGCTGCGTGGCACTCACGTCCACGTTCTCACAGAACAGCGGCGATCCGCGGCGCCTTGACGACGCCTTTGGGCCGTCGGAAGACAGCTTTCGCGACAAGTTCGTGGCGGCGTTCCTGCTGCCGCGCGTGTGGGGCTTCCGCGTCACGGGTAGCTACGTGGGCATCTCGGGCCGTCCGTTCTCGCTGGTTGTGAACGGCGACATCAACGGCGACGGCACGGCGAACAACGATCTGGCTTTCATCTTCGATCCGAACGATCCGTCCACACCGGCAGACCTCGCCGCCGGCATGCGGAAGGTGTTGGACAATCCGGCGAATCGGGCGCGCGACTATATCGCCGACAACTTGGGAAAGATCGCGCCGCGCAATGCGGGTCGGTCGCCGTTCCGTGGTCGCACCGACCTGCGTGTAGCACGCGACTTCGGCACCGTACGCGGACAAGCGATCGAGCTCACGCTCGACCTGTTCAACGTCGAGAATATGCTGAATCGAAAGTGGGGCGGTGAATACAATCTCGGTGGCGCGCAGCAGCTCTATGCTGTGAGCGCCTTCAACCAGACCACGCGTCGGTACACGTATCGCATCAACGAGAATGTTGGTACGGCCGTGAAGAGCGGTACGCCGTATCAGATCCAGCTCGGCGCGCGGTACCGCTTCTAATGCCCATACAATTCGCTGATCGTTTCACGCATCGCTTCACACATCGTTTCGGTCGCGCCCGTCGCGCGGCCGCGGCGGTCGTGCTCGGTTGTCTCTCTATTCCGTGGCTGGCTGCCCAGGCCCGTGCCGACCGTCCCACGCAGCGCCCGCGTCGTCTGAAGGTGGTGCTCGTGGTGTTCGACGGTCTTCGTCCCGACCACATTACCCCGGCACGAACGCCGCGACTGCATGCGCTATCCACCCGCGGTGTGATGTCGTTGCAGCATCACTCGCTCTTCCCCACGGTCACCCGGGTGAATGCGAGCGCCTTGGCGACCGGCGCGGGTCCGTCGGGACACGGCATTCTCGACAACAGTATCTATTTGCCCGCCGTGGCCGACCGGGTGCTGAACACCGGCGAAGCGCGCGACATGCTGCTGGCCGACAGTGTGCTTGCTAGGCGCCTGCTCACGGCACCAACGATCGGCAGTCGATTGCGTGAAGCGGGTCTGCGCATGATGGTGGCGAGTGCCGGTTCTTCGGGGTCGGCGTATCTGTTCGCCGGTGGTGCGGGCACGCCGGTCGTGAACGCCGATCTGGTGATGCCCAACGCGATGGCGCCAATGGTGCACCGCGTGCTGGGCGAGCCGCCGGCCGATGCATCCCCCAATCTTGGACGTAACGCGTGGGCGGTGGATGCGTTGCTGCGAATTGGTGTGGACTCGCTCGACGTGGACGTAGGCTATCTCTGGCTGTCTGATCCCGACCACACCGCACACGGTGCGGGATTAGGCAGCGTGATGGCCGATTCCTCCATTCGCGCGGCCGATCGCGAGTTCGGCCGTCTGCTCGATGGGCTGGCCGCTCGTGGACTTGGGCAGTCGGTGAATCTGCTCGTGGTGTCGGACCATGGCTTTTCCACGCACGTGGGTGACACGAAATCCCTGCGCAAGCAGCTCGGGGCATTCGCCGACAGTGTGGTGATCGCCGGCAGCGCCATTCACGTGCGCCGTGGCGGAGAGCTCACGCGCGACGCCGTGGTGCGGGCGCTGCAGCAATGGCCCGAGGCCGGCGCCATCTTCACTGCGCCGAGTGCCGTGAACGGCGTTGGCGCGGTGAGCGGTACACTGTCTACCGGGGACATCGGTTGGCAGCACGCGCGTTCGGCCGATGTGTTGTACTCGGCCGATTGGTCGCACGCCGCTAATGCCACCGGGCGTCGAGGCAGCACACGTCAGTCAGGGGTGGCAGGTCATGGGACATCGAGTCCGTATGACATCACCGCGACGTTCGTGGCGAGCGGACCCGCATTCCTTGCCGGGGTACGGGCCGCCGCGCCCAGCAGCAATGCCGATATCGTGCCGACCATTTTGCATCTCCTCGGGCGCCCGTCTACTCCTGCTGGGGTCACGGGTCGGCCGCTGTTGGAGCTGCTGCGACAGCGCGCCGCCACGCCGCTCACGGTCACGCGTGACAGTATTGTGGCCGAGTGGGCAGGTTACCGCACGGTCGCCTATCGCACGCGCGTAGAGCGCACGTGGTACTTCGATTCGACGCACACCACGCGTCGGTGAGCACTAACGTACAACTGCGCTCGGCCGCAGAAACGACACGCCATCCATCTCCTTCGCCACCGCAAGCGGCGGCGCGATCCGCAGGTGCTGCAACACCGACGGCGCGATGTCCACGATGGCGGGCGTACCCTTGGTGAAGCGCGTATCGAGATTGGGGTGATTGGTGACGATCCATGTAGAACGTTCGCGTGCGGACTGGCCGCCGTGCCCTTTCCCC
>JBBRFQ010000223.1:0-6027 GCA_038224035.1 Gemmatimonadales bacterium
TCAAACATCTGCGCGGTCAACGCGTGCGCTTCGAGCAAATGACGGAAGCGCAAAATCGTCGATTCGTCGGGCACGGTATCTGCGCCCAAGTCCACGTGCGCAAACCGCCGCATCGACTCGGAATCGTACAGCATGTCTTCGGCGGCCGGATCGGACAGATTGAACCACTGCTGCAAGAAATACACGCGGAGCATCGTGTTCAACGGCAACGGGCGACGGCCACGACCGGGCTTGGTGTAGTGCGGCTCGACCAACGCGCGCAACGTCGCCCAGGGAATCACGGCATCCATCTCGCCCAAGAAACGTTCGCGGCGCGTCACCTTCTTCTTGAGATCGTAGACCACGCTCGCCAACGTCCGCTGCTCGCTCATCCTGTGCTCCCAGAATCAGATCAATAAGGGCCTGCCGCAAGACGACAATATTGCACGGAATCGGCGAAAATCAATTCCTAATTCTGCAGAGTTTCCCTAGGTCGCCGTTGAAGGAGCTGGAGGACGAGAATCGCCGCGCCGGAAGAAGTTGTACGTCGATGCGCAGCTCAGTGCCGATCTCTTGCGCGAGGCGCTCGCAAATAAATGACGCAGCCAGCGCAGCGCCGCGCGCTGGCCCGGCACGCGGTTCAGACTAGGCGCAGCACCATCCAACGTGCCTGCGCGACTTTCGTCAGCGAGACGTGCTACATAGCTCCGAAAGGGCCCGGCTGCTCTCCTCTAGACGCATCTGCACGTGCAGCATGAACATCTCGAGCTCAAGCCGGAACGTCTTTGCATAGAGGAACTCGCGCGTGTCGAGTGCGAGGCCGGCATATGCAACGAGCACGCCGTTCACGTTTTGAATCGGAATAGGCAGCCGGCCTCGAAGGAGTCCGGCGTTGACGTAGCAGGCACCCAACTGATGCAGCGATTCCGGCTTTATCCCAAGACTCGCGAGCTGCGGCTGATTCACACTTAAGCTCTTGAGCTCGAACCCATGCGGGTCGTTTGTTGCGATGGCCACCGTTGCCACCTTCTGCTCGATCTCCCCGGCAATTCCAAACCGCTTGGCTAGGATCTCGCCGGCGTGCTGCTGCGTGAAGCGCTCCTTGATAGAAACGTGGGGTGCACTCACGCGCTGTTGCATTGACCCGCTGACCCCACCGCCGAAGGCCGCAGATACGGCGCACTGGCGGCGTCCAGCGCGCTCAGACTCGCGCCTGCCAGCACGACGTTCTGTGCTTGGCCGTCTCACTCGTCCGATCGGCGGAAACCAACAGACGGCACACGTCATTGCCGCGTACACGCCGGTTCCGACGGCAAACAAGCCGCGATCGCGCGCCGGGACGATCTGTAGGTCAAGCGTCGGTGGCGCGCGCACGCGCAGCTTCGCAACGGTCGTATTGTACCTAGCTCGTCGACGCGCAAGGCACGCTGCCTTGGTAGAGCGCGCGAAGGACGTGCTCCCTCGACCGGGCCTGCTTGAAGACCTTACGGTTTATTTGTGCGCATCTGACCGACCGGCTCCCTTGTCTTCCGGCGTATCTGTACCTACTTTGGCGGAAGCATGTCGTTGATGCGTGCGCAATCCTCCTTCCGAAGAGGATCTTGAACGATGCTTATTGGAATTCGCGTTACGGTATTCGCATTGCTTGTGTCCGCGATTGCCCTGCTCGGGAGGCCAGCAGCTGTCGAGGCGAGCGAGGCAGCGTCGGCGGGCTGTTTTTGGTGCGGTGCTGCACCTAACTGCTCAGGTGGTTGGATGAACGGCGGCTATACGTGTGCTGAAGCGTGTCTTGGTTCGTGGGCATGCGCTATCACGTAAGCCGCCCATCGGTCGCCGTGCACATTCGCACACCTGAGGTCGCGCTGCTCGGCGCGTTGGCGCGTGTTGTCAGGCGTGCCTCGCTGGCAGCTTGGGTTTGCTGCACGTTTGGTATGATCGGCTGCGTCGATCGGACGTCGCGCGCTGGCGAGAGCGATGCTGGCTCACCAGGGCTTCGCTCCGTGTCAAAGATCACATCGCACGCTGGTGATTCAGTTGTTCGGTTTTCGACAATCGCGGGCGCGGCCATCGCTTCGAGCGGAGACTTTTTCGTTGCAGATCCCAAGTCGCGTCGAATCATACAGCTTTTAGCTGCCGGGACTCCAGTCAGAGAGATCGGTGCGTCCGGTTCTGGGCCCGGTGAGTTCATGGCGCCCGTCGCAGTTGCGGCGGGCGAGTCGCTCGTGGCGGTATACGATCAGGTGCTTGCACGGCTAAGTCTCTTCGACACCGCCGGTCGCTTCTTGGCGTCCGCGCCTGCGCCGTCGAGTATAGGTATTGGCAGTATGTTATTGTCTGGTGACTCGCTGATCTATGCACTTTTCTCAACTGCGCTAGCAAGCGAATTGCACCGATACGAAGTCAGCGATACGTCCATCTTGTATTCCGGTCAGGTAGGGCCTGGGCTTCCGCACAGAGGCGATAGCGCGCCCAGTACCTTCGTCGATCCGGGTCGATTGTGTGAGCACAGGCGTCGCTTGGTCGCGACGAATCCTTGGAGCGACGAAGTGACCGTCTACTCTCCCGCAGACGGTGACTCTGGAACGGTTGTCGTGCTTGGAGAGCCACGACTCCTGACGCGTTCGTCCAACAGTGTGAGCTCACCGGCTCTGGCTCGTCCATTCCAGTTTGGGCTGGTGTGCTCGGAATCGAGAATCGTCTACGCGTTCAAGGACCGATTCACGGATAGCGTACACGTCGCCTTTATCTCGCCGGATCTCGTGGTTGAATCCGTCGCGTCCTACGCAGACGCTGGTGAACGTCCCGGCCCGCTGATCGGCCTGCGGGGGACTGAACTATTCAGCTATCGAGGAGGCGCAGATCCTTACATCGAGCGATTCACCCTTGAACAAACCCCGCGCAGAAAGTGAAGCGGCCTCGGAGAGCTATGAGATCAAAGGCGCTGCTCGAACTATCAGTCCTGATCGTGGCTGTGATAGCTATCGCCATCTGGTACTCAGGCAACCTTCGTGCGAGCGCGAGCATCGCCAATCTTAGGAGAGAGCGCGACAGTTTACGCGTATTGGCGGCGGAAGGGCGCGACGATTCGGAGTGGTGGAGGGCATTCGCGCGTTCCGCGCGTCTCGCCGATGACGCATTTGTGAGCGGTATCGGGAAGGATGGCGCTGTTGTGCGTGTGTGGCTCAGCCGAAGCGATTCCGCCACCATTCTTTCGACCTACGATGACCGTTGCGTGGCCTGAAAGCAAACAGCTCCCTTTCTCGAAGCGGCGGCTCGCGCTGCGCCATGCGGTGCTCGCCTTGTCGAGTTGTTGGTTATGCCGGATCGCCGTGTTGACAGTCTTAAGCGCGCAGTTTCGCACCTACGGCTCTCCGCCTTCTCGCTAAGCGACGAAGGTCTATTGCGTCTCGATGTCCTTCCGTCAGTTGTTGTCGTCGGCCCGAATGGCACGCGTCCCGCCCTGTTCCACGGCTCTCTGTCTCCATCGCACCATGGTGACGTGACTGATAGGCTGGCCAGCTACTGTGGTTAGCGCGCACGATTGGAGTCTCGTCGACCGCCTCTCACTCAACAGGAAGTCGCACAATGCCAACCTTCTCGCGGATCTTCATAGGGATTATTGTTTGTCACGCCAGTTTCGCATCAGCAGTGCAAGCGCAGCCTGTGGCTTCCGATTATGGTGTCCGCGCTGCCCAAGCCGCCGCCGGTCCGGTTCTCGTGCTCAATGTGCGGCATCAATCGAGCGATACGCTGCTGGTGCAACTAGAAGCTGCGGGGACGCTCTTCGATCGGATGCTATATGAGCCATGGTGGCCGAGTCGTGGAACAACTCGGCTTTCGCGAGAGGAGGGCGGTCGAGCCATTGCGCGAGCTGCTTGGGTCAGCTATCCCCAAGTCGGACAGAAAATTGCTGTCGTGGTCATCAACGTTCGGAGTTCCGAGCGAGCTGACGACCCGACGCGCATCCGACTTATCTACGATGTTGCAGTGCTTGGATCCCCTTCCGGCTGACGCGGCTGCGAGACACAGTTGTTTGTGGGGGCTTTTCATGGGAGCAGGACCGGGCGCGGGCCTACCGTGGTCGGCTAACACTCAAGTGCAGAGGCGCGAAGCCGATTGCGCATCGCAGTGCGTGTTGATCAACGAGCGCACAGAGCGTGATTCGCAACCCGCAGTTCAGCGCCAGACGAAGTCCGTGTTCGAAGTCCTATCCGTGTCTATTTGCCACTCGGACAGTGCAGTACGCGAACATTTTTCTAGTATCCACGGCTTCCGACGCGGCGCCGCACCCTCGCCACAGAGGCCACCCAGACGCGTCGCCACCCAACATATCGACGAGGGCAAAAATGCCCTCGTGGTCGAAGCGCATCGTGCTGGCGACCCGCCCCGGTGCGGCTTCGCCACTAGGGCGGAGGGTCGGATGGTGCCGCGGCCGTGAGCAGGAGGCGTGCGGAGCGGCACCGTGTGGCCACGACCAACTCTTGGCCGTCACAGTAGTTGTCTCACAGTCGAGCGCTACAAGCCAGACAGCTTCTTGAGCGCGTCGGAGATGAGACTTGACGCGTCGAGAGAGATCATGCCGCCCCAGCCGCGTATGATGCGCTTGTTGGTCGTGCTGCATTCGCCGCTGGCCGTCTTTCGATCTTCACTCCCGAAGGAGTGTTCGCACGCAGCGCGCAGATCCGCGCACCCGATCAGATTCGCGGCCCGCTACTTGGCGCCGCAGGGATGAGCCACGTGTTGTTCTACGATGCGCCGCGCAATGACAAGGGCGGACTACGTGTGCGAGACTCCATTGAAATATGGCGCGTGCATTCATCCTCGGCGGAACTGTCTCGCGCGTTTATCGCGCCTCGGGAACCGATCCCGCCACCGGTTGCCACCGTTCGCCGAACCGGCGGCAGCGTCAGCGTGCGAACGCAGGTGGTTAGACCATCGAAGCCCTATCCTGCGTCACATATTGTTGCGGGAGCCGGACGCGTCGCCATTGTCGAGGATTCTACGTGGAAGATTTCACTGCGTGATTTCTCCGGCCGTGCCCTTGGCGCGTTCGTCTCGCCAGATGCCGAATCGTCACGCGTTCGGGACGCGCTCGCCAATGGAAGCCTGCGTGGATGGCAGATGCTGTTCGATTCCGACAACCGGCTTTGGGTTCAGGAAGCGCTTCCGCCAGCTCGTGGTAGTTCACGCTGGACGATTTACGGTCTCTCCGGCGCCGCGCTCGGATACGCGCTGCTACCGGCGCACGTCCGCGTAGCAGCTATCACGTCCGATCTGATCGTCGGCACCACGCGCGATGACGATGACGTGCAGAGCGTCGTGGTGTATCGTCTTGAGCGGCCCCGGTAGCAGGCGTTCGCTCGCGATGTCGCTGGTGTGGAGTGCAGGGTGGGTGCGGAGAGCATAGTGCTGCCACACAACCCACGCTCACTGTGCATCGTGGCTGCCCGCACCTCTCACGGATCACGCGATGTCGCCGGAAGTTGTATGTTGCTATGGGCATCTTGCACCTCAATGCCCGGTTCGCACCGTTCCCAGCGCGTCCGATGGCAGAGCAACGCGCACGCTCTTTAGATTCGCATAGGAGTCTTACATGTCTGCACGTCCACATACGCGCTTCGGTCTCGCATTGGCGCTCGTAGTTCTCGCGATGCCGCTCGAGGCACAGGGCCGCGGTGGTCGTACGGTGCAAAAAGCACCGGGGGCCACACCACCTTCTATGGACTCCGCGCCGGCGTATGTGCGCCGGACTGCCGTCACCGACGCGGGCATCACACGCATCTACGAAGAAGGGATGCAGCGCTCGCAGGTCGCAAAGATCGCGCAGGTGATGCTCGATTCCATCGGGCCGCGTCTCACGGGTTCGCCCAACATGAACCGCGCGCAAGACTGGGCGGTGTCGCTGCTAAAGAGCTGGGGCGTGGATGCGAAGAAGGAGCAGTACGGTACGTGGAACTCATGGAAGCGCGGACCGGCGTACGCGTCGCTCATGGCACCGCGCGTGAAAACGCTTGACGCCACGATGCTGTCGTGGAGCGGCAATACGGG
>JBBRFQ010000224.1:0-5972 GCA_038224035.1 Gemmatimonadales bacterium
CGGGGTGCGGCATGTCGACTCCGGCGCATTTTACCGCGCGCTAACCGCGGCGGCGCTCCGTAGCGGCGTGCCCGCGGAGCAGTGGACCGAAGCCAGTGTGCTGTCGCACGCCCCGCGCATCGGTCAGGCGCTGACGGATCGCTCCGTCGTACCCACGCTTGACGGCGATACTGCCGACAGCGAGCTGCGCGGCAGCGCCGTCACCGCACAAGTCTCTCGCGTCGCACGCATGCCGGCGGCACGTCTCTGGGTGAATGATCGAGTGCGGGCGGCCGGCGCCAGCAGTGATGTCGTCGTGGACGGCCGCGATATCGGCACCGCCGTGTTTCCCGATGCGTCGCTGAAAGTGTTTCTCATCGCTGACCCGTGGGAGCGCGCGCGTCGCCGATTGGTGCAACGGCTTGAGCGCCGCCCCGCCGACGCGGAGATTGCCGAAGAGACGGAAGCACTCGTGTCGCGCGATGCGAAGGACGCCACGCAGAGCCGCCCCGATCCAGCGGCCATCACGATTGACACCACCACGCTGACGCAGGAAGAGCAGGTGGATCGTATTGTGGCGCTGGCGGAGGCGGTTCGCAGACGATAGGGTGCGGCGACGATGAGCGCCTCTCGTAGTTGACTCCGGTTCTTCGGGAGCAGTTGGGCCGGGCCGGCGCCGAAAAGGTTGATGCCATTCATGACCACCTCGCGTCCGACGGCGCCGAGTCACGCAAGCGGTGCTACGGTGCCACCACACTCGCTGGGCCCACCCGACGCCGCGTCGCGGCCACCGTCAGCCGCGCCGCTCGAAGTGCGAGTCGAGCAGATCACGGCACACACTGCACTCCAACTCGCTTTCGTGCCACATCTTCCGCGCGAGCATCCGTGCGACTGCTCACGGCAATCGCGTTCGGCGCAAAGCGGCGCAGCGCATCGAGCGCGCTCGTGGCTGCGGCACCGGAGCCCAATACGAGCACTCGCGCCGTACCACAACGCGAACCAAGTCGCTCGTCCAGCACGTCCGCGGCGGCGCGTCCGATAGTGCGAGATGCGTCGTCAAAACCGGCGTCGAGGCGCACGTGTCGCGTGGAGTTCACAACGCGCTCGAACACGCGATCAAGCGCGGTGGACGTAAAGCCGCTGCGGCGGGCTTTCGACCACGCCATGCGCACCTGGCCGAGGATGACGCTGTCACCCTGCAGCTGCGATTCCAGCCCGGTTGCGACACGCAGCAGATGACGCACGGCATCGAGGCCTTCGTACCGTGCGACGGCTGACGTTTCAAATGACGCACCGTGTTCAGCCGCGCGTTCGTGCATCCAGCGGTCGAACACGTCGTCAGGAGCCGACGATTCACCAAGCCAGATACATTCCACCCGATTGCACGTCACTAACAACACCGTCGGTGTGCGTCGCGCGAGATGCCGGATTGCAGATGCTCAGCCTCAACCGCGTCGGGAGTGAGGTACATCAATTGCTCCGCCCCGGTGGAGCGGTGTGAGACACTGACGATACGAAGGGCGCCGAGCAAGGGCGCGGCCGGCTCAGGCCACGGCGCGCACGACCGCCGGCTCGACAATCGTCGCCGGCATGGTACGGCACGAGGGATTGCGGCAACCCGGACACTTTTCCCGGTAGCGCGTGTGATGCGCCTGTCCGCTCTGCATGTGTGTCAGTACGAGATCCGCGAGCGCGTCGAGGAACATGGGCGAGTCGTTGAGCGACGGCGCGCGCTTGAAGCCGTGCAACCCGAGCGCATGGGCCAGCTCGCCATACTCGATATCAACTTCCGACAACGTCTCAATGTGATCGCTTGTGAACGCGATCGGCACCACGAGCACGTTCTTGCGCTTGTCCGACGCGAGGCGACGAATCATCGTTTCCGTGGACGGACCAAGCCAGCGCACCGGGCCCACTTCGGACTGGTACGTCAGCATGTGCGGGTTGCGCACGCCGAGCGCGTCCATCACGTGCTCAACCGTGGCGCCGACTTCCTGTGGATACGCGTCGCCGCGGTCAATCACGCTGAGCGGCAACGAATGCGCGCTGAACATGAGCAACACGTCGTCACGCTCACTCGGCGCATAGTGCGTGAGCCCCGCGCGCACCTGTTGCGCCACCGAGCGGACGAAGCCCGGATGCGTGGGCCAACGGTCGATCAGGCTCCATTGGAATTCGTCGCGAAGCATATTGCGGTCGAGCGCGCGCCAGAGCTCGTTCAGGCTCGAGCCCGTGGTCGTGCACGAATACTGCGGATACATGGACAGCGCGATAGCGCGCGTGATGCCGTCCGCCTTCATCGCGAGCACCGCATCGTCGGAGAACGGCGCGACGTAGCGGAACGACACATAGAACTTGTGCGGCGCCGTTTCCGGTGACAGCACGTCGAGGCGTTCGATCAGCGCCTGTCCCTGCGTGTTCGACCAGTGCAGGATCGGCGAGCCGCCACCAATCGCGTCGTACAGCGCGCGCACTTTGGGCGCGCGGCGCTTGGCGATGAACCGGCCCAGCACATCCTGCAGGGGCAGACGCAAAAGCTCCCGGTCGGCGAACAGGTTGAGCAGGAACGGCTCGACGTCGTCGAGCGTCTTCGGCCCGCCCATGTTGAGCAACACGATACCGGTACCACGGGCGTCACGCGCCGTACGATGCGAGGTCGGGGGTGCGGCAGTAGTCGAGAGCAAGGGCCGAGTTGGTGCGGGTTCAGGAACTTCGGAGGCGCGAAGTGATGCGCACGTGTCAAACCTCACGTGAAGCGACGGGCGAATGTATTGGCAGCGATACGGTATCGTATCCGGACTTGTGCGTAGACTGATCCTGGACTGAGCGTGAGCGGGACGGAACATTTGTGGCTCCGTAATAATCCCGAGTAGACTTGACGGGTTTCGACAGAGGGTTGTAGACTCTGCGTTCCTGTTTGATACCCGTTCTCATCTACCGCGCGCCGAGTTCATCTTGCTTTTGCCTCGCCCGACACGTCCGTCCTCCGTGGGCCAACTGATCATTGCGTCTCTCATCCTGCTCTCGCTGTCGACGACCGCTTGGAAGGCCCTCCCGGCACAGTCGAACGGACAATTGGGTTCTATCTCGGGTGAGGTTCGCCTGGACGACGGGACCGCGGCCGCGGGCGCCATCATTTGGCTGGTCGGAACCACGACGCACACGCTGGCCGATTCCGTCGGCCGATTCGCGCTCACCCAGGTCAGCGCCGGACTGCAGCAGCTCGAGGCGCGATCACCGCTCGGCGGCGTGACCCGAACGTCCGTGATCGTCGCCACCGGACGAGAGGTACTCGTCCGCATTACGCTCGGACGACTGACGCAGCAACTGACCGGTATCACCGTATTGGCCACCGCGTCTGACGTCCTGGCCCGAGTGCCCGGAAGCTTCGGCGTCGTCTCGAGCGAACAACTGCGCGCCCTGCAGCCCTTCAGTGCCAATGAGGCGCTCCGCTCGATTCCGGGCGTGCACGTGCAGGAGGAAGAAGGCATGGGACTGCGCGCGAACATCGGCATTCGCGGCCTCGATCCTGACCGCAGCCGCAGCGTGCTCGTGCTCGAGGACGGCGTGCCCGTGTCCCTCGCGCCCTACGGCGAGCCGGAGCTCTACTACTCGCCCCCGATCGATCGTATGTCGCGCATTGAAGTGATCAAGGGCAGCGGTTCGATCATGTTCGGGCCGCAAACCATCGGCGGTGTGGTCAATTACGTGACCGCAGAGCTTCCGATGTCGCCGTTCGCGCGCGCCACGGCACAGGGCGGTTCTGGTGGGACGCGCTTGCTCAAGACAGAACTCGGCACGCGCGTCGGCAGTGTGCGCGCGCAGCTCTCGGCCCTGGATCGCCGCTCTGGTGATCTCAACGGGCTCGACGCCACCGTGCGCGATGTGACGGCGAAGCTGGGATGGCGTACGTCGGTCGGTGATTTCGGCGTCAAGGTGAGCGCGTATGACGAAACGTCCAATGCAACGTACGTTGGCCTGACGGATTCCATGTTCCGGACGTCGCCCTTTGTGCATCCGCAGCCGGATGACGAGCTCGCTGTGTCGCGCTACGCGGTCACAGCGTCTCACCAGCAGGCGATCGGCGCAACCAGCATGCTGCGCACCAGCGCATATGCCTATCACACGAACCGGGATTGGAATCGGCGCGACTATACCTATGGCCCAACCGGGCAGTCGCACATCTTCGCAAATACCACAGGCAGTCGCGAACGCGCGTTTACGGTCGCCGGTGTTGAGCCACGATTGCGCACGTCGTGGACGATGGGCGCCCGCACGCACGATCTGGACGCCGGTGTGCGCGCGCACCTCGAGCTCACGAGGGATCAACATGTGAACGGCCGCATTGACAGCGACGACCGCGTTGTTCGCGACGATGAACGTCGGACGGGTCGCGCCGTGTCGGCGTTTCTGCAGAATCGCTTTGCCATCACCGAGGCGTTGTCCATCACCCCCGGAGTGCGCGCCGAGTCGTTCGCGTTCGAGCGTGATGTCCGTCGCACACGCATCCGTCGCCGGAACGACGCTGGTACGGTACGTACGATTGAAGAGGTGTCGCTCGGTGGCACGGACCTCGTGCGCGAACTGATTCCCGGTATCGGCGTGGCATACGCGCCGACGGAAGTACTGAGCATCTTCGGTGGCGCTCATCAGGGATTTGCGCCACCACGCAGCAAGGATGCACTGATCTTTACGGATCCCACCGTCGACGCCAACGGGCAGGTGCCCGAGCTCGTGTCGTTGCAACTCGACGCTGAGCGCAGTCTGAACACGGAGCTTGGAGCACGACTGACGCCGCGTCCGTGGCTTTCGGTTGAAGGGACGGCGTTTCGCCTCGACTTCACCAATCAGATCATCGAGCCGTCGTTGTCCGCGGGCTCGACGAGCGACGCCGCGTTTGCGAACCAGGGTGCAACACGCCACACCGGTGCCGAGCTGTCAGGCACATTGGACATCGGCGTGCTGCTCGCGAAACCGTGGTCGCTCTCGTTGACCGCCGGTGTCACACGTAGCGATGCGAGCTTTTCCCGCGACCGATTTATTCGCGCGCCGAGCGGCGACACCGTCAACGTGCGCGGCAATGTGCTTCCGTACGCTCCATCGCTGCGGGCGCATGGCGCGCTCACGTACACGCTGCCCAACGCGCTCGTGATGCGTATCGATGGGCTCTATGTCAAGGAGCAGTTCACCGACAATTTCGAGACGCGTGCTGGTTCCGCCAACGGCCGCGTTGGTCTTGTGCCCGCGTACGCGATTTTCGACGCCAGTGTGCGCTGGACGGTACCGAACGCCAATGGACTGACGGTCATCGGGAGTGCAAAAAATATGGCGGATCGCACCTACATCGCTTCGCGTCGTCCGGAAGGCATCAAGTCTGGCTTGCCACGCTTGCTCACGCTGGGCGTTACCTGGGGCAACTGACGGACGGATCGTCCATCCACTCCGCCACGCTCCGGCCGGGCGACCGCGTCCCAATAGGGACGCAGCAAGGCTGCTCGGCCCGAGACCGTTGCCCCACGCCCCCGAACTGGCTAGCTTTCACAATTCCTCTCGTTCCGCCCCCGGTCGTGTCTGGGGCGGCTCGTGATTTTATCACCTGAACCTCGGCGCGGCGAGCGATCCCCCGCGACTCGGAGAATTTCCTCAGCATGACGACCGAACTCGAAACCCCAACCCTCGACGAGACCGTAGACGGCGAGCCGGAACGCCTCAGCGCCCGCGAGAAGCGTGACCTCCAGAAGAGCCAGCTGCGCCCGCTCGCCAACCGCCGGCCCGAACTGTACGACGAAGACGAACTCACGTCCGTCGAGTTCGAGTCCATGCTCGAGATGTACAACGGCACGCTTGCCTCGATCGAAGAAGGCGAAATCGTCAAGGCGACCGTTCTCGAAATCCGCGAGAACCTGGTCGTGCTCGACATCGGCTTCAAGTCCGAAGGCACGATCCCGCTCGAAGAGTTCAAGGACATGCCCGACCTCAAGGAAGGCGATGAG
>JBBRFQ010000225.1:0-5878 GCA_038224035.1 Gemmatimonadales bacterium
GATTGGGCTGAACATCGCCACGAACGAACAAGACCTTTCGTCTCTCGTCGGCGTCTATGAACTCGCACCCATTGACATCACGATGGGTCGGGCGGGGCTATGGATTTTTACTGTCGTGGCCTACGGAACGCTGATTCCGAATACCGCACGTCGCACCGCGGTCGCCATGGTGATCTTTTTTGTGGCATCGTTCGTACCGGTGGCGTCGGGACTGTCAGATGGCACCATTCCGGCCCCGCTCGCTCCCTTGGTCGTCGTTCTCACGCTCATCGTTGTCGGATCGGCGGCGTTGATCGCCTGGTTCGGCACGTACCGCTACGAGACCGTCGCCCGTCGCGAAGCCGCGGCGCGTGAACTGGGCCAGTATGTACTTGGAGAACGGCTTGGCGCCGGTGGCATGGGCGAAGTCTATCACGCCGAGCACCGCATGCTGCGTCGCCCGGTCGCTGTGAAGTTGATTACGCCCGCACAGGCCGGCTCCCCCGACGCCATCGCGCGTTTCGAGCGCGAGGCGCAAGCGACCGCGGGTCTCACACACCCCAACACGGTGCAGATCTTCGACTACGGTCGGAGCGAGGATGGGACGTTCTACTGCGTGATGGAGTATCTCCCCGGCGATACGCTCGAGGCCATCGTGCACCGCGACGGACCGATGTCTGCTGAGCGTGCGGTACATGTGCTCACGCAAGTGTGCGGCGCGCTCGCCGAGGCGCATGCCCGAGGACTCGTGCATCGCGACATCAAGCCGAGCAATGTGATGATGACCGAGCGCGGGGGCGTGAAGGACGTCGCCAAGCTGCTCGACTTCGGGCTCGTCGTGAGCGGTCAACCGGCGCTCGGCGACGGTCGACTCACGGAGGTCGGCATGTTCGTCGGCACGCCGGAGTTCATGAGTCCGGAGCAGTGCGCGGGAGGCGAGATCAACGTAGGACCGGCGAGTGATCTCTACTCGCTCGGGGCGCTCGGATACTACCTGCTCGCGGGTAGATCGCCCTTCGCTGGTCGCAGTGCAACGCAGATGCTGGCGGCGCACTTGTACGAGACGCCCAAGTCGGTGGTCGAGCATGCTGACGTGCCGCTGGCGCTCGCGGCCGTGCTCGAGACGTGTCTCGCGAAGTCGCCGGATGATCGGTTTGTTGATGCGGGTGCGGTCGCCGAGGCGCTGAGGATATCCATCAGCGCGACCGACGTCAGCACCCGCACCCCGACCTGACGCGCTACGCCGCCGACACCGCGATACCCGTCAGCTTTGCGTTGGTGGCCTTCTCCATATCGAGGATCTGCGAAAGCAGATCGTGGGCCTCGTTGTTCTTGAGCTGCTTGGCCCACTCGCGCAACGTGCCGTAGCGCGCAATCTCGTAGTGCTCCACAGCTTGTGCGGCGCCGATGAGCGCTGCGTGCAACGCCTCACCACTCGCCTCGTCGATAATACCCTCGGTCTCCTTGATCAAACCCTCGATGGCATCGCACTTCTCGCCCTCGGACGGCTGGTCGATCGTCGCGAAGACCTTTTGCAGGATCTTCACGTGCTCCTTGGTCTCCTTCAGGTGATCCTCGAACGCGCTCTTGAGTTCAGCGTCGCTTGCCGCCTCGATCATCTTGGGCAGCGCTTTCGTGATCGCCTTCTCGGCATAATAAACGTCCTTGAGCGTGTGATGAAACGCGTCAGCTTTTGTCTTCATCAGTGCATCTCCATAAAAGGATTTCGCCGCGCCGGTTGCGCCCGCACCGATATTGGGGAGCCGCAACCAGTACGGTACGAAGATGGACCGATCCGACGGTGCGATCTACCAATCTTGAGAGTGGTTCTGGTCTATCCCGGTTGGGCGATGTGTGGCCAAACGCGGGCTTGGCTCGGCGCGTCATCTACACATGCGTGAGGACCGTCCAGAGCAGGCACAGCTCGCGCGAAATACAACCTCCGCGCTATCGGAGCCTCACCCGGAAATCACCCGCTGCGCCTCAGATTGGGTGAGGCGATGCCACCGGACGCGCTCGTTTCGTGTCAGCGCGAGTCAATCGTCTCGAAGCGCCCACCGCGCCGTTTTTCACTGCAGAGCGCTCTGTCATGCTTCGCTCCATACTGCGCTGGTCGGCCGGCACGATTGGCGTCCTCGCGCTGATTGTTGTCGTCTACGCGATGTCGCTGCAGCCGCACGCGCCGCCGCTGCGCGGGGATGTGGATAGCGACTTTGCGGGCGGTGTCGCAACACTCGAGCGGGTCACGCTGAACGGCGTGCCGCAGTGGATCAGTGTCCGGGGGCGGAGTGCGAGGCTACCGATCTTGCTGTATCTGAGCGGGGGTCCATGCGGGTCCGAAATGGCGCGGATGCGACACTACCACGCCGTTCTTGAGCGCTACTTCCTGGTGGTGAACTGGGATCACCGTTCTGCCGGGAAGAGCTACAGTGTCGCGAACTGGGATCGCCTCGCGCTCTCTGACCTTGGTCACCGACGCTGGCGTGCTCATCGATACGCCGTTGGCGCAATAGGGCCCTGACACCTCGCCGCGTCCCACGCGTACGTTCAGCATGAAACGAACGTCCACCGTCATTTCGGTCGAGCACCTCGGCAAACGCTACCGGTCGGTGGTCGCGGTCGACGACGTCTCGCTGGAAGTCCACGAAGGCGAGATCTTCGGTCTCATCGGCCCGAACGGGGCCGGCAAGACCACGACGATGGAGTGCATCGAGGGACTGCGCGCGCCGGACCACGGCACGATCCGTGTGCTCGGTCTCGATCCACGGCGCGATGCCGCCGCACTTCGGCAACAGATCGGCGTCCAGCATCAGGAGGCCCACCTGCAGAAGCGCATCAAGGTATGGGAGGCGCTCGATCTGTGGGCCCGCCTCTACCCGCGCGCCGTCGGGGTTGATGATCTGCTCGAACGACTCGGTCTGACGGAGAAGCGCGACGCGCGGTTCATGACACTCTCGGGCGGACAAAAGCAGCGGCTGTTCGTGGCGTTGGCGCTGATTCACGATCCGCACGTGGTATTTCTCGATGAGCTCACCACCGGACTCGATCCGCAGGCGCGTCGCGCAATCTGGGAACTGGTCCTGGGCATCAGGGCGCGTGGCAAGACGGTATTTCTGACCACGCACCTCATGGAGGAAGCGGAGCGGCTCTGTGATCGCGTCGGCATCATCGAACACGGACGCCTTGTTGAAGTCGGCCGTCCGGCCGACCTGGTGGCCAGGCACTGCCCCGAACGCCGGGTGGTGTTCACCAGCGACTCCCCTTTCGTTGCGCAGCAAATGTCGGAAGTCGCCCTCTGTCGCTCCATCACCAACGACGGCGACACCTATACCCTGCACGGTGAGGGAGATGATTTTACGACGGCCGTGATTCAGGCAATCGCGCGCGCGGACCTGCACGTACGCGGATTCCGCACGGAAGCGCCGACGCTGGAAGATGTGTTTCTCAAGCTCACGGGCCACGGGATCAGAGACTGACGCATGCTGAAAGGATTTTGGACGTTGACGTGGCTGGAAACGAAGATTTTCCTGCGCGAGCCCATGGGAGTGATCGGCACGCTGGGCCTTCCGGTGCTGTTGTTTGTGGTACTGGGACGCACCATGCAATCGGTGCGCCCGGAGGCCGCCACACTCGCGGAGTCGGCGCCGTTCAACCTGGCGATTCTCGCGGCGTTGATGATCGCCATCAATGCAGTGTTGTCCCTGATCGCGATCATCTCGATCTATCGCGAAGGCGGCATCCTCAAACGCCTGCGCGCCACGCCGTTGTCGCCGCTCACCATTTTGGGCTCGCAGGTGGTCGTGAAGCTGATGTTCACGGTCTTCAGCCTGCTGCTGTTGGTGGCTGCGGGTCGACGTGTGTTTCCCGGCGCGATGCAAGTCGGGCTGCCGAGTTTTACGGCGGCGCTGCTGTTGTCCAGTCTCAGCATTCTGTCGTTGGGTTTTCTCATCGCCAGCGTTGTTCCGACGGCCCGCTTCGCACAGCCCGTTGGTGCGGCCATCCTCTATCCGATGATCGCTCTTTCCGGCCTGTTCTACCCTGTGTCACGTTTCCCGGAGCCGCTGCAGGTGGTGGCCAGCATCCTGCCAACGACACACGCCGTGTCGCTGCTGCAGGGCATCTGGGACGGGTCGGGCTGGGGCGCACACTGGGGCGACGTACTGGCGCTCGCCGCAATCTTCGTCGTCTGTTGTGTTGCGGCGACGCGTGTGTTTCGCTGGGAGTAGTTCCGTCACAAAAGGTGGCACAGGACGTTGAGGGAGCGAGGTCTGGTCACTGGCTTCGACAATGGCGACGACGAGCGACTCGAGATCGCCCACCAAGTGAAATAGCGCGCGGTGGTGGCGTCGGACTCAGCCTTTCTCACTTCTTGTCGAAACCCTACGCCTCTGATCGCCGGCTCACTGCGCTTAGGCAGTCCATCGTCGTAAGCGCGTAGCGGTCGCGCAATCCGACGATACCGAACGAACAGTTGGCGCGCGGAACCGCCGACTATCCGGCACCATTCTCCCGACATGGCCACCTTCACACGCTCGTCCCGTACCGGCGCCACGGCGCTTCGTCCCGCCGCATACGCCGGCATCGCCGCAGCCGTGGCGTCCATCGGCGCGGCGATCGCGATTCGTCTCGTGCCATCGCTCACGTCGGCGATTACTGGCGTGCACTTCTTCACCACGCTCACGCTCTTCGCCATGGGTGGCGCGCTCGCCGCACGGATCGGGGCCGCGGGATGGCGCGCCGGCATGTTCGCGGGGCTGCTGGATGCACTCGTAGGACACCCGATCGCATTTCTGCTTTCGTCTCCACCGGATGCCTCGCAGGTAACGCTGCCACAGGGCACCGACGCAACACCAGAGCTGCTGGCCACCTTGCACGTATGGGGCGCGGTGCTCGGCGCCGCGGCGGCTGTTGTGATCGCGTTGGTGGCTGGCGCGGTGGGAGGCTGGTACGCGCGACGCACGTTGGTGGCGCGGAGATGACTCTTGCGCCCGTACCAAGAAACGCATCGCCGGTGCCTTCCGCATCGGTGCCCTCAGCCGCATCGTACATGGGTTGATCACAATGGACCCTACCACATCCGGAGACGCGAGCATGCGATCACCCTCGAAGCTACTGCGCGTGTTGACCCTGTTGACGATGACGGCGGCCTCGCCCCTCGCGGCGCAATCGTTGGTTGGCACCGTCACCGGGCGCGTGACCGAGTCAGGACAGGCGCTGGCTGGCGCGTCCGTGTTCATCAGCGGGACGCAGTCCGGAACGATCTCACGCGGCGACGGCAGTTACCGCATCTCGCTTCGCCCCGGACGCTACGAAATCCGTGCGCGATTGGTGGGCTATGGCTTTGCCAGCGACTCCATCACCATCGTGGCCGGTGGTACGATCACCAAAGACTTCACCCTTGAGAAGCAGGGCAACACGCTCGGCGCCGTGGCTATTCTTGCCACCCGTACGCAGGAGCGAACCATTCTCGACGCACCCGCCCCGATCGACGTGCTGAGCGCGTCGGAGCTGCGCGCCACGGGACGTGTGGAGACGGCGCAGATGATTCAGATGATCGCGCCCTCCTTCAACTTCCCGCGTGCTACGGTCGGCGACGGCACCGACCACGTGCGGCCGGCGACGTTGCGCGGCCTGGGCGCCGACCAGGTGCTCGTGCTCGTCAACGGCAAGCGTCGGCACGTGAGCGCTCTGGTGAACGTGAACGGCACGATCGGACGCGGTCAGGCCGCGGTGGATCTCAATGCCATTCCGGCCAGCCTGATCGACCGCATCGAAATTCTCCGTGACGGCGCCGCTGCGCAGTATGGCTCCGACGCGATCGCTGGTGTCATCAACATCATCCTCAAGTCGAATGCGCCGGCCGAGTTCTCCGCGACACTCGGTCGTACGCAGACAACAC
>JBBRFQ010000226.1:0-5846 GCA_038224035.1 Gemmatimonadales bacterium
GGTTGTAGCCCACATAGGTGCCCGGCGACGCAGGACCGGCCGCGCCCTGAATCCGGCGGTCTTTGGTGCGGATCTGGAACGCCACGCGGCTTTCGAGCGGCGTGCTGGCATAGTTCACGAAGCCGTTCGTGGAATCGGCCGGTCCGAGCACCCAATAACTCGGTCGTCCGAAATCGCTCGGACGCGCCGCGTTGCGCACGCGCGCCACGAGTCGCTTCCAGTCGTCCCACAGAATTTCCGGCTGGGCAATCGGCGCGAAGTCGGTCTGAATACCCGCATCCACGCGGCGAATCACCTCATTCCAATCCACGGCCGCACGCTCGGCGCGCGTGCGCGCCGAGTACACCAACAGCCGCGCGGCGTAGGAGTTGATCACGCGTACGAACTGGTCACGCGTGAGCGCCGTGAACAACCACGATTCGGCGGGCAGCGTGAAGTTGGCGGTGCCCGCAACGGTGATCGCCGCATTGAGCTGCTCGATCGCCGCATCGATCACCCCATCGTACGGCGTAAACTCCGGCGCGGCGCTGATCGCGACCAGATCGGTGTTCTCGTCCACGACGATTCCCTTGTCGTAGTACAACCCGAGATAGCCGTGCGACACACCCTGGATGAACTTGGCCACGGCCTTGGCGCGCACGGTGCGTGTGTTGTCCACGATGATCAAGCCATCATCGATGGCGACCAGCGCGTCGTTCACGGAGGAGATGGTGCGGTACAGGCCGAACCACGGAGTTTCCGCGACCGCGCGGCGCGCATTCACCGGACTGTTGTTCCACGCCACGCGCGGCTCGGCCGAGGTCTCGAGCTGTCCGAAATCGGCAAAACCCGACGTGATTTCGCGCGCCATCGTGGAGAAAGCCCACGAGGGATAGTCGTCATGGCCGGAGACGGGCCAGAACGTTCGGAACGACGAAGCCACGAACGATTCCGTCGACACAGGTTGCTGTGTCGCACGTTCGCGGTCTGGCAGGTTGGGATTCGCGACGTCAAGGTCCTGGCAGCCGGACAACAGCACGCCCAGCGCAACGACGGTGACGGTTCGCAATGATGTAGTTGTCATGGTGTCGTCGCCCGCTCAGAAGGTGATCTCAACGCTGCCGGTCAACGTCCGGTAGCGAGGATAGTCAAAGCTGTCCAGACGGTTGATCACCGTGCCGACTTCGGGATCGTAGCCCTTGTAGTCGGTGAAGGTGAGCAGGTTGCGTCCGATCACGGAGAATGACGCCCCGCTCGCACCGAGTCGTGCCAACGGTGCACTCCAGCGCGACGGTAACCGGTACCGAACAGAAATCTCACGTAACTTCACAAAGCCCGCGTCTTCCACGAAATAGTCGGTGGGGCTGTTCGCAGCGTAGAGGTTCACGTAGTACTCCACCGGCTTCTTGAGCTCCTGCAGCTTGCCGGTCTGATCGACGTCGCTGCTGCGGCCGTACTGATACATGCGCTGGTTGGTCTGGTTGTAGGCGTTGCCGCCCACCTGTGCATCCCACAACATGAACACGCTCACACCGCCCCAGTTGACCGTGTTCGAGATGCCGAATCGGAAGTCGGGGTTGCCGTCGCCGATGCGTCGCAGCGCCGCGCTACCGGTCGAATCGCGCGCGGTGATGGGCATGCCCCAGAGATAGTTGTTGGCGCCGATCGTGGTGGCGGGTGAACCCCACAGTCCCTTGCGCTCGCCGTCGGTAAAGGTGTTGCCCGGACCCACGTACACCAGCAACCCTTCGTCATTCACCGCAAACTCGGCTGCGCGGCCGGCCGCATCAGCGGGCAGCTCACTCGCGCCCTTGATGAAACGGAAGCCGTACATTGCACCGAGTGTTTCACCGGCACAGCGGAAGAGGATCGTGCCCGTGGAGAAGCAGGTGCGATTGAACTCGGTGATCTTGTTGCGCGAGCGATCGGCCACGAGGCCGGCGCGCCAGCTGAAGTTCGAGCCCTTCACGATATCCGCTTCGATCGTGGCTTCAAGCGTGTTGCCGGTCACGGTGCCGGCGTTCTGCCACTGATTCGCGAAACCGAGAAATCCAGCCAGCGGAATGAGAATGAGCTGGTCGGTGGTAATCTGGCTGGCGTACGACAGCTGCACGGAGACACGGTTTTTGATGATCGCGTCGATGCCGTATTCGGTTTCTTCCGACTCTTCCGGCTTGAGCAGTCGGTTGCCGAGATTCTGCTTGACCACGCCGCCGCCCTGAGTGAACGTGAACGTCTCGTACTGGTCATTGAAGTCCGGGCGCGTTCCGGCCGTACCACGCGACGCGCGCAGCTTGAACTCGTTGACTGACGCGAACGGCCACCACTCTTCCTGCGACATCCGGTACGCTCCGCTCACACGGTAGTACCAGTTTTCCTGCTCGTCGGTGCCGAAGAGCGAGCTGCCGTCAAGACGGCGCAGCGCGTCCACAATGATCTTGCCGTTGTAGTCGGCCGCCACACTGCCGATGTAGCTGTTCGTGCGGATCGTCTGCGAGCTCGACGAGACAAACCGGCTCTGCGCATTGTCCAGACTCTTTACGCCCGGAGTGGCCAATACTTCACCTTCGGCCGTCGTGAGATCATTCGTTTCACGCTCCATGAGTACGCGCGCGGTACCACGCAACGTGAACGCGCCCACGCGCTGCAACACATTCGCGCTGCCCCAGAGGTTCACCGCGTCGGTCGTCCCCGTGAACTGCGAAATCTCACCCGGTCCACCTTCACCGAACCCTTCCGTCTTGATGCCCGCATCGAGGAAGGTGTTCGTGCGTCGATCGGACCGATCATAACTCAGATTACCGTCGAAGCTGAGCCAGCCAAGCGGTGCATATCGCGTCGTGATCGCACCCTGCGTACGGGCACGCTTGCGCTGATTTTCTTCGGTGGCGAGCACGTACAGCGGATTCTCCTCGCGGCCCTCGGGATCCAGCTGGAACGCGTACGGCGTGCCGTCGGGATCGGGTGTGCGCAGGTCGATGTCGGGCGCCTGGTTAATCAGGTCGAAGAACGTGTCGCCGTACAGATTCTGCCGTTCCGAACGACTGTGAAATGCACTGAAATTGAACGAGAGTTTGTCGGTTGGGCGATGATCAAGATTCAATCGAAAATCGTTCTGCTCGTACTTGCCGCTGTTCAGCACGACACCGTCTTCTGCCGAACTCACGAACGAGAAGAACCAGTTCGTCTTGCCACTGTTCTGCGCAATGTTGAGCGAGTTGCGCGCGAAGTTTCCCGGATCAAAAAAACGATCTACCTGATCGAACACCTGATCGGGGTACTGGCTGTCCTGGAACCGGCTGTTCGCCGGCTTGGGGACGCGCAGGTCGCGCGGCACTACCGCTCCCTGCGCATTCACATACTGGCCGGCGTCGTTGAGCAGGAAGAAGTGCGACTGCGCCCACTTGACGGGCGCGTTCAGCGAATTGGATCCGTACTCGCTCCGCACCGAAAAGCGCGTCACTCCGTCGGCGAGTCCGGAACCACGGCGCGTGGTGATCTGAATGACGCCGGACGCCGCACGTGCACCATACAATGACGCGGCCGCGGCACCCTTCACCACTTCAACGCTCTCGATGTCCATGCTCTGCAGATCAGCACTCGCCGCATCGAACGCCTCGGTCTGAATCACACCGTCCACCACAATGAGCGGCGCGTTCGACTTGTTGATGCTCGTGGGCGTACGCAGCACGATGTTCGTGCCACCGCCCGCCTGTCCCGTTGGCACCACCGATACGCCGGCGATCTTGCCCTGAATCGTTTCGAGCGCATTGGTCGCGGGCACCGGGGCATCTTCGGCCGTCACGCGGCCCACCGTGAACGGCACACGCGTGCCGCTGGCCGGATCCACGACACCCGTCGTCACCATCGCCTGCAAGCTGAGTCCCGCCGGCGCCATCGACAGATCGACCGTCACCGACGCCCCCGACGCGACCACGATGCCCGCGCGGCTGCGCGGACGATATCCAAGGCGCCGCAGCTCTACCGTGTACGTGCCAACCGGCACCGCCGCGAACGTATAGCGACCATTTTCGTCGGTGCGCGCCTCGAGACGCGGTGTCGCGCGTGCCCCGGACGGATCGAGCGTGAGCGTGACACTGGTAATCGGCGTACCAGTAGAAGAGTCCGTCACCACACCAGCCACGCGGCCGGACTCGGCCTGCGCCGAGAGAGACGATGCCGGCGAAACGATGGCGAGACCTGCGAGTGCGAGCACCAGATGTATCGCTCGTGTGAATCGATCACGACTCGGCGGCACGGCTGGCGGTTGGGCACTCGGCTGCAGACAAGCGCGAGGGCGGGTGTGCATGGATCCTCCGGAGGGGGGGGTGCTGAGGGGAGTGGGAACCGCAAACTGCACAATGCACGCAACCCCGCCGCGAGCATCGCTCGGGCGGGGTTGCTGGTTACATCGACGAAACGAGGCGGGAGTCTGGTTCCCCGCGCTGACCGACGTGGGACATCAGGACTTGATGTCCTTGAAGGCCTGTGGACCAGCGTGGATGTCGCGCAGGAACAAAGCGACGGGAATCAGCACGATGGCCAACTGGCCAATCGGACCTACTGCTCGCACGACGCCGAAAATCGCCGAGATGATCGTCAGCATGAATCCTGCGAACGAGAGCAGAAACGAGGGATCCACGTTGTAGTCGATAAAGGGCATGCGAAGTTCGGCAAGAGGTACGGTGGGGCGCCGGATTCACCAGCGCGGTCATCCTTTCAGCATACGTGGGTCGACCACGGCGGGCAAGTTGCTTGAGGCAAGTCGCCACCCACCGGTGTGGGAGGCGCTAGGGGAGGGCGAAGCGTTGGAGGTACTGCAGGTCGTCGTCATCCGTCCGCACCGTGTAGATCACCCCCTTGCCGAATCCTACGATGCTGGTGCGTAGGGGGAGCACGACCTGTCCGGTGTGTTTGCCAGTGGCGTCGAAGACATCGAAACGGGGATTCTTTTCGCTCGCGGGCGTGTATCGGCCCACCCAGAGCTGGCCGTTCGGCAGCGCATGCACCTGATTGGTTTGGAACGCTGGCATTACAGCCGGCCACGAGTCGGGCTCCTGCACCGGTGGCGCGGAGACCGAGCGCGTCGTGCGCGCGGCACCACCGTCACTCGTGACGGCAATCGCCATCGGTGGTGAGGCCCGGCGCGCCTCGCGCCACGCTTCCTTCTCGGCGTCGGTCACGCGCACGGGGGTGTAGCGAACCGGCGCGCCCCGCACTGGAGCGCCGCGGCCGCTGGCTGGATAAATGTCGACGTGATAGTCGCCTGCACGGACCACGGCCACACGACCATCCGGGAATACACTCCACCCGTCTTCAGCGGAAAACGGTTGTAGGACGATGCGCATGCTGACGTTGGTGTTCCCGCCACCCCCGGTGGTCGTGATGCTGGCGTTTTTCTTTGGTACGCGCGTCCAGGCCACCGTATCGGCGCTCCCACCAGGGCGGCGCATACGCAGCACCGACACGCTGTCGGCTGGCTGCGGACGACCGTCCGGACCGGGCACGAACCGGGCACCGGGGAGATACAGCCGTCCCTGGGCGTCGACCACGCGCGCACCCATGAGCGACAGGCCGCCGCCCGGACCGCCCGCCACGAACGTCGCACCTGCCCCGCCGCCGCCAGCGGCCGGCCGCGGCGCGGACGTCGCTACAGGTCTCGGCGCGTCACCCGCCGGCGCCCACGTGCCAGCGAGCGATCCACCCGGGCCAAGCATCAGAAAGCGCGAGTTCAGCGCATCAAAGATCATGGTACTGTCGCCGGGAAGCGCAAAGGCGTTCATCGGCATCTGATACTCGTTCGGTCCGGAGCCCTCACGTCCGATCCTGGTGGCTCGGCCCGTCTTGAAGTCGACGAGCTGCACCAC
>JBBRFQ010000227.1:0-5844 GCA_038224035.1 Gemmatimonadales bacterium
TGTCAGCGGCGGTTGCTGCACCCGATCCGCCACGCGCCTTCACCGTGCTATCGAGCAGCGTTATCACCATGCGACGCGGGACTTCAGATTCCTGCCCCGACTGCGGATTCCTCGCGATGAAGCCACCAGTGCGACGCGCGGTCTCGATGCCGCGAGCGGCGGCCGCATTGTCCGCGTCTGACGGGCCATGACGCGGCGGTGCCTGCAGGCCCGCGAAGATATTGGCCTTACCGACCACCGCCGCCTTGGACGGATCAGCGAGTGGAACCTTGATGATTTCAATGCGCAACCGCGACGAGCTCGCGTCGGTACTCGCGGCATCGCCCGCGCAACCGGCGAGTTCTTCCGACGAACGAATGCCCGACGAACCGGAGACGTAGATGTACACGTTCTGCTTGTCCTTCGGATCTTCGAGCACCGTGTGCGTGTGCGAACCGCGGCACGTCTGCACATTCGCGACCAGCTTGGGTTCCTTGATGTTGCTGATGTCGAACACGCGCACACCGCGCATGCGAATCGGACTCACCGTTTCGCGCACACCACCGGGCATGCAATCCGTGCGGCCATTCATCGCTTCGGCCGACATGAACATGAGATTCTTGTACACCGACACGTCATTCTGCGACGCCGGGCACGGATACGCAGTCACCAGCGTGGGCTTGTTGGGGTTGGACACGTCCCAGATCACCGGGCCGTTGTAGTTCCCCTGAATCGCGTAGTTGCCGGTGAACGCGAGATCGGAGTTGGTGACGCCGATAAAGCCCTCGGGCGACACAGCCTTGGCCGTGACGCGCATGTTCGACACCGCTTCGCCGGCGTCGAACAGGCCGGCCTTGAGGCCGACGCGTGGATCAGTGGCCGGCGTCGGCCGCGGGGCCGTTTCTGGCGTGCTGCTGGAGCAGGCCGCGAGGCCGGCGAGTGCGGCGACCGTTGCAAAACGGCCTGCGACGGCGAGCGCACCAGACGGGCGGTGCAATAATGCGATCATGCGGTGTCCTCGGAGTTGACGAGCGTGAAAAGAATCCTGCAAAAACCAGCGTGTTATTCAAACGGCGATTCAAGCGTGCAGTTCAAACGTGTTATTCGAACGGCGGAGCAAAGCCGAACTCGAGCATCATCGTGAGCATGCGTTTGATCTCGGTGGACTGATCCACTTCGACATCGTTGGCAAACTTGAAAATGGTCTCGTCCTGTCCGGCGCCGGGCGACGAGAAGAGCGTTTTTACCATGGTGACGGCGCCGCGGTGATGCTGCATCATGAAGGTGAGAAACAACCGGTCAAACTCACTGCCGCGCGCGGCGTTCAGTTCCTTGAGCTGCGCGTCGGTGAGCATACCCGGCATGTCCGGCATACCACCCATGCCAGCCATGCTCGACATATCATGGCCCGGCATGTTGTGGCCCGCGTGTCCGGCCATCGCCACGTTGCCGGCGGAGTCCACTACCGGCGGTGCCTGGTTCCGATCTTCAAGCCACGTCTGCATGAGCCTGATTTCATCGCTCTGCGCATTGATGATGCGCTCGGTGAGACGCACCACCGCCGCGTCGGCACCATGCGTGGGCGCCCAGCGCGAAATCACGATGGCCTGCGCGTGATGATGAATCATCCCGCTCATGAAATCGATGTCGGCTTTCGTGTACGGATAACGCAGGCTGTCGGCGCGGGCGCGCAGGATCGCGCCCTCCTTGCCGCCCACGAACGCGGGCCGCGACTGACTGGTGCTGGCACAGGCGCTCAGGCCGATAACAAAGCCGAGCAGCAGGGTGCGCCGAAGAACAGGGCGTGAGGGGATCATTCGCGGGAGACGGGTCGAACGATTGGACACCGGGAAGCGGCGCCGGGTTTGATCTGCAATCTACCGGTTGCGGGGCAAATCCCAAGCGTGTCCAGGACGAGGGAGCCAGAATACGCCCCTTTCCCCCTCGGCGAGAGGGGACCATCTTGGCGCATGCCGAGATCCCTGCGCCCGCTACTCCGGGTGTCGCTGAGCGCCGCCACGGCCTTCGCCGACCGCGTACCGCGGCCCGCGTTACCGGCACCCCTGCCGATTCTGAGTGGGCGGCCGCGGTGGACACGCTGCCGGGCACCTATACCCGGGTCATGCGACCGGCCGAGTTCTGGGACAGTGTCCTGGTCGTGCCCGACCTGCGCGAGCGTGTGCTATGGCGCGTGGACATGGCGCGCGGCACACGCGAGCCGCTGGGATCGCAAGGAGCTGGCCACGCAGCCAGACCATCGGTATGACAGCGCGAGCCATATCTCAAGATATGTCGTTGTTGGCATATGTCAAGATCGACATACCATGATGGGCAGCTATCGCGCGCTTGTCATATAGCGAACGCTGCAGTTGTCGGGCGATCAGCGGAAGCTCGCTGCGCTCGCCTTTTATCTGATCGCCCGTTGCAGATGCCGGCGTTCGGCGACAGCCGGCCTTCCCGCCGTTGGTCACCTCGTACGTTTTCTGAACCGGAAAGGCGGTGGTTTCCAAGATGCCCTAGTGCCTCGAGCGCAAGAACTCGCTGGCCGGCCATTTGCCGGCGAGTGGCGAGTACGTCGCTGCGCACGGACTTGGCGTGGGACGCGCTGGAGCAGGCGCTCTACGACCGCTAAACGGAGGCGCCCCTCGTGCACCACCGCGATAGGGGTGTGCAATATCTGTCCATTCGCTACACGGAGCGATTGGCCGACGCCGGCATCGAACCATCGGTCGGGAGTCGTGGCGATTCGTACGACAACGCGCTCGCGGCGACGATCATCGGCCTCTACAAAACCGAAGTGATGTATCATGACGGCCCGTGGCGTGGGCTGGAACACGTTGAACTGGCGACGTTGGAATGGCTGAGCTGGTTCAACGCCGTGCGATTGATGGAACCGCATGGCTGCTTGCCATCCGCCGAGTCTAAAGCGACACCTTATGCCGACAGTGCGGACTTCGCCGCGCTGAGACTCAAGTAAAACCGTCTCCTCGAATCCCGGGGCGATTCACCGCTCGACACCCTGAACACGAGCACTGTCCGTCACCATTCCGCCCATATGTTCCGAATCCTGCGTCCACACTCGTCCGACCCTGCGCTCAGGCGCAAGCTGCTGATCGTTCGGCTCGTGTTTCTGCTGATCGCAGTGGTGCTCGCCGTGCTCTTTTGGCGTTGGGGCTTGCGTGAGGGAATGCCGGGCACGGTGCCATCCACCCCGCGCCGACGCGGTGGTTCGGACGTGATGTGGGATGCGTCGCCCGTCGAGTTCACGATGCGCTTTCTGAACGGCGTACTGGCCCTCTCACTCGTCGTTGTCGTCTTCGATGCGCTGACGGAACACTTTGTTTCCCGCCGACACGCAACCCGACCACGCAAGCAGAAACGTTCTCCTTACTAGATGACTGCCCCGTTCCTCGAGCGGAGACGGCTACTTCCCGCACACTCTCGTGGTTAGCCCGATCGGCAGCGCGCTCGTCGGGTTTCGGAGCCGGCGTGCGCTTTTCGTTGGTGCCGCGCACGCCGATTCCCCGTGGCGACTGTCAGCGCGTACCCTCGCTGATCATCGATGGCACCGCTGGCGAGTTCTTCCCCTCGGCCCCCAGCGCTTCCCGCTCGTCACCGCGCGGTACAGCGCATCCGATTCCAGCAACTCTCCTTCAAACCCAAAGCGCTGCGAGCCGTCATTGGCTTCCCATTCGTAGCGATGGCGATCGCCCACTTCGTTCGCGACGTCGCACACCGGCATCGTCGAGCCGTCGGAACCGGTCAGCCAGCGCTGCATCAGCGCGGGCTCGTGATGCGCGCGCCACACGTCATCAATACTGCCGCGAATCACTCGGCTCACACGCACCTGCGTATCGCTCAGCAGCTGCGCTTTGGTTGCGAGGTTCGCCGCGAACGACTTGAGGTCGGCGAGCACTGCGTCGATCTGGCCCATCGCTGACTTCATGCCCTCCAGCACGCCCATCTGCAGCAACTGCTCCATCGCTTCGACGCTTGGGAACGTGGTCACCGTTGTTTGACGCGAACCGGTGGACGTCGACGCGAAGTTGAATACCATGTGCTTCGTCGGCATACCCTTGTCGGGTGTGTCGGCGATTTCACCAAAGCCGTCGTCCACTTCGATGCGCTGCATGGGCTCGACCGCGAGGAAGCGGAACCAGCCGCCGGCACGCGTTCCGTCGGGTCCGGTCATGAAGTAGTTCGACTGTCCGCCGACGGCCTTGTCGTGCCGGGTGAAGGTGGACGGCCACCCTTCCGGTCCCCAGAATCGCTCGAGGATGCGAGGATCGGCGTACGCGTCCTACAGCTGCTCCAATGGGACAGGGTAGTCGGCAACGATGGTCATGGTCAGGTCAGGCGGATTCGAGCTGATGTCGGTGATGGGCATGACTACTCCTCGGGTGGGCGGGGTTGTGCAAGCAGGGCGTCATGCGCGTGTGACGGCCCGTGTGCCGACCACGCGTCCGGCCATCGCGTGGAACTGGGCGTCAAGACGCTCCGCTGTGGGTGGCTGCGGCTGCTCCAGCCACCAACGCATCATCTCCATGCACGCGCCGGCCAGCATTCGCGCCTGCAGGCGCAGGTCGTCGCGCGCGCTGACCATCGCGCCAACCCGCCGCTCGATCAGCGCTGCGACCAGATCTGTGCCCAGGCTCCAGATTCCATCCAGTCGCCCCGCCTCACGCAACGCGCCGAACACGGGCCCGGCGCTGGCAAAGTGCTGCAGCAGTTCGGCCACGGGCACCAGCCGCCCGCGTGGGCGCGACGGTCCGTCGATCTGCGACCCGAATCGGCTGAGCATGCCCTCAAAGCTGGCGTAGAGCGCGTCGTCCTTGTTGCGGTAGTGCGCATAGAAGGTGGCGCGGGCGACGCCGGCGCGATCGAGAATGCGCTGAACCGTGATGTCCTCAAAGCGCTGTTCGTAGAGCAGTTCCGCCATGGCATGTCGCACGGCCGCGGTGCTGCGCTCCACGCGCGCGTCCTCCCGCTCGCGGGTCTGCTGAACATCCGTACCATCCTTGTTCGACATCTCGGTGCTCCGGGGGAAGACGCAGTAGCGTGTGCAAAGATCGAGTCCGCGCGCTGTGCTCGCAACCTTTTCCCATGGGAGTCCCGATGACACATCATCGCCACGCCGCTACCGCAATCATCGTTGGTACCGTTGCATCGATCATCACCATGGCGCTTCACCCCACCGGCGCCGATGCCATCCGCGTGGCCGAAGCCGGCGGACACAACGTGCTGATACGCGGCGTGCATCTGTTGGCGGTGGTGGCGCAACCGCTCTTGCTGGCCGGCACTGCGGCGCTCACCTGGCGCTTGCGGGCCAGCGCCGCGGCGCTGCTCGGCATGGCCAGTTTCACGCTCGCAATTTTCGCGATAATCGTGGCGGCAGCGGCCAGTGGTCTCGTGGCACCCCATGTCGCGGAGTCGCTGGCGGGCACTGTCGGCGCGGAACGGACGCTGTTTCTGGAGCTGTTGCACTACACCGGGTCGATCAATCGTGCCTTTGCCTCGCTATACGTGATGCTCACGGGCATAGCGGTGCTGGCCTGGTCGTGGGCCATGCGTGGTGTCGACGCGTTTCCTGCAGGGCTTGGGTGGCTGGGCTTTGCGCTCGGCGCGGCCGGGATTTTCGTAGGCAGCACGGGTGTGGTGCCACTCGACGTGATCGGGTTCGGTGCCGTGGTGCTCGCGCAGGCGGTGTGGATGCTGTGGATGGCAATGGCGCTGCGGTCGGCGTAGGCACATGGTCGTCGCTCCAGGCTTCCTCAAGCCGGTCGAGCACCGCTTCGTCCACAGGCGGTAGCGCCGTGCGGGCATCGAGCAGCGCGCCCGCGGTTCGCGGCGGCTCGGGCCTCGTAG
>JBBRFQ010000228.1:0-5843 GCA_038224035.1 Gemmatimonadales bacterium
CGCGCAACTGAATGTGTCGGTACAATGCGCCTTCACTGCGTCCGAACGTGACTTCCGTTCCGTCCGGTCCGGGCACGCGCACGAAACGGATCTCGCGACCCGCGTCGAGACCATTGGCGATCTCGAGTCGACCGGGCAGAAACTGCAAGGTGCCTTCCTGCGGCACACTGAAACGCAGTCTGTGCCCCTCGACCATCGAGCCCGGCACACCATGTGCGGAGATGATCGCCTCGGCAGGCACCAGGCCGCTTGGCGAGGTGCTCGGAGGCGCCGTCTCGAGAACCTGCGGCGCCGCGCTGACCGGGCGCGGGGATGCGACCGGCGGCGCCGTGGGGACCGGGCGCGGGGATGCGACCGGCGGCGCCGTGGGGACCGGGCGCGTGGATGCGACTGGCGGCGCGGGCGACGGGGCTGGCGACGGCGCGGGCGGAGCTGCGGACGGTTTTGCCGGAGGCCGAGGCGCGGTGGTCGCGACCATCGGCTGCGAGACAGGAGTACTGCTCGAGGGAGTTCGGCGCCTGTGTTCCGCCAACGTGACCGAATACAGCGGCAGTTGAGCGTCCGGGTCGCGACGATATCCGCTCGGGGTACGGTTCAGCCACCAGTACACCGTTCCCACGGCGCCCAGCAGTCCCGCGATACCCATCGTGATTGCGAATCCGAGCTCGACATTCATGTACAGCAGTGGAAAGAGGAGCAGACGGGCCCGCGGCCCCGGAAGAAATCCATTACGACAGCAGCGCCCCGAATCATCAGATCGCCGCCCCACTTGGCGTACCCCTCGACGACGCGCACGTTGCGAATGATCGCGCCGACCGGAATCGGGGCGCTGAGGCGTACGTCACACATGGCGTCACACCTCCGTCACCGGCCCCCGCAGGGCGATTAACCCGACAAGCCGTCAGCATCCAGCGTCCTGAGCCGTATTCCCAGCAAGCGGACGGTTCGACCTTTTGCCGCGCCTTCCTGGAGAACACATGCGTTTGAACAGAACCTGTCGCCATCGCATTCCCGTCACATCCGCGCTCCTGCTCGCGTTGACTGCGCGTGTGTTGGGCGCGCAGACGAACGGTGCCGCATCAAACTGGGATCCGCAGACTGTGCTGCGCACAGAGACATTCGCACGCCCGCCGCAAAATGTCGAGCGCATCATTCTTACCCCGCGTGTCGATATCTCCTTTGCGAACGCCAATGCCGACCGCAGTTGGTTCCTGCGCACCAGCGGGCCCGACCGTGGCGACATCAAGGACTACGGCAAGGCGCACCTGTGGCTGGGCGGTGTGCAGGTTGATACGCAGGCCAACCGCGCCCGGTCCCTCACGACCAGCACGACGCGGGTCCTCACGCTGGTGCACCCACGCACCGGCGCGACGCGCACGATCGACGCCCCACGCGGGGCGTTGTCGCTCTCGGCTCCTGACTGGTCACCCGCCGGCACGCAGATCGCCTACATCGCGAACTTCGGCAACGCCTCGCACGCTTTCGTAGCTGACGCCGCGACCGGGCGTAGCACGCAGATCACTCGCACGCCGCTTCTGGCCACACTGGTGACCTCGCTGCGCTGGACGGCCGACGGACAGCAGCTGCTCGCCGTGCTCGTGCCCACGACGCGTGGCCCAGTGCCGGTTCGCGGAGACAATGGGGTGGAGTACGGGCCACAAGTGCGGCTCACGGAATCCCGCGCCGTGCCGCAACCGGTACATTTCAGCCTGCTCGAAACGCCGCACGACAAGGCGATGCTCGAGTACTACACGATCGGTCAGCTCGCGCTGCTCGATGTGCGCGCGCGCAGTGAGCGCCGTATCGGGAAACCGGCACTCATTCGCGCCATAGACATCTCCAGCGACGCGCAGCACGTGCGTGTCACACGCATCACGACGCCGTATTCGTATCTCGTACCGGTCACGAGCTTCGGCACCGTGCAGGAAGTGTGGGATCTGAGCGGACGCGCGCTCGTCACGCTGGCGAGCAATCCTTTGCGCGAGGGAAATCCGCGCGGTGGCGCATTCGGCGCGGGTAGCGGCGCCGCCGTCTCCAACGACACCGCCAGGCGCAGCGTGCAGTGGAATCCGGTCGCGCCGGGTCTGGTGTACCTGCAGAACATCGTGAGCAACGGTAACAACGGCGGACGGGGCACCACAGGCGTGCGCTACGTTTCGTGGCGCGCCCCATTTGGAGCGAATGACACCACCACGCTGTATGCCGGCGGTACGACCTTCACAGGAATCACCTACAGTCGCGACGGACGCACCCGCTTCGTCAACGACAGTGGCGCCGTCATCGCGGTGCGAGCCGATGATGCCACGACGCGGTATCGGTTGCCGAGCGGCATCGCCCTCGCCACGGGCGGCGGTGGCTTTGGTGGCGGAGGCGGCGGTGCCGCTGCGCGCGGTGGCGCGTCAGCCGACACGAGCAACAACGGACGACTCACCACCACCACCGGCGCACTCGGCGACACGCGCGTGGTCACCAGTACGGATGGGCAGGCGGTGTATGTATCCGGGACACGGACGCCGGGTGCACGCTGGCACGAGCTCGCGCCGCAGCCATGGGTTGATCGTGTCGACATCGTGAACGGTACGCGCACGCGCGTGTTTGAAAGCCCGATCGATGGTTACGACGAGTTTGTCGCCGCACTCGATGACGACTACTCACAGTACATCTACACGCACGAATCACGCACCGTGATTCAGGACGCGTATCTGCGCGATGTGGCAAGCGGTACGAGTCGCCGGCTCACGAACAATGTCGACGTTGCCCCTGAGGTGACAGGCGCGGTGTTCAAGCGCTTTCAGGTGGTGCGCCCGCGCGACGGCGGCAAATTCTGGGTGGAAATCACACTGCCCAGGGGCTGGACACCCGGTACTCGCATGCCCGGCATCATCTGGTTCTATCCGCGGGAATACGCCTCGCTGCCCGACTACGAGCGCTCGCGCTTCACCACGAACATTCAGCAGTTTCCGGCCGTGCCGTCCGCGCGTCCCGCGACCGCCACTTCACTGTGGGTCGCGCAAGGGTACGCGTTTATCCAGCCCGACATTCCGATTTTCGGCGATGCCGGCCGCATGAACGACAACTACACGCGCGATCTCAAGGAAAATCTCGACGCGGTGCTCGATGCCGTCGTTGATTCGGGATTTGTCGACCGTCACAAGATGGGCCTCGGCGGACACAGTTACGGCGCGTTCAGCACCGTGAATGCGATGACACTCACGCCCTACTTCAAGGCGGGTATCGCGGGTGATGGCATGTACAATCGTTCACTCACGCCGTTTGGTTTCCAGAGCGAACGCCGCAACTTCTTCGAAGCGCAGGCCACGTATCTTGATATGTCGCCGTTCTTCCGCGCCGACAAGCTGGCCGGCGCCCTGCTGATGTATCACGCCATCGAAGATCAGAATCAGGGCACGGCCCCGATCAGTTCCACGCGCATGTACCAGGCACTCAACGGACTCGGCAAGAACGCGGCGCTCTATATGTATCCGTACGAAGACCACAGCGTGGCCACGTATCAGAGCGATCTCGATCTGTGGGCGCGGTGGTTCGCGTGGTTCGAAGTGTATGTGAAGAACGCGCCGGCCACGGCGGGCAACGCGGCGGCTTCCATCGTGCCCTAGGCCTGTGCGCGCACCGCGGCGGATTGTGCGAACACAATCCGCCGCGGTGCGACCAGTGTGATTACAGCACGCTGATCTGCTTCATCATGCCGTGTAACAGATGCGGCTTGCCATCTTTCACATCAGGCAGGAAGCAGATCAGCGCGTACTCACCGGGAGTGAGGTCGAGGTGCACGAAGTTGGACATGCTTCTCTCCATGCCCACCGTGCCACCGATCGCCTCGCCCGGCGGCGGACCTTCGGGTTTTTCAATCCACGCCACGAGCTGCGCTGCCGTTACGCCCGGTGCGAGCTTCGCGATGAAAACCTCATGCTCTTGCTCGGCGTTGTTCGTCACCTGCAACACGTGCGAGCCCGCCGTGAGCGGCGCGGACAGCACAAAATCGTAGTCGGTGAGGCTCATGGTGACCGTGGCCGTCGGCAGCGCGGGCGCCGACGCGTTCGGCGTGACAATCACCGTCTTGCTCATGCCCTTGGCCACGTGCGGTGCGCCGTCTGGCGACGGAATCACGCACAGGGCGATGTATTTGCCCGGCTGCAGATCGAGCGTGACGTTGGACGTGCCGGCCATCGGCGTGGGTGCGTTCGGCCCGCCCACGAACTCGGCCCAGGCCGGCGGCGGTCCGCCCTGCATCGCCCCCATCAAATCCTCGAGCGACTTGTCGTCAGGCACACGCACCAGCTGCATGTGGTGCAGTTCCTGACCGTTGGTGGTGAGGCGAAACGTGGTGGCACCGGCGGCGATCGTATCGGCCATCGTGTAGAAGAAGTCGCCCGCCGACACATCAACCAGGTTGGGCGCGGCGGCGGGCACGTCAGCGACCAGAGCAGACGTGGGCGCGGTATCGGGCGTGGCCTCGCCGCCGCAGGCGATCAAGGCGAACGTACTCAGGGACAGCACAGCATGACGCGGCTTCAGCAACTTCGCTGGGGAAAACATGGCTACGGGCTCCGTTGGGGGGGGTGAACCGGACAGCCGATCACTGGGGTGAGCGGCAACAGTAGCCCTACGGATGCCCCGCGCACCATCTCAGGGTCATTCGACCTATTAAAGGTCACATCATGCGGTACCGTTGAGCCCGTCTATCGCAGCACCACGGCGGTGCCGCAGGCCGTCACCATGAGCATGCCATTGGTTTCGCCGAGCACTTCATAGTCGAGATCGATACCGACCACGGCGTTCGCGCCGAGAGCCGCAGCACGCTGCTGCATTTCTTCCATCGCCATTTCACGGGCTTTCTGCAGCTCGCGCTCGTACGTCGCGGAGCGTCCGCCCACCATATCTCGAACGCCGGCGAACAGATCCTTGAAGAAGTTCGCGCCGAGGATCGTTTCGCCGGTCACGATACCGCAATACTTCGTGATGGACTGGCCTTCAACACTGGGCGTCGTCGTCAGCAGCATTTGTGTGCTCCGGAAGTGACAGTAAAAACGGCAGCATACACATCCGCTGCCTCGCAATCATACACATATCGAACGCAAAAATCGGCGCAAAGATTCACGCCGGCAGCACGCTACGCCGACGGCACGCTACGCCGACGGCGAATCCGTGTCGTCGTTTCCGCGCGCAAGCTCGACCCGGGCCGATTTCGCGAGTGCGTGGTACCGCGAGCGAAACGCATCGAGCTCTTCGCCCTCAAGCTCCTCGAGATCCAGCAACGCATTGTGCGCGCCCTTCGTGGCGCGAATCAACTCGTCCAGCTTCACCTGCATCGCTTCCGTGTCGCGGTTCTGCGTATTCTGAATCAGGAACACCATGAGAAACGTGATGATCGTGGTGCTGGTATTGATGACGAGTTGCCAGGTATCGCTGAAGCCGAATAGCGGTCCGGTCGCGGCCCACACGACAACGATCGACACGGCCAGCACGAAGGTGATCGGCTTGCCGGTTGCGCGTGAGGCGGCGGTCGCGAACCGCTTGAAGACGGCCGATAGTTTCACGCGCCGCTGGCCTTGTGGCTCATCACCGCGGTCGACGTGCCGAACAGGTCGTCAAAGAACAGATGCATCTGCATAAAGCCGCGCTTGGCCGCGCGTTCGTTGTAAAGGCAACCGGGCACCGAGCCGTCTGCGCTGGGGATTGCAAAGCAATGCACGGCGCCGCCGAAGCTCAGGAACTGCCAGTCGACGTTGGCATCGCGCATTTCGTTCTGGAAGGTCGCGATCTGTTCGGGCGATTCGAACTTGTCGTCGGCGCCGTGCAGCACGAGCACACGGCCCTTGATC
>JBBRFQ010000229.1:0-5824 GCA_038224035.1 Gemmatimonadales bacterium
GCTCACGCGTGCCACGCTGCGTGATGCCATCATCGAAGCGGCCGCGACGGGCAACAACGAAGCGGGGCACGAAGTGATCGCGTCGCTGGCCGAAGAGTTCGACATTTTTGATATCGCGGCCGCCGCGGTGCGGTTGCTCGACGCGGGCCGTCAGGGCACGGAAGAGCCCGAGATTCCCGTGGCTGCTGCGCGTCCGGAGCGCACATCGTCGTACAGCGGGTCGGCGCCGGGTGGCGCGCGTTCATTCCCGGCGCGTACGTCGCGCAGTGAGCGGCCCGAGCGTTCGGAACGTTCGGAATCGTCGGGCGGTCGCAGTGATCGCCCGAGCACGTCGCGCGGTGAACGTCAGACCGGCGCGGCGGGTCGCGTTGCGGCCTCGGCGCCGGCTGCCAAGCGTGAGGTGAAGCCGCGTACTACGAGCGGGGCGCTAACCAAGTTGTTCGTGGGCGGTGGCCGGAAGGCCAAGATCCGTCCGGGCGATCTGGTGGGTGCGATTGTGAATGAGACCGGTGTGCCGGCGGCGGATATCGGGGCGATTGTGATCAGTGATCGGCATTCGACGGTGGAAGTGCCGGCGGGGAAGGCGGATCAGATTGTCGAGGCGCTCGGTGCGGCGCACATCAAGGGGAAGAAGGTGCCGGTAAGGCGGGATCGGGTGGGGTGAGGGCGCTCGCCGAGCGACGCGCGGCGCGGGCGATGCTGCCCGTGCGTGTGTTCAGGCTCGGCGAGGAGCCTGGCGATGATTTAAGCGCCGTGACGACGGCCGATCAGCGATTCGCGATGGTCTGGAGTTGTCGGCGCGCATATGGGCGCTGACGGGAAAGCCGAAGGTGGCGTTTTGGCGCGCCGCTGAGCGCGCTCGGGCTGCATCGGCAAGATTTCGAGCGGCCCAACGTGGTGATTCAGATTGCCGTCGCTCCAAACCGCGTTGATCTGCTGATGTCGCTCAGTGGCATCAGAAGCTTTGATGCGGCGTGGAGTGAGCGTGTGCAATCACGTGTGTGCGACGCTGTGCACGTGATAGGTCGGGCGACGCTGATCGCGAACAAACGCGCGACGGCTCGGCTCAAGGATCTGGCGGATATTGAGGCGTTGGGTGAACCTGACGAGCGGTGAGTTGCGATCTACATCGGTTGCGCCAGACCCGGAGTTGCCAGCCGTGGAACTCACGCGCAGCCCACACCGAGCAATCTCTTCCGGTTTCAGAGCATGACTGAATTGCCCGATGCCGTCAGACGGAATCAGGTGAAACTGCGGCCGCTCAGGTACGGCGACTCGCCCGGCACCGGTGCCGAATAAACGTAGCGGCACTCGATACTCGCCGGGTGGTAAGCCGGCTTTGGTAGGTGAGGAGCGAGGTCCCATGCGTCCTGTTCACCAGATTGCTATCGGCCCCTAAAAGGGGTACAATACATGTGCAAGTTTCAACGTACCCCTTTTGGGGCAGCATTGCGAAACGCCGATTGCCGGGCCCCTTTGGGGGTCAGTTAGCCTTCAGGCCACGTTCCGGACCCTTTCGGGGTCTGAACCAAGACCCAGCGCTCAATGCGTAGAGTGGTGCCAGAACCATTGCCGCCGCTTGATCCCGCGCCGCATGATGCCGCCGCGCGGGGCGGCGTCGTGCTGACGCTTCGCGACATGGGCCGCGTAGTGCGCTGGTGGCGCACGCGGAACCGCCGAACCTTGGGCGACGCCGCGGGCATGCTCGGCGCGACGCGCCGCCTGTTGGCGGAGCTCGAGCGTGGCGAGCGGGGCGTCCGTCTGGACAAGGCGCTGGACCTCCTCGCTGGCATGGGGTTCGACGTCGTGCTCGTGCCGCGCGACGCCTCGCTGTCGCTGCAGCCGCCGAGTGACCGGGCGGACCGATGACCGCGCCGCGACGCCTGACCGTCTACCGGGACAGCCGACCGGTCGGGACCCTCTGGGCGGAAGGAACGCGCCTCCAGTTTGCGTACCATGCGGCGGTGCTGGGCGACCGCGCCGCCGCAGTGAGCGTCCTGCTGCCCGTGCGCGCAGGCGCGTTCGTCGATCATCAGGTACGCCCGTGCTTCGAGAACCTTCTGCCGGAGGGCGACCTGCGCGGCTATCTCGCGAAGACGGAGAAGGTCGACGAGGGCGACGTGGTCGGCCTCCTCGCCGCGTTCGGCGGCGAGTGCGCTGGTGCGCTGTCGCTGTGGCCCGAGGGGGAACTTCCCCCGCCCAGCCCGCAGTACGCGTCATGCAGCGCCGAGGAGGTGCGCGCGGCGCTGGCGATGGTGCGCGCGCAGGAGGCGAGCGTCCGCAGCTCGCCCGCGCAGTTCATGAAGCGGGGGCGACTCTCGCTGAGCGGTGCCCAAGACAAGCTGGTCCTATTCCGTCGCCCGCCCAGCGGACCCGGGGCCGCACCCGACGAGCCGCTGTACCGCGTCCCGTTGCGCGGGGCGCCCTCGACGGTGCTCGTGAAGCACGCCCGGGAGGAGCGGTTCCCGGGCCTGCTGCACAACGAGCTGCTGTGCATGCGCCTCATGGACGCCGCCGGCGTGCCTACGTCATCCAGCGCGGTGCACGCGCTGGATGTCGCGGTGTACGAGACGGCGCGATTCGACCGCGTGCTGGAGGAACACGACACCGTGAAGCGGCTGCACGCCGAGGACGGGTGCCAGGTCACCGGGCGTACCTCGTTCCAGAAGTACGCCTCGACTGGGGCCCCGGGGTACCAGGACCTCTGTACCGTCCTGCGGCGTGCGGGCGCCGCGCCCGCGGAGGACGCCGAGCGGCTCCTGCGTTGGGCCGTGGCGAACCTCGCGCTCGGAAACCGGGACGCGCACGCGAAGAACGTGACGCTGCTGCACACGCCGGTCGGCGTGCGGCTCGCCCCCGCGTACGACGTGACCTGTACCCTCGTGTACCCAGACCTCGACCCCGGGGAACTGCCGCTCCGGTTCGGGGGCCAGACGCACGCGCAGGCACTCTCGGCGCACGCGCTGCGAGTGGCGGCCCGGGAGTTCGGTGTCACGCCGGCCCGGGCGGCCACGGTCGCGGGCGATACGTGCGAGCGGCTCATGGCCGCCATCGACGATACCGTGCACGCCGTGGCACTGCTCGCCGGGGATGTCCCGATACTCGGGCACCTGCAACAGATCCTGCATGCCTCGGTGCGCGAGACGCGCGACCGGCTCGTATCCGCAGCGTGCGTGCCGGGCAGTGGCTGACGGCACGCGCGCGCCGGGCCGTGGGACGAAGGAGATCGCCGCGAAGGAGCTAAGGATGGCGGGGTCACGTCGCCCATGCTTGCCGGCACTCCGTTCCCGCCCATGTTCGGCCAAACTCCACCAAGAAGACGCCAGTGCAATCCCGAGAAGTGGTGAACCGCGCGGCCGGCATCGCCATCACCGACAACCGCGACTCGGCGTCCGAAATTCGTGTGCGACGCACGAATGGTGCGCAAGACCCCGTCGCGCAATTGCGCGCACGTCCCACGCGTATTGAACAGCGAATGAACGACAAGGGTGTCGTCACCTTTTCAAGCACGATGCCGGTCGGTGTACTCGCCAGTAAAGAGCAGGTACCCGTGGCACCAACTCGCATCGACGCACGCGAACGTTCGGCGTGCATGGAGCGAATGTGCGTCCCGCTTCGGCCCGTACCAACCATCGACATCGAAAACGGAAGCCGAATTCTGCGCTTGAGCAGCGACGCCGGCACGTTTCTGTGGACGGCGTAGGGACGTTGGGGCGGCCGTATTCTCCGTACGCCAGTGTTCAACATCGACTCGGCGCTCACCCCGTTCGAGCTCGAACGAGCGGACAGCGTTCAGGTCACAGCCTATGATGCAAACGCAGCAGCATTCAATGTGCCTCCGTTTCGTGATCAAGCGGGGGTGCGCGGTGGCCTTGGCGTGATGGGGGCTATCGTATCGAGCCGCACTGCTTCCCTTCCACTGAAGTAGCAGATGCTTCGGATGCGAGACGCTTCCGCATGGCGTCAACTGAATCGCGGTCCCGTCCGGCGGCATCCGGCAACTTCGGTTTTGATATTGCGCTGCGCGGCCTCGAAGAGCGAATCGGCAGGCACGCCGAGCAAGCTGGCGAGATCGCGCCACTCGGCGCCGGGCCTGGTCCATCGCCCGTCGGCGAAGAATCGCATTGAATCGGCGCCACGGTTCAACGCATCGTGCATCGCGCGCGCCAGCAGGAGCAGCGTCTTGCGATGCGCCGTCGTCTGTGGAGTGACGTCGACGGTCGTGTTCTGGCTGTCGCCGTATGCCACGCATATCTCAGAGGCCAGCGCATGCCCGAACGCACCTCCCATGGCCGTCGCAAACGCCTCTTCGGCCAAGGACGTGCGTCGCGGCCCGAGCGTCCCGGCGGGGATCAAATGGCCAAGCTCATGTGGGTCGATCCCGCCAGATGCACCGATCGGACTGAGCAAGAGCGGGGGCGCAAAAAGGCTGAATGCGTAGAACGGGCTCGTCGCGTGCTGCACGCCCAACCACCCGAGCATGGTATCTCGTGGTGGCCCCAGAAGGACATGTAGATCAAGCGGCGTTTGACGCGCGCCCGAACGCTTGTCGTGCGGCTATAAGATCTCGAAACTGCGAGCGTACGACGTGGAGTCGCGCCGCGTCGGCGTGCGCGGCGATGGCCTGAAGTCGGACGCCGCATGCTGTCCGCGCGAACGACGGCCTCGGGGCCCAGGGTCGACCGATAGATCGCGAACGCGACGTCAACAAGCTGGAATAGCGAATCCGCCGTCGGTGCCGCTCCTGACGCGAGGCGCTGGAAGCCAGCCAGGTGCGATCGCGACCACGCTTCAAGTGGAGCACACAAGTTGTCTTTGTCTTCACCGATGGCCGCAGACAGCGTGATACGACCAAGCAGAAAGTTCGCAGGCAACGCGGCGCACAACCCACTCTCGCTTGGCGCTGCGGTCCCCTGTTGCGCGTGAACGGGAGAAACGAGCAACAGCCAGCCCGCCAGGCACCCGTGCGCGCGCTGTTGTTCGGTGCATAATTGCCGGTTAGTTCCCGTTTTCGATCGGCGGAATAGTTCAAGGATACCTCGTGTCTGTCCGCCGTCCAGTGGGTCAGCAACTCGCCGTCAGCATTGACTCGGCGCCCTCGCCGAGCGTACCCTCCAGTCAGTGGCGATACGCTGATTCGGGGCGCAGCGAAATGGTGATGGACATCTCGGTGAGGATGCGCATGTTGACCCCATGCGCACGCGACCCCAACCGCCGAGGACACACGGATCATGTTTATGGCGCTTTCCACGAGTGTCTGGACGCTGGCCGAGCTGGATCGGCTGCCAGACGACGGCAACACGTACGAGCTTATTGACGGACAGTTGTTCGTGACGCCGGCACCGTCAACGGCGCATGAGCAACTGGCGTCGGTTTTGCACGCGATGCTTGCGCCGTACGTGCGGGCGCATCGGCTTGGGCATGTGTACACGCCGCGCGCCGTGGTTCAAAGGGGCGGCTCCCAGGTGGAGCCGGATCTGATGGTGCGCCCGGGGACACCGACACTACCAGCGACATGGGCCGAGATGCCCACGCCGAGTCTGGTCGTCGAGATCCTCTCCGGCACAACGCGTCGTCGCGATCACGAACAGAAGCGCGAGCTATACATGCGCATTGGTGTACCGGAGTACTGGATTGTGGACCGCTGGGCCCGGAGTATTCGCGTGGTACGCCGCGACGTCGCCGATCTGATCGCCCACACGACGGTGGAGTGGCGACCCGATGGCGCGCCTGAAGCACTATGCGTTGACGTGGCCGCGTTCTTTGCTGAGGCGCTGGGGTAACGACAGTACTGACAAGACCGAACTCTCGGTTGGCGGCGAGA
>JBBRFQ010000230.1:0-5803 GCA_038224035.1 Gemmatimonadales bacterium
TCGGCGCGACCGATGGCACAAAGGCGTGCGCCGGGGCCTCGAACACGGCGTCGGGCGGACGATTCGCCGCCGGCGGCCAGGTGGGGTGCCCGTAGTCGGTACCGTACGTTTCGTACGGCCAGCCGTAGTTCGCGCCGTCGCGCAGCAGATTGAGCTCGTCGCCGCCCTGCGGGCCATGCTCCACGCTCCAGACCTCGCCCGTGGCGCTGAGTGCGATGCCCTGCACGTTCCGATGGCCCCGTGAGTAGACACGGGTCGTGCCGTCCAGCGAGAGCCGATGGACTTTGCCGTACGGACTCACAGTGTCTTGCGAGAGCGCCGCTGCTCGCAGCCCGTCGCGTCCGTGATCGCCCACCGAAAGCAGCAGCGCGCCGTCGGTGGTGAAGGCCAGGCGTCCGCCCGACTCATAACTGTCGATCGGCTCGTCGGGCGACAGGCACGGCTGCGAGGTGTAGAGCGGAACCCAGCGCGAGCCGGCGGCGCGCGATGCCGGCGGCGCGGAGGCGCGAAGGTCTACCGACAACGTCGACACACGAAGACTCAGGCATCCCGCAGCCGAGTCCGCGTGATTGTGTGCCACGTAGAGTTGCACCGAGCCCTGCGACGTGTCGGCCACCACGCTGGTGACGCGAAAGCGCCACGGCGTCTCCGGGCTCACAAACAGTCGCTCAAAGCTTCCTTGATCCAGCGCCAGGGCGACCGGAAGCTCGCGTGGTGCGGTGCTGCTATCGGCGCCGAAGGCAAGCGGCAGAAAGAACATCCGCCCTTCACCGGTCACGAGATACGCCCCTCCGGGCACCACAGCCAGCCCGCCCCCCGTCGCGTTCACCTCGGGAAGCCGAGCAAGGCGGGTCACATCGATGGTGTGCAGCGAGGTGGTTACGCTGCTTGGCACCTCGGTGACCTCCGCCACCTCGGGATCACACGCAACCATCGGCAGCACCGATACCGCGAACATTAGTTCGGTACAGAACCAGTGAGTGTTCGAACGAGCCACGTGACCGAGGGAAACGGGAAGATGGGAAATCGCGGTCGAACTGATTCGCCAGCGTCAGAGCAGTGTGGAGCACTTGATGCGCTGCGGCAAGCATCACCCTGGCTGTGCGACTTTCATCACCAATGGTCGAGGTCGGCACTCCGATTGCAGCTTTACGGGAAGTATGAGGAAGTAGTCCTCCCCCGTAACGGTCGCCCAGATGTTCGCAACATTATCAAACATAGGCACTTACCAGAACGTAAGCCAGAAATGGCGTGCGCTGCGTGCCGTGTGCGTGATGGCGTGCGGGTCAATTGTGTTGACTGCATGCAGCACAAGCGATGTTGCATCAACGCAACAGTCGGGCGTTGTGACTCCCGCGCTCCCAACCCGACCCGTCGCCCCGACGCCTCTCGTTGTGGACCGGCTGCTCGGTGCCGACACACTGCGCCCCGGCGCGGTGATCGTGATCGAGGGCTCGGGCTTCACGACGGGTCCGTTCGACAACGTCGTCACACTGGGATCGGCGCAGGCGTCGGTCATCGTAGCCACGGCCACGCGGCTTGAGGTGCGGCTGCCGCAGGCGAGTGCGTTCCCCTGCCTGGCCACGGGCGAGCACCAGCTGAGCATCGCCTCGGCCAACCGCACCGTGCGGCGTCCGGTGACGGTGGCCGTGGCGCGCAGGGTATCGCTGGAGCCTGGGCAGTCGCTCAACATGCTGGAGGCGACCAGCAGCTGGTGTACCGAGTTCGTGGTGCCCAGCGGCGAAGCGGCGCGCTACACCATGGCGGTGATCAACACCAGCCAGAACTCGGCGCTCATGAGCGGCTTCCAGGTGCGTTCGGCCAGTCAGGGCGCGGTGGCGCCGGCCATGGGCACCATGATGAGCGTCGCTGGCGGAGCGTTTGCAGCCGCCGGCTTTGATGCCGCCGCGAGCACGCACGCCGCCAGCGCACGAGCCTCGAACACTGAGATTGGAGCGTCCCAGGATGAGGATCACGCGCACGCGGCCCATCTCGAGCGCGAGAACCAGCGTGCGGCCCGCGCTCGGCCGGCCGCGCAGGCGTGGCGCGAGGCCAACGAGGTGCGCAGCAGCGGTGGCCGCGTGGCCATGTCACGCGCGCCCATGATGGCTGGTCAGGTGGTGCAGCTCAACGCGATGTATGCGTCGTGCAGCGCCGCCACCAGCATCACAGCACGTGTAGTGTACGCCGGTGCGCACGCGGTCGTGCTGGAAGACGTCAGGTCGCCGAGCGCCGGCTCCATGGATGCCGAGTATCGGGCCATCGGCGAAGAGTTCGATCGGGTGCAGTATCCGTTGCTCGCCTTGCAAATTGGCAACCCCGTCGCGCTGTCGCAGGTCATGGGTGGCGACAATCGCGTGAGCATGCTGTTCACACGCTTCGTGAATGACTCGGTGCCCAACACCGCTGGCTACGTGACCGCGTGCAACCTGTATCCGCGCACCACCTACGCGAACAGCAACGAAGACGAGTTGTTCTATGCGCGTGTACCCAACGTGGGAGAAACGCCGGCCGCGTGGCGTCGCGGCATGCGCTCCACCGTGATGCATGAAGCCAAACATCTCGCAGCGTTCGCCGAGCGGCTGGCGCGTGGTGTGCCCTTCGAAGAACCGTGGCTCGAAGAAGCGACGGCGCGCATTGCGGAAGAGCTCTACGGACGTACCTTCACCCCCGGCCCCGTCGAATCATTGTCTGCGCCAAGCTCGCAGTGGCGCATCAATACGGGCTGGGCGCAGAGCCTGCACTGCGAAGTGTACCAGTGCGAAGACCGTCCGCTCGTCATGTGGAAGCACTTTCCCGCGTTGCACGACTATTTCCAGGGTGTTGATTCGCTGTCGCCACTCGGCGCGGCAAACGACCGCGACGTGTCGTACTACGCGAGCGGATGGTCGCTCGTGCGCTGGGCGGTAGACCACTACGCCAGCAACGAGGGTGAGTTCATGCGCGCGCTGGTGCGCGGTGCATCGGGCTCAGGCATGACCGCGCTGGCGCAGCGCACCGGTCGGCCGGTTGAAGAGCTGCTCGCCGAGTGGTCGTTGGCCAACGCGGTTGATGATCGCGTGGGGTTCACGCCGCTCAAGTCCACGCTCTCGTTTCCGAGCTGGAACCTGCCGCAAATGATGAGCGGCCTCGCGGCGCTCAACAGCGCTCGCTACAGCGCGAATCCGTTGCGCATTCGCAACATTACGGGCGATTCGCAGGTGGGCGTCTCGCAGCTGCGCGGATTCTCGGCCAGCTATCTGGAGGCGCTGGTGCTCAGGGGATCATCGCAGCTGGTGGAGCTGCGCGGGTCGGGTGGTGGGGCAGTTCCGGCGAGTATCCGGATGGCGGTGGTGCGGGTGGAGTGACGGTGCGGTAATCTTGCCAGTGTGAATTACTTCTCCAATCCCGCATTTCTGCTCTTGATTGCATCGTCGGGCGTACTCGTGGCCATCTGGCTCGGGTACCCCGCGCTGATGCTGCTGCGGGCACGCCTATCGCCGCGATGTACTCGCGCTGGTCTGCCGGACAATCGAGCAACGTGGCCGTCGGTCACCGCCATTCTGGCCACGCGTGACGACGCCGACGTTGTCGCCGATCGCATCGCCAATCTGCTGGCGTCGGACTATCCCGCCCATCTGCTGAACGTCATCGTGGCACTCGATGCGGTTGATTCGGCCTGCGCTCCGGATGCCGTGGTCGGTGATCCCACGCGCGTGCGCATCGTGATGGGCGATCAACCCGGAGGAAAAGCCGCCGCGCTCAACGCCGGTGTACGCGCGGCCACGGGCGACATACTCATGATGATGGACAGCCGGCAGCGATTCGAGCCGGATACGCTTCGCACGCTCGTTAGTGCGCTGAGTGACGAAGCTGTGGGGGCCGTATCGGGCGCGCTGACGCTCGGCCGCGAATCGGGCGGCACCTCCCCGGTGCATGTGTACTGGGCGATGGAAAAACGATTGCGCCGCGCCGAGTCGCTGGTGCATTCGGCGATCGGTGTGACGGGCGCGGTGTACGCGACACGCCGCGCCCTGTGGCCCACATTGCCGGTGGGCACGATCCTCGACGATGTGTACGTGCCGATGTCACTGGTCCTGTCGGGCTATCGTGTTGGCTTTGAACCAGCCGCGCGCGCCACCGATGTGCGCAGCTTCGATGCGCGCGGCGAGCAAACGCGAAAGGCGCGCACGCTCACCGGGGTGCTGCAACTGTGCCACCTGTTGCCGGGTGTTGTGGTGCCGTGGCGCAATCCCGTCTGGGGCATGTTTGTCGCGCACAAGTTGTTACGGTTGCTCTCACCGCTACTGGTGCTCGGGGCGGTGGTTGGCGGTGTGTGGTGGCTGGCACTGCTGGCGAGCGAAGCACCACGGCTCGTGGGTGGCGCCGCTGCAGTGTGCGCGCTGATTGTGCTCGCGGTCGCACCGCTGCGGCGTGCGATGTTCGCGCTGGTACGCTGGGCCTATGCCATGCAGGTGGCAATCGTCGGCGCGCTGCTCAACGGTGCGCGCGGTCGCTGGCAGGTGTGGACACGGGCGAAGTAGCGGAGCGCGTTGGCCGCCACCACCACGCGAGCGGCAACAGCAGCAGCACCGCCCACGCGACATCGGCGGCGAGGCGCTGCGTGCCGGTGAGATCCCGATGCGTCGGCCAGAACCAACTCCACGCTCGCAGCGGCGACGGTGCGGGTAATGCAAACTTCTGCGGGCCGGTGCGCGATGCGAGCGATACCGCACCGCTGGCGAGATTCATGCGCAGCAGTACACTGTCGGTGCGAACTCCGCGGTAGGCCTCCGGAATCACACTGCCCAGCGTACTGAGTCGCGCTCGCGCGGCGTTGCTGTTGCGGCCGATCACGAGCGCGTTGCCACGGCGTGCAAAAGTAGCCATGGCCAATCCCGAACGCCCCTCGACCAGTCGCGCGACGTACGACAAGCGTTCAGGCGCCGCGCCCGGTGATTCGAGAACCGTGAAATCTTCTTCGCCGCTGCGCACCGCGTGAACGAGCGCGCCATCCCGGATCGCGTCGGACGCCAAGTCTGTGCTGCCAATGCCCGCCACATGCAGCGTACCCTGATAGTCATCGGCCCACGCGCGCGACGGAGCGCGTTGCAGATACCACACGCCTTCGGGCAACCACGGCCGTGATGTCCACCAGCCGGCGATCAAAAACGCCAGCGCTAGCGCTGACCAGCCAAGCACGAGTCGACGGCGCCGTTCTGGTGTTGGTGCGATCAAGGTCTTCGCGTTGATCCACAGCAGGGCGCCGATTAACGCACCGCTTCCGTTGGCCAGTACATCGCCCGGTGACACCGTGCGGCCACCCACAAAAACAAGTTGCACTACTTCGATGAGTATGGAGATACCCGCCCCAGCCACCAGCGCCCATCGCGCCGATCGTGAATACGACGCCAGCAACATTCCAAGCGGCACGAACAAATTAATGTTGAGCAGGAAGTCGGAGGTGCCCATGTCGCCGCAGAACACACAGGTCGCAAACGCGCTCGCCGACTCTGCCGATGACGTGAGCGTGAGCATGCCCGCGATCGCCACCCAGAGCGCGAGCGCGGTGGTACGAATCAACTGAGCTGATACTCGCGTCGCCACAGTTCGAACGCCAGCACCGTGAACGCGCGGTCTGCATCTATCTTGCTTCGCTGGGCCACACTCATCAGCTGCCGTAAAAAACGCGCGTCCAGCATCGTTCCGCCGGCAAGCACATCATCGACCGCGCCGCGCCAGGTGCTGCCAAGCCACTCGCCCAGCGGGATGCTGAATCCCTGCTTGCGCGTGATATCAAGCTCCGCTGGCAGGTACCGCTCGG
>JBBRFQ010000231.1:0-5676 GCA_038224035.1 Gemmatimonadales bacterium
CTTCAGTAGCTCGGCGTGCGGCGGACGACGGTCATCGCGGGCAGGTTCCTAACCCGGGTTGCTGCAGCCACGGCGACCGGGCTATCGTGATCAGAAGGGCGGTCCGTGCGGTCGCCGTGCAGCAGAACCCAGTTTCGTTAGCTGGCAACGCCAGCGTGCAGTCTGAGCATTGTTTCGTAGGATTGACGAGGAGCAGCGCATGAGTCATCTGTCGCCCGTTACGCCAGTTTCCGGAGTACAGCGCGAGTCGCTCGACATGTCGGCAATGGTGCGCGGTGCGCTAACGCCCGTCAGACCAGCGGCAACGCCTCAGTCCGCCACGTCGGCCCGCGACAGGGCGGCCGCCATTGCGCTGACCGGCAGCGCGCTCGTGCTCGCGGCCGACATCGTGGTGCGTCCAATCCTGGCGCCAGATCTGCTCCCGCATCCGATCGCGCAGTGGACCGCGGTGAGCGTGCTCGCAGCCACCGGGGTGGGCGTTCGACTCGGCTTGCGAACCGCGCGGCTAGTGGCGCGTGCGCTCGGCTACGTCGCGGGTGCCGGATCATTTCTCGCGTTGTCGCGCTTCGCTTCGTTTGCGTCTGGTGCCGAGTGGTGGGTGGCCGGGGTGTGGGCCGCCGAAGCGGCACTACTCGGCTATATGCTGCATCGGCTCGGTTGGGCTGGTGACGAGGAGTGAAGGCTCCCATCGCACAGGGTGCGCTATCCGAGCGTCTGTGACCGCCAGCTAACACAGGTTGCTGCTGACAATGCGACCGGCGGTCGGTGAGCAGGAGAGGTTTAGTACGGTCGCATTGCAGCAGAACCTTGTCTCGTTAGGCGCCCGCGAGCCTCTACCCGCGACGACGTCACTTCAGATCCTGCTGCATGGACACCGTCGTTTTCCGCTCACGCATCGATCCTCTCATCGCGGGCCTCGTGCTTGTCCCGCTCCTTCTCGCCGTCGCGCTGGTCGCACAACGCGCGGTCGCGCGCGGACAGCGGCCCAACGCGGTGGTACTCGCCACGCTGCTCGGCAGTGTTGCGCTGGTCGTATGGATCGGTGCGATGACGGCGTACCGACTCACCGAGCGCGAGCTGCTCGTCGCGTCCGGACCACTCCGTGTGCGCGTGCCGCTCGCGCAGATACAGCGGATCACGCGGACGCGCAGCGTGCTCTCTGCCCCGGCGCTCTCGCTCGACCGTCTCGAGGTGACGTACGCGAAGGGGCAGGCGGTCGTGATCTCGCCGAAGGATCAGGCGGCGTTTTTCGTGGCCGTGGCGGCCAGAGCGCCGCAGGCGTAGCTGCCGACGGGATCATGAGTCGCACGGACATCTGGCGGTGGCTGTGCGTTACCGCGATAGCCGCCTGCATTGGTGTACCGCCAGGTCACGCGCAAGACACGGGTGGCGGGACGTCAACGGATACGACCATCACGACGCCGACCGGCAACCTTGCGGGGACGATCATGCGGCCGGCGGGACGCGCGCGGTATCCGCTGGTGATGCTGATCGCTGGTTCCGGCCCGGCCGATCGTAACGGGAACGCGATCGGCGCCAGCAGCGGCCCCGCGAGCCTGCGGCTTCTCGCCGAGGCATTGTCGATGCGCGGCATCGCCACCGTTCGATACGACAAGCGCGGGATTGGCGGCAGTCGCGCCGCCGGTCAACGTGAAGCGGATACGCGATTCGATATGCTCGCCGATGACGCCGCGGCGTGGGTACTTGCGCTTCGCGCCGATCGCCATGTCACCACGGTGACGATCGCCGGGCACAGCGAAGGATCGCTACTCGGCATCCTGGTCACGCAGCGCGCGCCGGTGGATGCCTTCATCTCGATCGCCGGCCCAGCGCGACGAGCCGATCAAGTGCTGAACGACCAATGGGCCGCCGCCCTGCCGCCCGGACTGTTGGCACAGTCTGACAGTGTGCTGGCACGAATCGCTGCCGGGGACACCGTCATGCGAAGTCCGTCAGGGCTGGAGGCACTGTTCCGGCCCAGCGTACAGCCGTACCTCATCTCCTGGTTCCGGTACACGCCGTCGGTCGAGATCACGAAGCTCCGCGTTCCCGTCCTGATTGCATAGGGCACACACGATTTTCAGGTAGTGCCGAGTGAGGCCACGGTGCTAGCAGCGGCCGTGCCTCGCGCCGCGACGGTGATCGTGGCCGGGATGCACCCCGTCCTCAAGGACTCGCCGGAGGACCGAGCGCTGCAGTTGGCCGGGCCGTACGTGAATCCCACCATCCCCCTCGCGGCACAGCTGGTGGACAGCGTCTCCGCCTTTGTGCTGCGGGCGGTGCCAGCCCGCCGGTAATGGCGGCCGCCAGCGGCACGGACGCTCTGGCGGCCGTCGGTGCACTATCTTCTACATGTACCCGTCACGGAGTTACGCCATGGCATTGCCTGATCCGCTCATCTCCGCGTCGCCCGACCGATTGGGCGGCACGCCGGTCTTTGCGGGGACCCGTGTCCCAGTGCAGACGCTCATCGAGTATCTCGAGGCAGGTGACTCGCTGGATGTGTTTCTCGACGCCTTCCCGAGCGTGACACGTCCCCATGCCGTGGCGGTACTGGAGCTCGCCAAGCACGCGCTTCTCGCGCATGCCCCTGCCGCCTGACCGCGGGTGCGCGTCGTGCTCGATGGGAACCTGCCGCGCGGACTAGCGCCCCTGCTGACGGACCACGTCGTGCACACGATTCACTCGCGACGATGGTCGGATCTCGATGATGGTGCGCTGCTCGCGGCATGCGAACGCGAGTACGACGTGTTTGTGACGATGGATCAAAGCCTGCGCTTTCAGCAGAACCTGCGGGGCCGCACCTTGTCGGTCGTACTCGTGCATGCGCGCAGCAATCGTCTGTCGGACCTTGAGCCCATCGTGCCGCAGTTGCTCTCAGTGTTGCAGACTGCAGTGCGCGGTGAGGTTTCGCATGTGGGCGTCTAACGCCGGTTGCTGCTGACGAAGCGGCCAGAGTAATGTGATCAGGACGGCGGTCAGTCCGCCGCTTCGCAGCAGAACCATGATCGTTAGAACGCCAGCGACCTCTGGTGTTGCGCGGTGTCGTCCGGCGGTAGATTACCCAGTGTCCCGACCGGAGCGAGGCGTATGGGCCAGACCGTGGAACTCATGGACCGCATCACCGTCAACCCCGACCAGTGCGGGGGGCGTCCGTGTGTGCGCGGCATGCGGATCCGGGTCAGCGACGTGCTCGACCTGCTGGCGGCCGGTCTCTCCAGCGCCGACGTGCTGGCCGAGATGCCGGACCTTGATGCCGCCGACATCGCGGCGTGCCTTCGGTTCGCCAGTCGTCGGCTGGATCATCCGGTGCTCGCGGCGTAGCCAATGCCCCCGGTCTGGGTCGATGCGCAGCTCTCACCCAGCGTGGCGGCGTGGCTCCGTGCAACGCTCGCCGTTGACGCCTACGCGTTGCGCGATCTGGAGCTGCGCGACGCGGAGGATCAGGTCATCTTCGATCGCGCACGAACGGCGTCCGCCATCGTGGTTACCAAGGATCGAGACTTCGTCGATCTCGTCGGTCGGCACGGCCCGCCACCCCAGATCGTGTGGTTGACCTGCGGCAACACCGGCAATGCGTTCCTGCGCGACATTTTGGTTGAGGCCTGGCCCCGTGTTGTCGCGTTGCTGAATGCGGGAGAGCCGCTGGTCGAGATCGGCGGGATGGCGTTCTAACCCGGGTTGCTGCAGCCCCGGCGACCGGGGTATTGTGATCAGGACGGCGCTAAGTGCGGTCGCCGTGCAGCAGAACCCAGTTTCGTTAGACGACAGAGGACCATCAATGAACGCTTCGGCAACTGTCTTCGAAGCCGAGTTTCGATCACAAGGTTACGACGAAACCGACCGCCTTCTTTTGCGCGAGGCGCTCAATCAGTTCGGAGCGGTCAGACTTCGACCGATGGATCTGCCCGAGGCTGGGGGATCTACCGAACTGTACCTCGCCGTAGCATTCATTGGCTCGAACATCGCGAGCGGTCTAATTGGCCATTTGACGGGCAAGACGTTCGACAAGCTCTTTGCGGCACTGCTGAGGTTTTACCAGACTCGTAAGCAGCGAGATGGCGTCGAACCGGAAATGGCGCTAAAGATCTCGTACGACGATCTTGATCTCGACATTGGCCCCGTTGACGAAGGCGATCTAAAACATGTGCCAGCCTTGGCTAATGAGATTCACCGATTGCTGACAAGTGGCTCGCTCAAGGACATTCCCGTGACGCGGATCGTCGTTGGAATGGTCAGGCATGGCGATGACTGGAGTGAGCCACACCTCTGGGATCGTTCAGAGGAGGGTCAGCGTTTTTGGGGCGTTTCTCTTGAAGGTCATCGGACGATAACGCATATCCTCGATACACAAACAGGACTGCTGTCTGAGCGCACTAGTGGCGGTGATTTGCCGGGTGCCCATGACGATGACATCATCTAGCGCGTCGTCTAACGCCGGTTGCTGCTGACGAAGCGGCCGACGTATTGTGATCAGGACAGCGGTCGGTTGGCAGCTTCGCAGCAGAACCATGATCGTTAGACCGCCTGCGACGTCTTGTGACATGCATAGGAGTTCTGTGAAAGCATCAGTCGTCGTCGTGTTGTTGGTCGTCAGCGGGTCCGAATGCGTTGCCCAAGCCACCAATGGATCCGGCTGGGCGATTGAGATCTCAGGAGCCGCGGCCACCTTCCGCGAATTGTATCCAACCGATTGCTGCGGCCCGACACAACGCGCTCATGGAAGCGCGTTCACCGCGCGCGCCATGCGTCAGGGAAGTCGCCTTCTCGAGCTCGGTGCGGAGCTTGGCGCGACCGCAGCCGGCGGCTGGCGAATGAACTGGCTGATGCCGGTGCTTGCTGTTTCGCGCCGAGGCCGCGTGACTCCGTGGGTGCAGCTTGGTGCGGGAGCCGTGTCGCAGACCGGCGAGTGTCCACAAGGCGGGTCCCGCCCCGACCCCGCCTGCTTATTCGACCTCGCGCTTGGCGGACAACTGGCCACCGGGCTCCGTGTCCGTCTCGCACCCGCGTGGTCCTTTGGCGGTGAAATTGGCTATATCCGCGGCGCCGAAGTACAACAACGATACGTCACTTCTCAGCGTGTAGCGATCGCGCTGCGATGGCAGTGATTCTGAGGATGAGCAATCGGGTACATAGGTGACACTTTAGACCGGGTACATGGGTGACACTCGGGTGAGTGCAATCCGGTCAGGCATGGATGATACCATCCCGCTCATCGAATCGTGCGAGCAGCACCTGTCCGAAGTGAATCGACCAGATCCCATCGTCGACCGCTTCGAGCCCGACGTGGTAGGTGTCGAGCGCGGTGGCGAGATACAGCAAGCGGGATTGGAAGCGGATCGTGCCGGCATCGGTCACGCGCTGTACCAGAAAGTGGCCCGGGTATTCGAGCCGCGGCAGCTTCGACGGATAGGGGCGCGGTGACGGCGAAGAGTGCGCGCCTGGCGGTGTGCCCCCGTGGTAGCTATGCGGCCGTTCGGTATTGTACTCCAGGCGGAACGCATCGAACGCGCGTTGTTGCGCGCGCATGGTGGCACGCGGGGGCGCAATCGCTTCCCGCTTCAAGGTGCGATGCATGCGTTCGTGCGCGCCGTTCTCCTGCGGCGAGGCGGGGTGAATGCGCTGATGCTGGATGCCGAGTCGCATCCACCAGACGTTGAGCATCGAGAGGCCGCA